>ADZZ01000167.1 GCA_000179315.1 delta proteobacterium NaphS2
AGAAACGACCAATGAAATGCCAAGGGCGACCGACATTACATCCGAGGACATGTGTGGCACATTACGCATCGGTGCCACAAAAAGGAATTCCTCTTGAAATTCGCCAGAGATCGCCGTCGGTACCTCCGGTGGTTATTTGAAGCCAAGAAGCGCTATGGGCTGAGTGTACTGAGCTATGCGGTAACTTCCAACCACGTCCATCTTCTTGTCAGGGACACAGGGCATCAAGACGTGATACCCAAATCCATTCAATTGGTAGCGGGCAGAACCGGCCAGGAATTCAACATGAGGAAGGATCGAAAAGGCGCCTACTGGGAAGACCGCTACCATGCAACGGCAATCGAAGCAAATAAACATTTGTTTCAGTGTCTTGTTTACATTGACCTCAATATGGTTCGTGCAGGAGTCGTAGAACACCCGTCGGAGTGGCGGTTTTGTGGATACAATGAGATTCTATCACCTCGACAACGATATGCGCTGATTGATTATGACGGACTGAGGAGTTTGCTCAACTTTGATTCGATGGATGATCTGGGCTCTACTTATGGTGGATGGGTTGCGGAAGCGCTTGAGGGAAATGATCATTTTCGAGACGGTAAATGGTCAGAAAGCGTTGCTGTGGGTAGTCAGGCATTTGTCACTACGACGAAAGAAGCTCTTGGAGACAAAGGCGAGGGGCGTGAGGTTATTGCCAATGATGGGAGCTATGAACTCCAGGAATCCTCAGCGGCTTATAAGGACATTTTGGGGGACAAAAACGCTCTTCTAACGGCTCAAAATCAGTATTTTTGGAAAAATATTCCATGAAAACCAATGAGATAGCTATTAAAAGCTTGGTCCGACCCCTTACCGACCGGAGTCCAAAAAGAGATCCCGTTGTCAAAGAAAAAATTTCTTCATTTTTTCTGATGGTGGAGTGTGTTTTTATCTAAAGTTTCACCGTTTTTGAACCTTTTCCAATTTTTCCAGCCAGTTCCGCGCATTTTTTTTATTATGCGCAGAGAATTTTGGCACGAAAAATGAAAATTTTTTCAATTTTTATGCCAATAAATTCAACTAGTTATTTAAC
>ADZZ01000166.1 GCA_000179315.1 delta proteobacterium NaphS2
GGTTGTCCTTTTGGTTGCCATTCCCGGCCTGCGTTTTTAAAATCTCCAACAAGCTCCTTTTTCTTGGTGTCAACAGAAATAACCGGTTGGTTATTCTCCTGAAATACTTTTACCTGGTTGTAAATATAGCGAAACTGGGCATCGCGGTCCGGATGACGGGAACCTTCACGAACCTTGCGGTTCGCTTGGAGACTGTAACCCAAATCGGCCAACAGTTCCGATACCTTTTGCCGACCGATTTTGTGCCCCATAACCTGCAAAGCTCTCGACAGCTGCCTCGTGCTTTTGCATGTCCAGCGCAGTGGCGATTCGGGATCGCCTCGGGTGGTTGGTTCAACCATCCCTTCCAAGTCACGAAGGATGATCGGGTTGACCTTGGTAATAGGTTTTCGACCACCCCCTCTGGCCCGTGTTCGATTGGTAGCAGGCTTTGCAGCATTTGACGGTTCAATTTCTTTGAGGCCCTGATAAATAGTTGTTCTTGAAAGGCCTGTAGCCTTGGAAACAGCTGATATACCACCACGACCAAGAGATTTTGCCTCTGCGGCAGCCCACAGGCGACGGCCTTTTTCATCAAGAATTGGAAGGAGCGTATTAAACTTTTCATTCACTATCGGTTCGATTTTATTTTCCATAAATTACCGATAGCATAATGACGCTATTTGTTCAAGTTATTTATGGACAGATTCTAAGTCCGCATTGAGCGATGATTTTCATGCCGTTTGCAACCAAGACAACAAACTGCCCCGAAAATCTTTCCTGGAGGCGTTGCTGCGCATGGTCGGCTGATCAAGCCGGGGGCATTTTCTGTGAAACTTCAGTATTTGAATATTGGCGGCGGAAATGACAACGAACAATTGGACTTCTGGGTGGATTATTTTGATTTTCCAATGATCGACAACACCCGCATTAAGGGCGGGAATCGCATCGCGGTCGTTTTGAGCGAATTCAACGTTGAATCCTCTTTTAAAGAGAAGCATGAAGAACTTCTGGAAGGGGCCGGCCTGATCACCGTCATCGGCTTCCCGGAAGCCTACGCCAGCATGAAAGACCGCGCTTTCCTGCAGGATTTGCTTGAACATCTCATCGAACGAAATACGTCGTCCGGGCCTGACAACACCGTTGGGCAAGGTACCCTTACAAATCAGAAACCCTCAAAATAAGGAGCAGCGACCATGACATCACCCGCCACATACAATCGCAATGCCGTCGGGAGACATTGGCATCTGCGGGACATCCCCGCAGAATGGCAAGGATATGCCATCCTTCTTCAAGGAGACCTTGACCGCGACCAACTGCTGGAGGAAGGGGAACTGGACGCCGTTGACTGGATTGCGTTTTCCGAAGCCGTTGAAGATTTTCAACACCTTGCGGGGGTCGACCCGACCGATGCCAAATTGGGTCCCAACACCTTAAAACGTCTTCAGGAGATGTTTTCCCTTCCCGCGCAAGACGTCCTGCTGGAAGTGGGCGACGATCTTGTCTTTGAACCCTCCGAAACCCCTGTGAGCGAACCCCCCGGGCCTGAAATTGTGGGGCGGACCTCCGAAGAAAAACGCATCTGCCGTCTCTGGAACCGTTACGGCAGGCCATTGAC
>ADZZ01000165.1 GCA_000179315.1 delta proteobacterium NaphS2
ATTCGGGAGAAAGGACGTGGGATCAACCCGAACAGTTGATATTCATCTGCTGGAATTGCGCTACGCTCATTGCCGGATCATGAACCACCAGGCTTTAAAGCAATTGCGGGATTCCATCGAAACTTACGGGCAAATCGTTCCGGCCCTGGTTGTTACAGAGAAAGACAAACTGATTCTGGTTGATGGGTACTTGCGTGTTCGAGCGCTTCGTGCCTGCGGAAAGGACCAAATATGTGTCCATTTATCAGAAGAAAACGAACAAAATGCCATGTTTTCGCTTTTGGCCAAAACCAATGAACGGCAATGGGAAGCCATTGAGCAGTCGGTTTTGCTTCAGGAATTACATCGGCGGTTCGGGTGCAGCCTCTCCCATATCGCAGCCCGGATAGGACGCGACAAAAGTTTTGTGAAACGACGGCTTGATCTGGTTGAGGCCCTGCCTGAAAATATTTTGAAAGCCGTGATTTCAGGAACGCTTTCAACCTGGAGTGCCAGCCGTGTCATGGCGCCGTTGGCGCGCGCCAACATTAAAGACGCACAAAAACTGATGGCCCACCTGGAAAATGAACCTTTATCCACGAGGGAACTGGCCCATTTTTACGAACATTACCAAAAAAGCAACCGGTCTGTTCGAGACCGCATGCTGGAAAATCCCTTTCTTTTCATAAAGGTTCAAAATGAAAGAATCCAATCCGAACAGGCCAAGGAGATTCATGACGGACCGGAAGGCAAATGGTTCAAGGATATTAAAATGGTATATGCTGTGCTCGGACGTCTGCTGAAAACCGTTTCCCATGTCCATATCCAAAAAGCGATCCATTTAAGAAACAAACCCTGAAAGCCTGGGTGAACAAAGTCGAAAATCAGGCGGCAAAACTCAAAAAAGAGATAGAGCCATGATCAGACAATCCAAAAAAGATGCCATTTTGGAACTGAAAAATACCGGTATGAGTTTGCGCAAAATCGCCCGAACGCTCAAGGTCAGCCGAAATACCATCACGAAGATCTTAAAGGATCCGGATGAAGCAGCACCCCACAGAGAATCCCGGCATGAAGAACATGTCCCTTTAATCCGCGATCTTTTCAAGGAATGCAAAGGAAATGCCGTGCGAGTGGCGGAGGAACTGGAAAGCCGCCATCAGATCACGATTCCTTATCAAAGTCTGACCTGGATCATGAGAAAACACGAGATCCGGAAGCGAAAAAAAAGACGCGCGGGACAATACCATTTTAAACCCGGTCAGGAGATGCAGCATGATACGTCACCCCATCAGGTTACCATTGATGGGAAAAAAGTATCGGCCCAGTGCGCTTCCCTGACACTGGCCTTTTCCCGAAAGCTTTTTATTCAGTATTACCCGCGTTTCACCCGGTTTGAGTGCAAGGTTTTTCTGTCAAAAGCCTTCGATTTTATGGATGGGGTGTGTTCCCGGTGCATCGTTGACAATACCAGTGTTATTGTGGCCGGCGGCACCGGACCTGACGCATTGATTGCACCTGAGATGAAATACTTCGCTGATATGTATCAAACCGGGTTTGTGGCCCATGCCGTAGGCGATGCCAATCGAAGTGCCCGCGTGGAAAGGCCTTTTCATTTTGTGGAAAATAACTTTCTTCCTGGAAGAACCTTTGTCAGCTGGCATGATTTGAACCGGCAGGCCATCGACTGGTGCCGGAACACCAGCG
>ADZZ01000164.1 GCA_000179315.1 delta proteobacterium NaphS2
CGGGCAGTTGTGTCTGGTTGCAAACGGCATGAAAATCATCGCTCAATGCGGACTTAGCGATGATATGTCTCAGGTCGGAAAAGGCGAAACTGTTGCGACCCTTGACCTTGTGCCTGCGTTCGGGAATGTTTTCGAGCCGTGAACCATAGATCCAAATGATTGTTGCGGCCATTATGGAAAAATTGATGTGATTGATCACTGCCTGTGCATTGCGGGTTTGGCTTTTGCTGCTTCCAATGTCTTGCTTGATCTCCTTGAAACCCGACTCGATTTTCCACCTGGCCCCATAATACTCGATAATTTGCTCAACCGACAGCTTCAAGTCCGTGGAGAAGATTGCGATCCACTGTGTTTTTCGAAAGACCCAGACAACCCGGACAGGGCACTTGAGTGTTTTGAGCATAACGATTTGGGAGTATGCGTTGACTTCACGGTATTTTCCGTACAGGAAGACGTGATAGGTTGAAGCGTACGCCATGAATGCCGCCGCCATTTCAGCGCACGAACCCAACCTGCTGCCATATTTTTTGGGTCTTCCCGGCTTTTTGGAAGAACCGATCTTGGGGATGGAGTACAGTACGGTATTGGAACGTAATCTTGAAAGCAAATGAACAAAATTTCCGAGTTTAGTGCGGAGGGGTTTGAACAGGCCGTTATTTCCGAACCAGCTGTCACAAACGATTATTATGTCAACGCCGGCAAAGTGTTGAGCTACCTGAATTACCATCTCGACAGCTTGTTGGAGTTTGGTTTGGAAAGAAACGACCTTTCCGGCAACCCTCATATTGTCCGATTTGGCATTTATGGCCTTTTGGGGCAAATAAAATCGCTGTGAAAGGGGGAGACAAGCCCATCGTCCTTTGATGACCTTTAACAGACCAATAAGAACCACATTCTGTGCCCATGGATATTTGGATTGATTGTCCTTTGCGGCATGATCGAAGATATGAGAACATCCGAAGAT
>ADZZ01000163.1 GCA_000179315.1 delta proteobacterium NaphS2
AAATCGGCTCAAAGCCCTCAAAATCTTCAGCTTCCCGCATGCGTCCCATGAGAACGGAACCTACCATGCCGCGCCAACCAACAAAACCGATTCTTAACATGAGATCCTCCTCGAAATGTTTCTTAAGTGTAATCTATTATTATGCTTCAACGGTTTTCATTTTTCAAGTGAAAAAGATCTCCCACCATGGTTTCAAGTGCTTTTGTAACGGACATGTTGATCACGAGATCCGCTTTACCATCAAGAGGGGTTGGATCACGATTGATGATAATCAGCATCGCGCCGCTTTCCGCGGCATGGGCCGGCACCATGGCAGCGGGTTGAACCACCAGGGAGGAACCGAGCACCAGGCACAGATCGCACGCTTCGGCTTCTTGAAAGGATCTCGCCACTTTTTCTTCGGGCATGGATTGACCGAAAGAGACGGTATTGGGCTTCAGAATACCGCCGCATTCATCACAGCATGGTGCTTTGACGCCGGTATCCAGACGGTGTTCAATTTCATCGCGGTCGTACGTTTTTCCGCATTTCAGGCACAAGACTCTGAAGGCCGTACCGTGAAGCTCAATTATCTTGTCCGGGGTATTGCCCGCTTTGTGGTGAAGATTATCGATATTCTGGGTTACGACAGCCAAAAGCTTCCCCGTGTCTTCAAGGGCCTTCAGCGCCATATGTGCCGTGTTGGGTTGGGCGTTTTTCATGGCACGATAGAGTTCACTGCTCATCTCCCAGTATTTTTCCCGCGCATGGGTGTCGGAGATAATCTTCTGGAAATAGAAGTCCGAAGGATCATATCTCTCCCATACGCCCCCCGGGCTTCTGAAATCGGAGATGCCCGATTCGGTGCTTAAGCCCGCTCCGGTGAATACCAGTATCTTTTCAGCGTTTTCAATCATAGTCATGCCTTTTTTGAGTACGAAATCCATAGGTTGTCCTCCTGTCGGATATGTTGGACCAGTTTCGGATGATTATTTAATTGATGCACCAACCGCGCTTTTGTTATAGAGTAGCATAATCTGTTTAATGGCCAAATGTCATTTCAAAAACAGTTGTCAGCGTTTGTAACGGGTTTCAGAGGCTGGAAAATAATGTCGCAAAATGTTTTGATGCAGCACTTCGACACGCGCTGGTATCCGATGGGGACATAAAATATGTTCCGGAATGAATGATTACGATAAGGAGCTCTATATGGGACTTCTGGTGAGATGGTTGGTTCTTACAGCGGCAATAATGTTTGCCTCCTACCTTATTTCCGGCATTGAAGTCACCGGATTTTTCAGTGCCCTTTTTGCTGCGGCTATTCTGGGGGTTTTGAATGTTTTTTTCAGGCCCATTCTGTTGATTTTAACCCTTCCCATCAATATCCTGACACTGGGGTTTTTTACGTTTATCATCAATGCGGTTCTGCTCAAAATGGCGTCCGGTGTGATATCGGGATTTGTGGTGCATGGGTTCTGGTCCGCGGTTTTCGGCAGTTTCATCATCAGTGTGGTGAGCTGGTTGTCGAATTCATTTATCAATGACCAGGGCAGGGTGGGTTACAGGGATCTCAGGCGAAGAGATGACGGGCGGTGGGAGTAAAACCGCTTGAATTCCCCTGCCATAAGAGAGACCCTTGATTTAAAGGCTGTTTTACTTTTGACCGCCCTGTGTCTGCTTTGGGGGTTCAATGCGGTGGCCATCAAAGTGAGCAATGAGGGTATTGCGCCTGTTTTTTGCGCCGGCCTTCGTTCGGCCATTGCCGTCATCGCACTGGCAATCTGGATGAAAGTGAAGAAGCTGCCGCTTTTCCCGTCCAACCTTTTGGATGGTCTGGTGGTAGGGCTTTTGTTCGGTACCGAATTCGCATGTCTCTATGCGTCTTTGCTTTTTACCACGGCATCTTCCGCCTGGATTCTTTTGTATGCAACGCCTTTTTTTCATGCGCTGGGAGCGCATTTTTTCCTGAAGGGAGATCGTCTTACAACTTATAAGACAACGGGTCTTATTCTGGCGTTTATCGGTATTGTTGTCCTGCTCAGCAAAGACATGGGGTTGCCGACCTGGACAGCACTTACGGGTGATTTGCTGGCATTTGCGGCGGCGGCATTGTGGGCTTTAACCACCATCTATATCAAGCGCCGTCTTGTGGGATCCGTCTCATTTTACCATACGCTTTTTTATCAAATGCTTTTTTCCATTCCCGTGCTCTTTTTGATCAGCACGCTTGTCAAAGAACCTCCCATCTATTATTTAAACAGTTTGATTGTGCTGTCGGTGCTTTTTCAAGGAATCATCGTGGCCTTTATCAGCTACCTCCTCTGGTTTTATCTGGTTCATGAATACCCTGTCAGCAAATTGAGCGCCTTTACGTTTTTGACACCGGTATTTTCAACGGTTGCCTGCGTGGCACTTTTGCATGAACCCTTGACATGGAAATTATCGCTTTCGTTGGTTTTGGTAAGCATTGGCATCTATGTGGTCAATATGAAACCTTTAAAGCAGGCGGCTTAAGAGTGTCGGACAGCCATTCATGGTCACTCAATGTTCTGAGGCAAAGACATGGGCATAAAGGTTTGAAATCCATTGTTTGCCTTCCTGGGTCTGGTGCAGATAACGCAGGGCATCCTGTATGAGAGGGCTGACCACATCCCAGTAAAATTTGGCATAACTTTTTCGCAAATCTCCGGGTCTTTTGTAACCCAGCTTTTCATTGATGCCCACCTCTTCAAACTCATAATAAAGAGACGGTGACTTTCTCGGATAATCGGGGTCTCCCATCTGGCCGATGAAGTCGGCGGCACGGATGATCCCGCCATATCCTTTGGTATCACGATGGGTTTCGTCATCGGGAACGGGAAATCGCGTCATTTCAATATAGGAAGCGATGAGGTCCGCATCAATAACGCGTTCTGCTCTGCCAATGAGTTTTCCACCAAAGCGCTCCCGCACAAAGAGCTTGCTGCGGTCCACATGATAGGGGGTCAGGGCCACATCCGTGCCCCCTTCCTCAAGTTCGACGGTCTCATCTCCTATTCCGGTTGCAAATCGCGGGGCGTTGTCGTTTCGGCAAATTCCTTTTATGTATCCGATATCATGACACAAAAATGCGATGGTGCAGTGAAGCCAGTCCCTGGGTGTGATGCCGCCCTCACAGAGATGCTTGCCTTCCAGAATGGCCTGGCCCGCCAAGGTTACCATGACCGTGTGGTATAGGTCGTGGTAAAGCGCGTCGGTGTTGGCGATGTTTTCCAGGGCAAGTCGGCCCGACCATGCTATCAGATTTTCAAATTCGGGCTCCAGGTCACTATAGTTGCGGCGGTAAGCCTTTGCCAGTTCTTTGACGAAATATTCGATATTCAGTTTTTGAAAATTTACCATGAAAAAAAGATCTCCCATATAATGTATTTTCCTGCCGTCAGGGTTCGATACGAATTGCGAGTCGTTGTGCCGTTTACCGGTAAATTTAAAAAAATATCACCAGGCAGGAAAAAAGGCAACGTAAGAGCTCACGCGTCATCTCAGCCAGTTGACTTATCGGAAAATGAGTTTAGTTTGAGTCCCATAAATTAAAGGATGTTAGTTTCAGGAAGAGGTCTGAATCATGGTGGAAAACCCACTGCACAAAACGAGGATTGCGTCAGGGGTCAATCAGCTGGATCGTCTGTTAGGCGGTATCTTTATCGGTGATAATGTAGTTTGGCATGATGATGCGGGAAGTCTGGCTTCCGTGTTTTATCTGAATTTCATACAGGAATCCACATCTCAGGGAAAGCCTTTGATCTATGTGAGCTTTGACCGGTCTCCTCGAAATCTGCTGGAAAAGCTGGGACCTTTGGCTGAAAGCGAGCACTTTACCCTTCTGGATTGTTTTACCTACGGAAAAGGGGCCGGATCGGATGTTTTTTCAAATTTTTACGAGGAAAATTCTTCAGATTTGCCATGCCGGATCATCTGCGTTGATGAGCCCTGGGAAGTCAATAAGGTGGCGGATTCCTTTTACGGAATCCACAGTGAATTGGATGGTGATGTGCGATTTGTTTTTGAAAGCCTCACCGGTATGCAGGAATTGTGGGGCAGTGAAGATAATATCATACGTTTTTATGCGCATTCCTGTCCGCGTTTGTATGAGCTCAATACCATCGCCTACTGGATTTTGGAAAAAAAGGCGCATTCCACACGGTTGAGAGCACAGATCAACCAGATTGCCCAAGTGGCCATCGACCTTTCCGTTAAGCGCGGCACGACTTCTCTGACCATTCTGAAAGCTGAAGCGCGAAGTCTGGAAAATTTGAACAAACCGCACCGATACTGGGTGAAAGATTTGACAGTGAGCTTTGAGACTGAAAAACACACCACAGGTCAGATCGATCTTGGAATGCGCCTTAAGGAA
>ADZZ01000162.1 GCA_000179315.1 delta proteobacterium NaphS2
CGCCCCCGCAGGGTGCTCGGATGCAGTCCGAGGATATGCGCGGCCCCGTCCTTACCTTCCACTTTTCCCCCGGTGCGGGCCAGGGCCTTATGAATGTGGTTTCTCATGGCCTGGTCCAAAGGCAAAATGTCACGGTTGTCTTCCCCATGAACCCCGAATCGGTCCGTGTCCGTGAAAGAAGGTAATGGCATGGGATCCAGACGCAGGGGACCTTCACCGCCCGCAATCTGGTTTTGGATGAGCGCCCTTTCCACCAGATTCTCCAATTCCCTCACGTTTCCCGGCCAGTGATACGCCTGTAAGCGGTCCAGTAATCCACGATCCAATGCCGGCAGAGAATGGATTTTGAGTTCCCTTGATTTACGTTCCATGAAATGGGCGGCCAAGGCCGGTATGTCTTCTTTCCGGTGACGAAGCGGTGGAATCGTGATGGGGAATACGTTGAGCCGGAACCACAGATCTTCACGAAACCTGCCCGATCGAACCATTTCTTCCATGTTCCGGTGGGTGGCACTAACGATGCGTACGTCCACCGGGATAGATTCGGTCCCTCCCACCCTTTCGATTTCATGCTGCTGGAGCACCCGAAGCAGTCTCACCTGAGCTGCAAGAGGCAGATCTCCAATCTCGTCCAGGAAAATGGTCCCGGTATGGGCCCTTTCAAAACGGCCCCGCTTTCTGGATATGGCGCCGGTAAAGGCCCCCTTTTCATGCCCGAACAATTCGCTGTCGATCAGTCCTTCAGGGATGGCGCCGCAGTTCACTTTGATGAAGGGCTTGTTTTGACGCGGGGAGGAATAGTGAATGGCGTTGGCAAAGACTTCCTTGCCCACCCCGGTCTCGCCCACGAGCAGGACCGGATTGTTCAGGAGAGCCACCTGTCGTACCGCTTCGGTCACCTCCTTGAGACCGAAATCCGCGCCGATAATGGTGTCGCCCGGTCATCTCCAGGATTTGTCGGTGAAGATAGCGATTGTCG
>ADZZ01000161.1 GCA_000179315.1 delta proteobacterium NaphS2
TATCTTGATACTGTTATTGACAACATTTTCTGAATATGTTAAAAATTCCTCTGAAAATGGGAAAAGTCACCTTTTTGGAGGAATACCTCAATGTCGTTTCAAGGGAAACAGCTTCCTGCTGAATTGGTTGAAACTGTTGTCCGGCTGAAAAATCACTATGATGAAGAAAGAAAAACTGGAAAATTTGTTTCAACAAAGGATGCCGCCAAACGGACAGCAGATGCTCTGGGAATAGGCATCGCCACAGTAAAGAGAATAATGGCCCAGTATAAAAAAGATGGCGATGAAGTTGTTGTCCGGATAAAGGAACGTCCTGGTAGACCGCCGTCAAGTATGTGCCCGATCGCCCAACCCATTGTGAGAAAATTTATTAGAACTGAGAACCTGGGTGGAAGGCGTGTCAGCATCGGCAGGGTGTGCAAGTTCCTGAGTTCAAAACACGGGATCGATGTTCCAAAAATGACCCTTTGGCGTGCACTTAACCGGTGGGGTTTCAGTCATGGCGAAGGCCGAAGAAGAAATAGCCTGAAGGAACAGGATCGAATTATATTTGCACGACGAGAATACCTCAGAGCCAAGCTTGCCAATCGAAATCCCGATGGAACATTGAAGCGGCCGGAAGTCTATTTGGATGAAACCTATATAAACAAGAATCACTCATGCCGGTTCACATGGTACCTTAACGAAGACGGTCCTCTCGTTAACAAGCCTTCAGGGGTTGGCCCTCGTTTCATATTGGTTCATGCGATCACGGAAGATGGCTGGGTAGGCGGGGCTCAACTTGTTTTTGAGGCGAAAAAACGAACCGGCGACTATCATGGCCAGATGAACTGGGACAATTTTTCTACATGGTTTGAGACCCAATTGTTACCGAATATTCCATCTGAGGCTATCGTTATCCTGGATAATGCCAGATATCATAACGTACTTGATACTGAGAGTATTCCAAATAAAAGCAGCAGAAAGAGCAATTACGAGCCTGGC
>ADZZ01000160.1 GCA_000179315.1 delta proteobacterium NaphS2
CTATGGGGGCAGGTGATGAAAAGATTTTGCTACGCATTGATTCTTACGACTTTGTTAATATGGGCAGATAATGCACTTGGTGAGCAAGGGAAAGGCTTGAATGTTGTTGTCACCTCCGCGGACAGACAAGCACAAATGATGGCGATGGTATTATCCGTTCAGACCATGAAGGCGCATGGCAAACAAATCAATATGGTACTATGTGGGGCTGCGGGAGATTTAGCATTGCAGTCAACCAATACAGAAACCTTCTTGCCCTCGAAAAAATCACCAACCATGTTGCTGAAGGCGTTGCTTAAAATGGGGGCTTCTATTCAGATATGCCCTCTCTATCTCCCAAGTGCCGGAAAAACCACTGATAATTTAATTGAGGGAATTACAGTAGCAAAACCTCCGGCCGTAGCAGGCAAACTACTCGATAAAGACTATCAAAATCTAACATTCTGATATCCAACGACTATGAGTACCTGTATCTGAACATTCGAATGATTTTACCTATGTACTGAATCTCCTGTCGGATGAGGTTGACTCAGAGATTAACACACTGTCCGATTCTTGGGATCCACCGCAGGACATGCCGTAAATTCTACTTGTCGATATGTCTCAACAATTCATTCGCCGCCCTGTGACCGGGAAAGCGGCGAATTGTATCTTCGGCCAAGGATCTGGCGCGATCCGGTTGCCTGGATCTGAGGTAGCAGTCCGCCAGCGCAACAAAGAACTCCTGGTTTTGCGGCTCAAGGGCCAGGGCGGTTTCCAGGGCAACTTGTGCTTTTTTCGGTTGCCCCAGAATCAGCAGGAGTTGGCCGTGGTTGTAATGGACGCGGCCATAGTCAGGCATGCCTGCGGCCGCTTTTGCCAGAAAGACTCCGGCATCTTCATACTGTTTCATCTCCGCCAGCAGCAGACCGAGGGAGTAGGCGACCTCGTAGAGTTCCGGATGCTGCGCCACCGCCTCCCGAAGCAGCCTTTCGGACTCCTTGTTGTTGCCCTGCCGGTTGTAAAGCATGGCCAGATTAACTTTGGCCGGATAGAACTGGTCATCGATGGCAATGGCCTTTTGGTAGTATTCAATCGCTTCCCGGTCTTTTCCAAGGTTGGCGGCCAGGTTGCCCAGGTTATACCGCTGGGCTGCAAAGTCCGCGTTGTACAGCATGGCCCGGCGGAATTCGTCCAATCCCCTGTAAAAGGCTTCCCGATCATCCCTTCGCAGTCTATCGGGCGGCAGTGCGGACAACATCACGGCCGCTTCCACGCGCACCGCTTTCACCGGATCATAGAGTTTGGGCGCGATGCGTTTGAGCCGGGTGTCCGCATCGAAGTATTCCAGGCTGCGGATCGCCGTATAGCGCAGCAGGGCGTCATCATCCTCCAACGCCCTGGCAAGCGTCCCGTGGCTTCGGGGACTGGGGTAGGCACGCAGCAGTTCCAGGGCCGTGGCGCGAACAATGGCCGGCAGCAGTGGGTCCTCAGCCAGACGTATCAGGTCCGGTTCAGCCTCGGGCCGGCTGGCTCGTCCGGCGGCGATGACGGAACCGTAATGGGGCTTGCGCGTCTCGCCGTACCATTTGGTGTAATGCTCGATGCTCCATGACAGCGGTTTATCGTCGTGGCACCCCCTGGCCGAACAGGCGTTGGGGACGTCCAGCTTTTCGCTCAGGTCGGGACGCGGGACGCGCAGGCTGTGATCGGGACGGTAGTCGATTCCCATGTAGGTGCGGCCGGGCATGTGACATTTGACGCAGAGATAGCCTTCACTGGGCTTGCCGTTGTGCACCTTTTTGTGAAAATGGTGGTCTTTCGTGTCGTACAATTCAGCCCGGTGACATTGCGTACAAAGATCGTTTTTTTCCTTGTGCAGCTTGAGGCTGTGGACGTCGTGACAGTCGCTGCAACGCACGCCGCGTTGGTACATCTTGCTTTGGACGAAAGAGCCGTAAACATAGACTTCTTCCAGTATCTGGCCGTCCGGATAATAGAGCCCTTCGCTCAAAAGTTGTGGAACCATCACATCCAGCAGTTCGCCTTCCATGTGGAGATTGTCCCCGAGCTGAAAGCGCCGGGAGTGGCAGGGAGCGCACAGCTTTATCTGATCGGCCGTATCGATGTTTCCGGTACGAACGGCCAAGGCGTAGTTGCTTGTTTGCGACCTGGCCAGCGGCGGCCGGTCGGCCCACTCGATGTGCTTTGATCCCGGCCCGTGGCAAGCCTCGCATCCCACATCAATTTCCGACCAGGTGGTATGGTAATTTTCCCGGTCCGGATCATAGCCCTTGGTCAAATGAGTGGAATGGCATTCGGCGCACATGGCGTTCCAGGTCTGAGCGCCTCGTGTCCAGTGCAGCCAGTCGTCCGGACCTTTCACATCATAGGGCGGCAACCGGTACCATGACTTTTTCTCCACATCCCAGGCAATATTCAGACATTGCAGACGCCCGCCGGAAAACGGCACCAGATACTGCTGCAGGGGATATACGCCAAAGGTGTAGGCGACTTCGAACTCCCCGGGCCGGCCGTCCGGCCCTTCGGTTTCCACATAGAACTTGCCGTCCTTGCGATAGAAACGGGAAACCACGTTATTGTGGGGATCGGTGAAGCTGACATTATTGAAGTCGCCCAGCACGGAGGTCTCGGTCGCCACATCCATGGCCAGATCATGATGAGAGCCCCGCCACTTGCTGTAAGCTACTTCGTGGCACTTCTTACAGCTTTCGCTCCCAGTGAAAACTGCGGGTTCCGGCGCGGATCGCGGTTTAATGATCCCGGCCTTGAGCAGATAGAGCGCCGGCGATAGAAGTACGACGACGGCTGCAATCAGGGCGATCCGTTCCCAGCTGTGAGTGCTCATGACGGGTTTTGTTGCTTCTACGTTCTTCATGATGACAGTCTGGTCGCCTGTGTCGGGTCGAACCGTTCCCGTTTCCGGGGAGAAGCGATGTCCACCTTGACGATGCCGTTCTCAATGCGCGCCGGGAATGTGTCCAGGGGCCGCGGGGCCGGAGAAGTGATGACTTCCCCGGTCAAGCTGAAGGTGGAGCCGTGACAGGGGCATACGAACTGCTTTCTTTCTTCGACCCATGGGACGGTGCAACCGAGGTGGGTGCAGGTTCTGGACAGGGGCAGGAAACTGCCGTCCGCCAGCCGGGAAAGATAGAATCCGCCGTTTGGAATGGCGGTCACCGTCTCCGGCTTGAACCGCTCCACCGGGCCGGCGGTAATTATGCTGTCCGTGCTTACGGACAGGTTTCTCTCCTTCCGGGACTTCAAAAATGACAGACCCAGCCAGCCTAACTCGGAGGCGGCGATGGCGCCGAAAAACGTCCAGACACAGTTAAGAAAGCGCCGTCGGCCAAGTTGTTTCAGGCGTTCGGTTTGAGCAGTCTCAGACATTGTATTTACCTCATCGTTTTCTTGAAGTATTACGCGCCATTTTGGACAAAAGGCCAGGTTAGGCGCATTTCCGGTCCCCTAAACCAGAAACCGATGATGGTGCAGACGACGAGAGCCACAAGCACGAGAATGACGCCGGCCATGACGGCCTCGGCTCGGGTGTATTTCAGTTTTTCTGCCAGCAAAAAGTAAAAACCCATGAGCAGGCCGATCATCAGGAGTGTCGGTATCAGACCGCGGGTAACGAACGTATTTGACGTTGCGTTCGACATTGATCGCAGCAGCAGATCGTCCCCGACAACAACGAGAAAAGTCACCAGGACGGTGCCCCCTGCCGTCCACAGGGCCAACTTCCGTCCTCGGGCCGACCCGCCGAACCATATTCCCGGCGGTAGCGCAGCGTCCTCCCAGAATGGCAGCCACATTAGGAGTGCAAAGCCAAGCAACGGCCAGACGAGCACGGCAAAGACCGGATGCAGGTGCAAAAGAAGTTCCTGGAAGCCCACAAAATACCAGGGGGCCTTGGCCGAAAAGGGGCTCATGCCCGGGTTGGCCTGTTCCAGCAACGGAGCGTTTACAAAAATCGATAAAATCATGACAAAAGCGATCATGACCATTCCCACGGCCGCTTCCCGCGCGATCAGATTCGGAATGGTAGGAACCCGATTTGATGCGGCGTCTTGAACCGGATCTTCCGGTTGCACCAGTCCGCCTGCGCGACGGACCAGCCAGAAGTGCCAGAGGAGTAGAATGATCAGAAACCCGGGTATGACGGCCACGTGCAGAACGAAAAAGTTCGCCAGGGTCGGAGCGCCCACCTCAGCGCCCCCGCGAAAAAGATCCTGCAACCAGGAACCGAAAAGCGGAACATAGCCCAGCATGCTGGTGCAAATGGTTACCGCCCAGTAGGCCAGTTGATCCCAGGGAAGCAGATATCCCGTGAAATTGGCGCCGAGGGCTAAAAGCAGCAAAAACAGACCAATGACCCAGTTGAGGCGGCGACCCGAGCCAAAAGCCCCTGTGAGGACGACCCGGATGATGTGCAGCAGGATGATGCCGATGAGGAAATTGGCGCTCCAGTGATGGATATTTCGGATCCAGAGCCCGAAGGGCGTCTCCTGTGTCAGGGTCAGGATGGACGAATACGCGCGATCGGCGGAAGGTTCGTACACCAGCAGCAACAGGACGCCCGTGGAAATAAGCAGACCAATCAGCGTCGCCGCCGTCCCGCCCAGCCCCCAGCTCAAGGTGAATCGCAAGGTTGATTCAGGAACCGCTGAAGGATGCAGATGCAGTAGAAAGTCGGAAAATGATCGACGACTTTTCGGAGTCTGTGAAGTCATTCCCATCATTAAAATAACATTGGAGGACTATCCTATCCAGATCGTATCAGCTTTCACGTCGGCACTCAACACCATTAGAAGAATAATCGATCAATTGCCAGAAAAGATCTTAAAGCGGAACGGTTGTGCTTTTTATAAGGTTTCTTGACAGGAACCGATAGCCGAAGAGGACTAAAAAGAAAAAAACAATTAACAGGGCCGTCCACATAAAGACTCGTAGAAGCAATGCGTCGAAGCTTTTTTGGATTTGCGTTAATCTGCTCTCAGTTGTCATATTCGTCAAGAGTCTGTCCGTCATGACCACAAGGGCCTGCGTTTGTTTTGCAGCTTCGGTGACCTCATGAACGGTCTCAAACCATTTGGTAATGTCTAAGCTGCCCGGTTCGATCATTGCCTGAATACGCTCTAAAACTTTATCAATGGCAATAACCGTTTGGTTCATAGTGGCAGCCGCTTCATTTGTAGAAATCGCCATTTCATCTCCCATTGCAAGACTTTTCTGAATTTCTTTTGCAAGCGTCTGAAGTTTTCCCTCGGATTCAAGTAAATCGTCCACCAGCTTCTCTCGTTCCTTGCTTAAACGATCTGGAAATTGTTTCACCTCCGAACCAATTTCTTCTACGGCGGTGGTCAGCCGTTTGATATCCGATAATAACTGGATTGTCTCGGGTTCGTTAAGGAAGCCGTAAACGCCCGTTTCTGCGGTTGAAAGTAAAATGCTTGGAAGGTATTTTGCAAAAAACGATAAGCGTTCCGCAAGGTTGCGGGCTTCGTCTATTGAACGCGTGGCTTCACTCATCTCCGGTAAAAGAAAACCCGGTTTTCCGGCATCTTCGAAATACGTTTTCCCCATCGTGTTTGAAATTCTGTTAAAACCAACTTCTTGTATATAATATTCACCGGGATTTTTTGCCTGCCAGCGTACAATTAAATTGCGAAGTTCTTTTTGATGACGCGGAGTCAAGACATTTCCTGCGATGTTCCATATCTCTTTCTCCATTTGCTTGAAAAACTCTGGGATACCGCCCTTATCTTTTCCGAGAACTTTGGTGTCCCACCTTTTTTCAACAGTTGTGCGCGAAAGTGTTACGAAAACAACCATGTCCAATAGGTTATCAACCGCATCCGGTCCCGTGACAAGATCAATCATGATGTTTATGGTGCGCAATTCCGCACGGCTTATCTCAAAACGTATTTTCTTGTTCAACTCGTGATCTTCCAGAGAACGGACTTTCTTTGTAAAACCCCGAATGAAAGTCTGGGCAAACCGCATCAGGGCAGTTTCGAGTTCCACTCGAGTCATTTGGCCGGGCTTTTCTTGCTCAGCAACTGCGGTATCACCGCCCGAATTTTCTGAAACGTAGTTTTTCTTTGCAAGCCCCACTTCCCCCGACAAGACAATAACCAATAACACGGTAAGTAGCTGCAGACAGCGCTTAAAAAGCATCATTCACTCCTTTCCAATAGGATTAATGGACAAGGGTTTTCAGCATCGACTACGTCAACTTGTTGTTTTCATAGGTGTCAAAACAACCGATTCATCCAGACTGCGCAGATGCAGATCCCGCTGGGGAAAGGAAATCTCGATTTTTGCTTCCCTGAATCTTCGATCAATCTCTTGGTGAAGCTCACTGCTCACGGCCAGTCTGTTATCGGCATCAAGTACCCAAACGCGAAGCTCAAAGTCAAGCGAGCTCTCCCCGAAGTTCAAAAAGAACACCTGAGGAGAGGGTGATACGGCAATCTTTGAATTTTCCCCGGCACTTGCCACCAACGTTTCCATCACCAGGGAAACATCGGAGCCATAGGCTACTCCCACCGGAATGATGAGCCGGACGCGACGATTGCTAAGTGTCCAATTGATCACCTGAGAGCTGACCAGATCCGAGTTGGGGATGATCACATCAGCCTGGTCAAGGGTTTGAACCAATGTGGCCCGAAGACCGATCTTTTTGATTTCCGCCCATTGCCCATTGACCTCGATAGAATCACCCACTCTGACGGGTCGTTCAAAAAGCAGGATGAGTCCGCTGACAAGATTGTTGACGATGTTTTGCAGGCCAAAGCCCACACCGATACCAAGTGCGCTCAATATAATGGTGAGTTTTGTAAAATCGAAACCGACCGCCACAAGGGCCATCAAAAAACCGATAAATATCAACACATAGTGAACCAATCTTGCGATTGAAATTCGGACCCCTGTTTCCACGCGACGCTTGGCAAGCACTTCGTCTACGAGCACCTTTTGAGCCATCCAGGATGCCAGAAACGACCCATAAAGGATGCCGGCCGCAATAATCACCAAATCGATACTGATCCGATGGGAGCCCACGTTGAATCCAAAGGTCAGCAGACCTTTTATCGCGGATGGAAAGGTATCGAAAACACCCCAGATTAACAATATAGCGGGCAAAAAGAACAGCCCGCACAAGGCGGTATCCATGAAGATTGTCACCCGGCGAATAATGGTGTCTGTGTTTTTTTGAAAAAATGCTACTCGTTGCAGAGACGAATGGCGAAACAGCCATTCTAAAAATCCGCGAGTCATGTACACGAAAAACATAAAGCCAAGCACCAATGCCGTGGAACGGATCAGACACATGAACAAAAATTCGGCCATCCCCTGTTTACCCCAGATCTCCGCAACGATGATAACGGCCAAAAAGTAAGCCCCCGCCCGAAGCGGCCAGCGATAGAAGCGCACGTCTTTTTGACCCACACTTGCACCGGCCCATCGCCAGCAGGAAACAAGAGCGACAAACGCCGTCAAAACCGTGTATAATCGGAACAGTGGCGTTGGTAACTTGATGACCTGCAGAAGGTTGGTAGCCAGCAAAACGATGACCAACCCATATGCGAACTTCACCTTCCAAGATGCAAGATCCAGGGCTCCTATAATTCGGGCATAAGAGACCCCGGCGGCCGTGGTAATGGTCAGTCCCCAAATATCCTGATATATCCGGTGTTCATAAAACCACGCTAACGCTAAAGTACTAAAAAGAAATCCTGTGGAAATGGGCCTGGCTGCCAAAACCGACCAACGCTTCGAGTCATTTAATATCCGTCGATTTCGATAGACGAAGAATATTACAAAAAGAGAGAGAAAAACATGGAGGAAGACATTCAAGCGCTGTTGTTCGAAAAAACGGCTGTCCGGCCATGCGATTTCAGTTAGACCTTTTTTCAGTGCGTACCACAACTCGTTTGAATACTGAGAAAAATAGAGGAACGAAAACATCGGGGGGGAGATGTTGATCTTCATATCGGAACGTGAGGCTAAGATGAGAGCGTCTAATTCTGCGCTGAGTGCAATGATTTTCGCCTGAATGTTCCCTGCTCTTTCCTGAGCTGCCAGCATGGAATTAAGCTTTGAAACGACGATGTTCAGGGCCTTTCCGATCGTATCATTTGCCTTTCTAAACGTCGCTTGCAGCTGAGCTAGATCACCTTCTTCAAGCAGGACGGATTGCCACTGATTCCATTTTTGCCTTTGCGCCAGCCAGTCGTTTCGCCAGGTACCAAACTGATCAATGGCTTCGCTAAGGGGTTTGCTGATTTCTTCGAATAGTTTGTTTTCCCGCTCGATGGCCTTCCTGAGTTCCACAAGTTTATTTAACTGGCGGTCTTTTGCGTTCTTTATTTGTTGTAATTGCCCAGCAGGTTTTTTCAGGCTCTCCTCGATACCGGAGACGTCTTTTTCAAATTCCGGGACATCCGGTGCATTGCTGACTTTTTGTTCAAGGGCCACCAGATCGGCGGACAATTTTGCCTCTTTGGGTATAATATCGGACAGCTCCGGTGCAGACGCCGATACCTCTTCTTTAGCTACAGAGGGTTGTTCTGCATTCGATTGCTCTTGCGACAGCGCGTATCCTGGTACCCAGAATATTACTATGGTCAAGACGACTGTAAGAATCTTCTTTGCGGAAATTTCCATCAGTATCCTATCTGGCAACGCTTTCTGTTTCTGACGTCCCGCTTTCGGAGATGTTGATCTGCAACGGTTTTTCCTCATCTTGAGCCAGGTAGGTGGTTGTGGAGGGAAGAGCGAATTTTATGCCTTCTTTTGTAAATTCATGAATGATTTGCAGGTTCACCCGCTGGCTGAAATCCAGGAATTCCCAGTATTCCGGGGGATGATACCAGATGGCGACCAGAATATTCAGGGATGAGAGATTGAATTCGTCAAAATACACTTTGGGCGGCAGATCCGGGTCCATCCCCACGTGGTTTTCGAGAATTTTGTTAATGATAGCGACGGCCTTTTCGACCTTTTCCGGCGGTGTGTCATAGGCAAGGGAGAGATTGGTCAACCGACGGATATGAGGACGTCG
This sequence comes from delta proteobacterium NaphS2, assembly GCA_000179315.1. Taxonomy (GTDB): domain Bacteria; phylum Desulfobacterota; class DSM-4660; order Desulfatiglandales; family Desulfatiglandaceae; genus NaphS2. The sequence goes on from ADZZ01000160.1 coordinate 9,068, forward strand.
GCCGATGTTTTCTATGTCGCTTCTTGCCATCTCGTCATTGGGGATAGTTGCCTGGTGACCGTTGAGCAATCTTAACCTGGTGGAACGCAGGCCTATTTCCTCAACAACACCGTCATGACCTTTAACGACGATACGTTGCCCTACCCGGTAAGGCGTATCCAGAATGATCATAACGCTGGCAATAAAGTTTTTAAGGGTATCCTGAGCGGCGAGAGCGACAGCAAGGCCACCGACGCCTAGACCGGTCAGGAGCGTGCTGACATTAAAACCCAGATTTTCCAACCAAAAGAGCGCCGCCAATATGACGATTACTATTTTCAGGAAATTTTTTATGGGCCTTCGGAGGACCATGATCGCTTCTTGTCCCCCTCTTCGCAATCGTTCCGCCCACCAGTCAAATAAAAGCTCGGCAAAGCTTAGCATCGCCCACACGACAGCGATGGTAAAAAGCGTTTCCGCCCGGGTAAATGAGCGCAACGTTGTTGACGGACCGATCAAATTAATGCCGATGTGCAAAAGCGCAAACATCAGCACAATACGCACTGGCTTGGTGATAAAGCTCGCCAGTCGGTATCTCATTTGTCTATCTTTTTTTCGGAGAATTGCGCCGATCAGCCAGGTCGGCAGCAATGCTGCGAGGTACGAAAAACCGACGAAAACCAGGAATAAAAACCACTGCCAAATTTGCCACCCTAGAAAGGTGATGTCGGGAAAAAACCTCGACAGTCGTTCTTCAAATGGTCTGTACCCGAATTGTCGATATAAAGCGGGGATTTCGGCGACCGTTCGGTTGGAGAACTTCCAGACATAGACGCCGTCATCCCGTGGAACCTGCCGCAGAAGAATATTAAACGTTTGCGTTGGCGTTTTGATCCGCCCGACGTTTTCCTCTCTCTCGGGCAAGCCATCTTCCTTGTTTCCCTCCGGGTTCGCGCTAACTGAATCAACATCAACCATGAGGGTCCGATCCAGGACGATTTTCAGCTGACGCGCCAGGTCCTCTCCTTGCCTCACATCCGTTCGGGACGGCAAACTGTGCAGGTCAAGATACTCGGCCGCTTGCTCAAAATCCCCGCTGCGGGCGGCTTTAAAAAAACCTTTGAGGCTGCTGCGGGGTGTGCCGCGTTCAAACTCGTCCACCGGACCGACGGGAGGCGCTTTTTTGAGCGCAGACGTTTCCGCGGTCTTTTCTTTTTTTGCGTCTCCTTTACCCGTGGATTGAGCGGCGGTCAGAGCCATCACACTGCTTGCGAGGAATACACCGCTCAGCAACAGACTCACCAGGATGAGCTTATATCGGCCTATTTTTATGATGTAACTGAATATGCTCATCAGCCTCCTCCCCTGCCTTGAGGTGGATCGGAAAAATTGTCAATGCCGGCAGCTATGCTATCTTGATTAAACTCTGTCATTAGCGTGATTATATTTGGATACCATTGCATCTCAGGCAAGGACTCAACACCCATGGTTCGCACCTAACGGTTGCATATAAATCGTTTGAAGCAGGAGAGGCGGAAATTTCATTATTAAAAAAAACTATGAAACAGGCAAGAAACCCGCTTCATAGTTTCCGATGGAGGTCATCCATAAACAGATGCAATTTGGAATAAATGAATGGTTCCTTCCTTCTATACAAATATGGCGACCGCGCACAGGCTGGTTATGAATCGTAATACTGTCTTTGGCCTTTTGGTTTTACTCATGGTCTGATCCTCCTTAAATGCAGCGTTTAGATTCTTTCATGGACTACTTGGAGCCTCCTGAAGTCTGCAGCTTCTCCATCACCTGGTCCAGGCTGAAACTCGCCGCCTCCTGGCGCGGAGGGAACTCCTTGAAGGTGGCGATGAATTTGCCGACGTATGTCTGGGCCGGGACCAGAAAATAGGCGTGGTCCAGCAGCCAGTCATAGTAAGTGTTGCTGGTGATCTGAGCCCGCTCGTAGGGGTCGCGGCGCAGGTTGAAGATATAGGGGACGCGTAACGGCACGAACGGATACTGCCACACCGCAAATGTGCCCGTCTTCTCCTGCTCCATGAACAGCAACTTCCAGTCGCCGAAGCGCAGGGCCGTCAGATCACCGTCGTCGGAGAAGTAGAACATTTCCTTGCGCGGACTCTTCTCCGTTTCGCCGGTGAGCATCGGCAGGATGTTGTAGCCGTCCAGGTGCACCTTATAGTCGCGCCCCATGGCTTTATCGTCGTAGCCGGTCAGCAGTTTATCCTTTATGTCGGGTTCGCCGGCGGCGGCCAGGAAGGTCGGCAGCCAGTCCATATGGCTCACGATCTGGTTCGACACCGATCCCGCCTTGATCCTGCCGGGCCAGCGCACCGCCGCGGGCACGCGCCAGCCGCCCTCCCAGTTGGTGTTCTTTTCGCCCCGGAACGGGTTCCAGGCTGCGTCGGGCCAGGTGTTCATGTGCGGCCCGTTGTCGGTGGAGTAGAACACGATGGTGTTGTCGGCGATGCCCAGTTCATCCAGCAGGTCGAGGAGCGTGCCCACGTGCATGTCATGTTCGATCATGCCGCAGGCGTACTCGTCCGCGTTGGGATATTTCTTCTTGATCTCCTTCATCCGCTCCGGAGAGACGTGTGTGCGGAAGTGCATCCGGGTGCCGTTCCACCAGACGAACCAGGGTTTGCCGGCATTGGTCTTCTCGCGGATGAAATCGGTGGCGGCTTTGACGGTCTCGTCATCGATCTTCTCCATTCGGTCCTTCGTCAGGGCGCCGGTGTCCTCGATGGCCTGCTTGATCTCATCTCCATAGGAAGCGACCGCGCGCAGCACGCCGCGCGGGCCGAAACGCTCGCGAAAAGTCTGGCCGTTCGGCAGTTTAAAGTCGCCCGGGTAGTCCTCGTTTTCCGGCTCCTCCTCGGCATTGAGATGGTAGAGATTGCCCAAAAACATGTCAAAGCCGTGGTTGGTGGGAAGATGCGCGTCCTTGTCGCCCAGGTGATTCTTCCCGAACTGTCCGGTGGCGTAGCCCCGGTCCTTGAGAAGTCCGGCGATGGTGGGGTCTTCCTCACGCATGCCGAGGTCTGCGCCCGGCAGGCCCACCTTGGAAAGTCCGGTGCGGTACACGCTCTGTCCGGTGATAAAGGCCGACCGCCCTGCGGTGCAAGACTGCTCGCCGTAGTAGTCCGTGAACATCATGCCTTCACGGGCAATGCGGTCGATGTTGGGCGTTCGATAGCCCACCAACCCGAAGGTATAGGCGGAGATATTCGACTGCCCGATGTCGTCGCCCCAGATCACGAGAATGTTGGGCTTGGATGTGTCCTTCGCCTGAACCGCATCGGGTGAACAGATAGCACACACTAGAAACATCAAAACCAGTATCTTCAAAACTCGCATTGGGAAACCTCCTTTGTCCTTGTAGTGTTGTGTAACGGCGTGAACGCCAACAGATTCGCTCTTTAAACACCTCCTTTAAGCCATCAATTTAACGGGTGAATCATTTTTTAAACACAGTGTATATGCAGAACTCAGTTCAACAGCTTTGAAGTTTAAGATTACTTTACTCCTGTCAGAACTTGAAGATCCGTTTCATGCCAGGACTGGTCCGGATCAAAAGTGGTAATGGCTTTAGCCAGTTTTGGAGTGTTCGGACCAAGATCCTTTTCGTAGATGACGCCTTGCTGGTTTACCATAAAAGTCATGATTCCGGACGCGCCGTATTTGGCGGGATAGGCCAGCAGAGCATGTCCTAGAACCATTTTTCCTTGCTTCTGATAGTCAAATGCACCGCCGTAGGCGTGTTTGCCCTGGCCACGAAGGACTTTGAAGTAATATCCATGGTAAGGCATGGACTTGGGATACTTGGCTCCATATCCCTGGGCAGCGGCTTCCGCCACCAGGGGGCCCAGAGGACTCATGCTCTCTCCTTCCTTTACAGGCCAGAACAGGCCGTTTCTTTTTCCCTGGTCGCTCCTGATGCAAGATGCAAATGCATGAACCCCGTCTCCACCCAGGTCTTTTTTCGCATAATCGTTTTGAGCATCCACATAGGTGTTTAAGACATTGATGACATCGATTTCATTTCTGCCGATACGCCGACTCAGTAGCTCATCTTTGCCCGCGGATACGTCAAAAAACCATTGGTCGTTCTGTTTCTCCAGCGGAATGGGAAAGGGCCACTCTTTTTCCCCAATAATGATAATTACTCTTTCCGGTCCTTCCTCCTGAACACCGTGGTGGATTCCAAACACCTCGACAAATTTTTCCCGATCCAGGCGATCGGCTACCGGGTCGCCGGATTGAACCAGATCCAGACTATCTGTACCGAGAATGTCTATTATACCTTTACCGTCGTTTGATTTGACTGCCTCAATAAGCACTTCAACCGCCTGCTGGGGTGACTCAAACCCTTTGCCCTTAAACTTTTTTTCTTCCGCCCAAACCCGTGCTGAAAAACCCACAATCAACAATAGGATAACGAAACCACACTTTTTGGAGAAAGAGACCATTTTGCTTGCCTCCGTACCTATCTGGATTTTTTTGATATTCTAGACTAACAAATCGCCATACGCTTAGCAGCTCCGGTTTTCATCTTCTTCTGCCTCCAATGCCGCCGCCACCCCTTTCAAAACCTCCGCTTCGGCTGAATTGTCCGCGTTGGCTGGACATCCGTGCCTCCCTGCCATCGCGTGAGCCACTGAATGCCGTTTCCGATGATCTGAGATTCGAATCTCTTTGGGGACTGCGGTTCAGATTCTGGCCCTGTCCTTTGCCCATGCTTTCCCCCCTTTCCTTGCTAGGCCTACCCATTTTCTGGCCTTTTTCTCCGGGAACTCTGCCCGTACCGCCTTTTTGGTTGAACGTGTTCCCTGGACCCTTTCGGTCAAAATTCGCCGCATATCCACGGTCTTTAAATTCTGTTCTTGCCCGCTGCCGTGACGCTTGACCATAACGCTGGTTGAGGTCCGGATTTCGGTAGGAGACCCCTCTCCTATGCTGGGGATTATGCTTCCAGGGCTGGGGACCGGGTGGGCGACCATGGATGTTGACATTTCGATTGAAATTGGCCGTGCGGTTGATGTTTACATTGATGGAATTGTGTCGCCAATTGAAGCCACACCAGCTTGAAATGCCGATGCCGACGGCCATTCCAACACCGAAACTCACCAATCCCAGTCCAGGAGGATAGGGCCAGACATAAGGCGGATAAGCCGGGTAGGGCCAGGGACCATAGACAACGGCTGGATTGTAAGTGGGCACGTAAATCACCTGGGGGTCCGAGGGCTGAATCACGATGACTTTGTCCTGGACCTCCACCTTTTGTTCTTTGCTGGTTTTCAGATTCCCTTCTGAATGGGCTTGGGCACGAAGCTCCTGGATGACATCCATGACCTCTTTTTGCTGCCCCACAAATGCGTCTCCAAGCTGAGTGGTCTGATCAAGTTTCTCACTCATGGAGCTCAAAACCTTTGGAAAATGGCACAACGATTTGACGCTCACATCCCAAGTCTTGTCTTTCAGGGCGTTATCCAGGGCGTCATCCTTCAAATTGGCATTTGCCTTCATGAACCGCTCTGCCTCAACCACCTCAAGCGGATAGGTAGAGGCCATCAAAACCTGGGCCAGCAGGGAATCGGGATAAAGCGCGATGGGCGCCACCAGTTGGGCAATTTGTTCCTTGGTAAAACTGTGCTGGGAGCTTTCTCCGCTACTCTGTGCCATAAGATGGGGCGGGATCGCCAGAAGTAGAACCAGCAAACCGGTCAGCCATTTGTACAAACAGGAATGTTTTGTTTTCACGGTGTCTCCCCCTCACCGAAAGAACTGGAACCATGCATGGTTTCAGCGAGTTGGCGTTTATTTACCTTACCATGTAGTTACGACGACCTTACAAAATAACATGAATTGAGGCAAGGAAGAAGGAAAAGCATTCCAAATAGGCGTCAGATTACCCTATGCTGACAACTCAAACTTCAGTCGGGTATGCCTCAAATATCATGTCATCCGCATTTGTCTCACTTCACTGTCTTGCAGATAAAAAAATGACTTTCCAGTCGTTTTTCATACTGATTACAATCCAGCCTTTCTTTTTGGCCTCCTCCATCAATGACTGTGGAAAGGTGCCGAACTTGGTATCCGGCAGGTCGTTGGCAGGGCCATAGGCATATTCACGCTTGGCGTCGTCGTGGAACACCAGCATCATCAGCCGCGCACCCGCTGCCCGCGCCGGTCCATTCCAGCATCTCGCGGTCTCCGGAAGAATTACCAAACGCCGCGACGGGTCGCCTGCCGATAAACGTGTTGATGCCGATAGGCTTACCGGTCTTGTCGTCAATAAAATCGATTTGCGGCAGACGCATCAGCACCGGCTTTCCGTTCCGCATCTCATATTTGGTCTTGATGGTCGAGCCCACCACTTGCTCCGGGGGGACCCCGTAGACCTTCTCCGTCCACGGCCGCATGAACTCGACACCGCCGCCGGAAACGATGTAGGTTTTGAAGCCGTTGGCCCGAAGATACTGGAGGAGCTCAAGCATGGGCTGATAGGCCAGGTCGGTATAACGGCGCTTGAACCGTGGGTGACGGGCCTTTTCCAGCCAATCGGTCACAATGGCCTCGAACTCGGCCATCCCCTTTTCGCCCGCGGCCCCCAGCGCCTCAAGGTCGTTGTCGAGCACCGCCTTGAAGGGCTGCTTCGTCTTCCACTCCGGGTGCCGGGGCGCCAGGGTTTTGACCCGATCCAGACCAAAAGCGAGTTGGGCGTACATGGGGTGGGAAGGCCAAAGCGTGCCGTCGTTGTCAAAGGTGGCGATGCGCTCAGCAGACGGCACGAAGTCGGGGGAGCCCGGCGTTGTCACCTTTTCCACAAAGGCGAGTATGGCTTGTTTGGTATTGCCATCGTTCCAGGAAGGCAGCGGGTCAGCGGCCAGGGCAACCATCGCAGAAAGAAGGAATAAAAGCCCCGATAACCCGATGAGGATTTTCTTTACTTTTATTCTCATAGGAGTTTTCTCCTTAATCGCAAAGTTGAGGCCGCCCTTTGGAGACGGCGGCCTTCATGCTTGGTGAGTCTTTACAAACTTGTGGTTATCAATTGCCGGAAGGCATGGGGAGAGAGAAGCCCTCTTTTTTCAGATCCTCCCGGATGTACATAAAATGCTGATACTTGCTCAGGGTGATCGGGCCGGTGTAGACTTCGCTCTGCAGCTTCCGCGGCGGATACTCGATGTAGGTCTTCATCAACTTCTGGACCGACGCGTTAAACGTGACCAACGTCCAGGTGTGTTCAGTGTAATTATTCATAAAGATGTCGTAGCGTTCCTGCGGATCCTGCAACAGATCGAAGACCTGGGGCACCGTCGCGACGTACTTGTCAGGACCTTTCCAGCCCAGATTGGAATCGACCGCCAGAGCGCCGGTGGCCTGTCCGTCGTCTCCGCGCAGGTTGAAGACCGCCTTGTAGTGGCCGACGCGGGCTGCGCCGGGGGTAAGTTCGTTCTCGGTGAAATAGAACCACGAATTACGCTCACTCTTGCCTTTGCCAAGGAGCACGGGCGACATGTCGTAACTGTCGAAAATGATGGGCTGGCCTTCGCGATCCTTCTCAGGCAGTTTCAATCCCGCCAAACCGGCAAAGGTGGCCATAAGGTCAAGACCGCCCAGAATGTCGTGGTTGCGCACGCCTGCCTTGATCTTCCCGGGCCACACGGCGATAGCCGGCACGCGGTTGCCTCCCTCGCGGACCGTGCCCTTGGTGCCGCGGAACGGGGTGTACCCGGCGTCCGGATAGACATCCTGCCAGGCACCGTTATCGGTGGTCCAGAACACCAGGGTGTTTTTGTCAAGGCCGAGTTCTTTAAGTTTGTCCATGATATGGCCCACACGCGTGTCCAGTTCCACGGTGGAGTCGGCGAACTTGGTCTTGGAGATCGATTTGTGCACGAACTCCGGCGCCGGCAGGTTCGGCTGATGCACCTTCATGAAGTTGATGTTGATGAAAAACGGTTGATCCGGGTTCTTGGCGGCATCCTCCAGAAACTTCAAACCCGATTGCTCAACATACTTGTCCAGAAAGGGGATTCCCACAACCCCTTTTTCCGGCGTGTCCACGTACTCGCCGTTAACTTTCCAGTCCTGCTTGGGCTTCTCTCCGGCGTTGCCCGATAACGACCCTTTGGTTACCTTGTCGAACATTTCCCGCAGTTTCGGATCCATGTCCGGGAACCACTTTGGATCGCCATAGGTGTAGGCGTTCAGGTGATAGAGGAAGCAGTGTTCCATGATGTCGTAACCCTGGGCGTTGGGCAGTGCATAGTCAGCCTCTCCCAAATGCCACTTGCCGGTGAAATAGGTTTTGTATCCGGCCTCCTTGAGCACCGATGCCAGCGTCCACTCAGCAGCCGGAAGACCGCCGCCCTGGCCCTGGAAGGCCACGGTGGTCATGCCGCTACGATTGGGTATGCGCCCGGTCTGCATGGCCGCGCGACCCGGGGTGCAGCTGGGCTGCGCATAAAATGAGAAAAAAGTCATTCCGTCCGCCGCCATGCGGTCGAAGTTGGGGGTGGGCATACCCCGCCCTTCTCCACCCCCATAGACACCGAGATCTCCGTAACCGCTATCGTCGGAGACAATCAAAAGGATGTTGGGTTTGTCCGCCGCCTGGGCAAGCCCGGGCAGGCACAGGGCCGTTATAAAAACAGCAGCCAGAATTTTCATCCATACTCTTTTCATTTTTTTCCTCCTCATGGTTTTTTGTCTAGTGGTTTAAAAAACAACGGAAATCTCCATGATCGACGGAACGGCAACAAACTTATTGCAGGAACTGCATATTGAAGCCAACAAATATTTGCCATTCCGGCTGTCCGGCACCTTCATCCAGAACCGAGATCTGAGGTTCTATGAAGACGTTAAAAACCGTTTTATCCTTTTTAAACACCTGCCCGATGCCGATGCCCAACGGCACGCTGTAATCATCATTTTCCAGATTATACATCCAGATCGGCGCGGCACGCAAATAAGTTCCGCCTCCCAGCTGATAAAAGGCAAAGGGCTGTAACGCTCCCACATTAACATTTTCCCGATCACCTTCACCTGCAAAGCTCGCCTGCCACGTCAACAGGTAGCCGTATTGAAATTTATGCGAATTTGCGTTGAACAGCACGTTCGCAAAACCGGCCGACCACTTTCCACTGCCCAATTGCTCCTCGCTGGCAGTGGGCGCCGTTAACTGTGGACCAATACCGAAGCTCACCGCCGGATTGCCCGTATCGATCAAATAAGCGGCGAATACATTAAGATCGCCGGTTCCGGTTTCCATATGGCCATCCGGTGTCGTGGGATAGGTATTGATGGGCAGCGAGGCCCGCATTAACCAGTTCGTCTTTGAAACCGAAAACGGTTGTGCATAACGAAACCAGAACTGATTGGCCCAATCGTCGGACTCCGTCAGTTCACCGATATAATAATTTTGGAGATTGAACGCCTTCATATTGGCCAATGGATTGTTGGCTTGTGCAGCCGCATCGGCCTGATCCCGGGCAAGGGCCTCTCCGGATAACCAAAGTGCCGCCGCAAGGACTACGAGGAGCAGACCCGCACCTTTTCTTTGCATAAAAATCTCCATGCGGAAAAGCCATCCGAATGGGTGGCTTTTCCGTTCTGGTCGGGAGAGGGTTAATGCTTCATCATCATGCGCTTGGCTTCGGCTTCCAGGTTCAGATAGGGTTCGCCCTTGACCGATACTCCCACGCCCTGGATGGTGCCGCCGGTGAACTTGCCCGGAGACTTGTACATCGAACTCACCGCGTCGCCGCTGTCATAGCCGACGCAGAGGCCATCACCGGACAGGGTGAACTTGCCCGGCTGAGTGCGCATCTTGCCGGACGCCGCCACCTTGTCGTCGACATAGAGCTTGGTCTCGCCCAGGGACTCGCCATGTTCGCCCTTGCCTGTCTTCTCGAACTCCATGCCCAGCGTGTATTTACCCGGTTTCAGGGTCACGTTGGACTCGAACACCTGCTCCGGCTTGATGCCGAGGAAGTTGTACACGTAGTAGAGCTTCTTGTCCTTGATGAACAGCGTATGCCCACCGAAGCGTGAGCCGTGGGCGAAGATCACACCTTCGGTTTTGTCGGTGATCTCGACGTTGGCAAGGATTTTGTACGAACGGCCCCTAACGTTGACCGCCACGCCTTCCGGTACAGGCTCCGTATCCGGGTAGTAGATGTAGGTGTCGCGGGGAGGTTCATTGCTGGGACGCTTGACCAAGAGAAGATCCAAAGCAGAGCGGTCGTCCAGGGGCAGCACGTTGTTCTCTTTCGCTTGTTCCATCCAGAGATCTTTGAGTTCCTTGAGCTTATCCGGGTACTTGTCGGCGAGGTTGTTGGACTGCGAGCGGTCCTTCTCCAGGTGGTACAGCTCCCATTTGTCCTTGTCGTAGTGGCCCTTGCCGGACATCGGTGCGTGCACGGAGGCCGCAAACCAACCATCCTTCCAGATGCCCCGCGTGCCGAACATCTCGTAGATCTGGACATGCTTTTTGGTCGGGGCCTCCGGCTTGGCATCAAACGTGTAGGCCATGGAAACACCGTAGAGCGGGTACTGCTTCACTCCGTGATTGACCTTCGGCATCTCGAGGCCGGTGATCTCGAGCAGCGTCGGCACGATATCCGTTGAATGGTGGTACTGGTGGCGCAGCTCACCGCGGGCCTTGATGCCTTTGGGCCAGCTGATAACCAGCGGATCCGCGGTACCCCCCTCGTACTCTGAGTAGCGCTTGAACATCTTGTAAGGCGCCGAGAAGGCCGCCGCCCAGCCGGTAGGGAAGTGTTCGTAGGTGTCGGGGCTGCCCAGCTTGTCGATGTACTTCATGTTGTCTTCGAGACTGTCCGGCCAGCCATTGAAGAATTTGTTCTCGTTCACGGAACCATTGGGCGTGCCCTCTCCGGAGGTACCGTTGTCGGCGGCGTAGAGGATGATGGTGTTCTCGTACTGCCCGGTTGCCTTCAGGTAGTCGATAATACGACCGATCTGATGGTCCGTGTAGGAGGAAAAGGCGGCAAAGACCTCTGCCATACGGTTGAAGAGCTTCTTTTCTTGGTCGTTCAGGGAAGCCCAGGGCCGTACGGCATCTGCCGGATTGGCCATGTCTTTCGGGATGGGATTTATGGCGGTGTTGACGGTATTTTCGGGAATGATGCCTTTCTCCTTCATGCGCTTGGTTACCCACGCGCGATAGGCATCGTATCCGTCATCGAATTTGCCCTTGTATTTCTCTATCCATTCCTCGGGCACCTGGTGCGGCGCGTGGTTGGCGCCGGGACAGAACCACATGAACCATGGCTTGGACGGGTCGGAAGCGTTCTTGTTGCGGAGCATCTCGATTGCCTGCTCAGCAAGGTCCTTGGAAAGGTGGTAGCCGTCTTCCGGCATGTAAGGCTGTTCGATGAAATCGTTGTCCTTAACCAGGTCCGGATACCATTGGTTGGTCTCGCCGCCGAGGAAGCCGTAGAAACGGTCCCAACCCTTCTGCAGCGGCCACTCGCCGCGGTAACCACCTGGCGCTACATCCTGCTCCGGCACGTTGTGATCCTTGCCGAGCCATAAGGTGGCGTAGCCGTTGGCCTGCAACACTTCGGCAATGGTCGTTACCTGCTTGGGAAAGCGACCGCTCATGCCCGGGAATCCCTCCGAGCTTTCACTGATCGAGGCATACCCGTTGATCCAGTGGGTGCGACCGGTCTGCAGGGTGGAGCGTGTCGGCGAGCACAGGGCGGTGGTATGCCAATTGGTGTAGGTCAACCCGTCGGCGGCGAGGCTGTCCAGCGTCGGCATCTTGATGCGGCCGCCGTAGGGAGACCAGGCCGCCTGGCCCGTATCGTCGTACAGAATGAAGAGAATATTCGGAGCGCCCTCCGGCGCCTTCTTGGGCATGAATGGTGCCCAATCCGGTTTGGAATCGCGGACATCCAGTTCAATCTTGCCCTTGAAGCCGCGCATGAGGTCAACTTCGTCACTGGCTTTAGAATCAGCACAAGCGTAACTCGAGCTAAACACCACCATAATTAGAGCGAGTAGCAAGACTAAAAAAGTTTTAGGCGTTGATTTCATTTTTGGTTCCTCCTTTTCATTCCCTGCCGTTTGATTTTGGTGACCAATGTTCTAATTCCGTTGGGCGGCTAACCGTGTGAACCAGAATTTCCGGCGGCCGCCGCATAAGACTGCCGGCCCCCCTCAATACCGTGAAAATATCAGACTGCTGGTGGTCATCCCAATCCTTTTGGCTCGCCCACTCCTCAACCATCAAAAAATCATTTTCATTCTCGGCATTCAGGTAAAACCCTAAGTTCAAGCATCCGTTCTCCTTTCTCACGTGTTGAGCAATGGAAAAAACGGTTTGGAAAAGCTCTTTGTGTTTTTCAGGTCTCACCTTCATTTTAACGATTATAGTGACCATCGGATTTGGAGATTTTTCCATATGATTGTTCATTCTTTATTAAGTTTGAGTAAATAGATTTCAATTATCAAGATCCGTGCCAACTCTTCACGATAACAATCAGTATATTTAGTCCATTGATTTTCCAGCACATAATTTTCATCTGCCGAATTCCCGAAGCCGTTTTGGGAACATAATTTTCAGTGAAATATCGAAAAATCGTTAAATATCGCGGGAATAATTTATGGTTTCCGAATTTCGAGCTTGCGAATGCGGGACCGCAGGGTGGAAGGATTCAAACCTAAAATAAGGGCGGCGCCTTTGGGGCCGTTGATGCGCCAGTGGGTCGATTGGAGCACCCCTACGATGTGATCTTTTTCGATCTCTTGCAGACTTTTTAACCGGGATTCCACGCGTTCACGAGACGCCCCGGAAAGGTCATCCGCCAAACGTAGCGTGGGACCTGAACTGTTGATAACCGCCCTCTCGATCACGTTCAGCAACTCCCGCACATTTCCGGGCCAGGAATAGTCCATCAGCTTTTTGGCAACTCTCTCCGGTATCCGTCCAATTGACTTGCCCATCCGTTTGGATGCTTTCTCCACAAAAAACCGTGCCAGCAAAGGAATATCTTCGGAACGTTTTCGCAAGGGCGGCACCATGATGTTTCTGGACACCGATCTGCCCGAAGCGCTCATCACTCACATGCTCAAGGACGCCCAACCGGTGGTGATTCTTACACGGGGGCAGAAATGATTCCGTGACCTGTCGACCCTCGACCTTCTGAACCTGCCCAATAATCTGCCAAATGGTAGTCTGCCGCCTTGGCTGGACGACCCGTCAGAACATCTCGCAACCATCTTTTACACGAGTGGAACCACCGGCAGGCCCAAGGGGGTCGAGTGTCCCCACGCAGGCTACGTAAACCTGGCCCTCAGTTACGCGGATTATTTCGATCTTATTCCTGGCATGGACGCAACCTCCCTCACCTCATCCATGGGATACGACGGCAGCATTTCCGAAATGTACAGCGCCTGGGTGTCCGGCTGCGCCGTGGTTATGCTGACCAAGGAACAGATACGGTCTGGTCCTGATCTTGTTCCCATGCTATGTGAGGCCGAGGTCACGGTGCTCTTCTGCCCGCCGGTGCTGTTGACCACCTTGACTTCAACCCCGGAGGTGGATCTTCCCTATCCCTTGTGCCGTTACGTAGTGCCGGCGGGCGAAGCCTTCCCGGATTCACTGGTCGAGCCATGGACCCGTGGCAGGCGGCAGATTATCAATACCTACGGTCCTACGGAGGCGAGCACCGACACAAGCCGGCAGAGTCTTCGACCGGGGGAACCGGTCACCATCGGCTCTCCTTTTGCCAACGTCACCTATGTCATTCTCGAGGTGGGACAGCTTCGTGCACTGCCCCACGGAGAAGCGGGAGAACTCTGCATCGGCGGGGTTCATGTGGCGCGGGGCTATCGCAACCTACCACAGCAAACCGCTCAAAAGTTTATCATGCATCCTCAATTCGGCCGCCTCTACCGCACCGGGGATAAATGTAGAATCGACATTCATTCACAACGCGTTCATTTTATCGGCCGAATCGACGCACAGCTCAAAGTGCGCGGACACCGTGTGGAAATTCAGGCCGTTGAAGACATTCTTCAGGCACAGTTTCGTGAGATTGAGGCCGCTGTCCTGGATTATCAAAATGAAGAGTTGGTCGCATTTGTTACAGCGCCGTCCAAGGCAAAAACCGATTTTTCGGATGTCAAGCCGGCACCGGATAAGTGGGAAGCTCAGGTCACCGCGACGCTTGAAAAACAGCTTCCGGCGCCCTCAGTTCCGTCAAGGATCTTTCTGGTGAAGAAATTCATTATGAAAGCCCATGTCGGGAAAAATCGACCGGTCACGCCTCCCCAGCCTTTCTCAATTGCAGGTAACCGGAGAACTGGATACGAAAAAAACGCAAACAAAAAGGCACATCACGGCACAAAAATCAATGACAGGAAAGGCTATATCGCCGAAGAGGGATCAAGAAGTCCCACCCGGCTGTGGCGAAGTGTTGAAGATCTGCAGAGACGTTTTCGAAACCCCTTTGGGGTGGGACGATGTGTTCGCCGACAACGGCGGGCACTCCATCGTCATCGCCCGGTTGACACAGCGCCTGCAGAAGGCGGGCTGGGCGGTGTCGGTCCGAGCGCTTCTTAGCGACTGCGACACCCCGCGAAAAGTGGCGGTCGACCGCGTCAGCATCACCAGGAAATTCATGTCTCCGCTGATGCCGTCCAATCTGGTGCTGACTTTGTCGAACGCGATGAGGCGGCTGCGAGGGTGCTGTCATTACGGCATTTCACCTTTTTGCAGGTACTTTTTCTAGCAATCATCTACGCTCCCGCCCTTTTGGGCTTTTTGGGAGCCATTGCTTTTTCGGAGATCGGCGAGTTTTTCATGACAGCCCACTTATGGCAATTCCTTGCCTTCGGGTTTCTGCTATATCTGTCGGCCCTCGTCCTCCCTTTTGTCGTCTTGCTCTGGGTCATTCTGATCAAGCGCTTCATGGACAGGAGCATTTTTGGCAACTCCGTAAGGCCGGGCACTTACCCGAAATGGAGTCGGATGTATTTGCGGATCTGGTGCATGGAGCGGCTGGAGATGCTGGTGCTTCGGCTACTGGGCGTTTTATTTCGCAGTACCCCGCTCACGGCTTACGTGTTGCGACGACTTGGGGCGAGCGTGGGACGCAATCTTCATTGCGCGCAGGATGTCGCCCTTTCGGGCCCGCTGGAACTGCTCTCCATAGAAAACGACGTCACAATTCAGACCGGCGCTTGCATCCAAGTGTCACGATGGGTGGGAGAAGAGTTGATTGTGGGGCCGGTTACCCTTGAAAACGGCTGCAAGATCGGCATGCGGGCAGCCGTATCCGGTCATGTGATCGTGGGACGAAACGCCTGGATAACCCCCCTTACACCCATCCTGGGCAATGTAGGGGCAAATGAAATGTGGGAAGGCGCTCCGGCGCGATTGGCCGTCAGATTCACTGGGCTTAAACGCACGGCGCACCACTGTCGCTCCACGTGCCCGGTGTGGTTCCTGGAAATTTTGAATATTTTGATGCAGATCTTTCTGGACTTGTTTACCGTACTCGTTCCCACTGCCGCAGTCACGTGGTTCGTCGCCACATTCATTCCGGTCAGGGAAACAGCGCTGGCTAGTGTTTATTTCAAAATTACCCCGCTTTTGGAAATCGTTGGGCAAATAGGTCTGTACGCATTCATTACCACATGGGTCACCCTGGTTCTGGTCTTGTTGCTGGGCTGCCTGTTTATTCGTTCCACCCCTGCTTCGCCGGGGCTCTATCCCACACACGGGCTGAAGACTGCGCTCCTCTTGTACAGGCTCAAAAAGATGAATCAGATCCAGCGTCTCTGGACATGGACCATTTTTGGACAGTACCTCCGGGCGCTTGCGGGTTTGCATTTTACACGCGTGGGTGGCTCGGAATGCGACGTCATGCACAACCTTGTTCCGGAACTTGCCAGCGCCCACGCTCAGGTTTTCTGGGCCCACGGCTGCTTCACCAACATGCTCGACGAGGAGGCCGGGCATCTGAAAATTCGGCAGCTGGACATGCCCGCGAACTTCTTCAGCAGCAACAATTGTGTGGCGGGGTCCGGGTATTTCCCGACCAACTTCCTGCTTGGCGTCTCCACGCCGGGAAGCGACATTCGGTTCAGGCGCCAGATGCCAGATGCGCTCACGCATCGGTCCGCCGATTACGGTGGCCGGAAATCCCCCAATAAAATTTGCAGGCGCTGATTTTGAATTGGAAAATGAAGCGCAACACCCCGCGACCTTTTCCCTCTTTTTGGGACGCGTCTTCTTAAATGATCTTTTCGGCATCGGCTTTCTGCGCTCCGCGGATGTTCTGGCCTATGCTGTCTTATACACCCTGCTGTTGCGCCTGGGGGCCGGCCCGGTCATGAGTGCCCTTCTCGCCCTGATTTTCACTGAATTCGTCCTCGTCCTGTCCGGCATTTTGACCAAGAAAGCGCTGGTGGGAAGCCGGTGGGGCTCCAATCACAAGACACCTTTCTGGTCATGGCGCCATTTTATGTATTTTTTTGCTCAGGACTGCTTTTTTGCCTGGTGCAGGATCCCGTTGCGGGTTCTGGCCGGTACGGTACTCTCGAATACAATATTGCGCCGGATGGGATGCAGAATCGGCAAACGAACCATCCTCGCCTCACCCATGCAGGCCTTTGACTGGAACGCGGTGAATTTTGGCGACGACTGTTATATCTCCGGTCTTCTGCAGTTCCACACCCTGGAGAACATGACCTTGAAGGTCAAAGAAACCCGGATTCGGAACGGCTGCACCGTGAATTCCGGTGTAACCCTCATGGGCGGAGCGGTCATGGAGAACGCAACCACCCTGTTGCCGCTCTGCATGGTGCTGAAGGAGATGCATCTGCCGACAGGGACCTACTGGGGGAGCCCCGCGGAACCCTACGCCGGCAATCAAGACCTATCTTGCTGCGATATTGCGCTAGATGCCGGTTTGAAATCGAAATGCTCCCCGGAAATATTAAAAGGCGAAAAAAGACCTTGCATCACCTGTCACGATTCCAGATGAACGAATACGATGGCCGTTCAGTCAAAAGCCTTTTCGCCGTGCACTCACGGGATGTGACACCGACGTCCGCGCATCATGCAGTTTGCGTCATTTATGCGCCGGTTTCGCGCGATCCTGAAATGACAAGGATATGCGCGTCCATTTTGTCGGATACCGAGCGGATGCCTGGTTCAGTTTTTCCTCCTGCCGGCTCGGTTTTTTGGGCGCCTGGTCTTTGAAATACGCCATCGGCGTCGATATCGAGGATCGAGCGAGGCATTTGAAAGCGCTCGATCTGGCGAACCACTATTTTTCAAAAGACGAAACGAATGCAATCAAAAGAGTCGAAAATCACAAACGGATGAGGACTTTTTTTCGGTTGTGGAGCCTCAAGGAAGCGGCATTAAAATCCATCGGCGAAGGATTGCCATTCGGGCTCGATGCTTTTGAATTCGAACTGGCACCATCGCCGCGCATCGTTCATGCACCCCCCGAGTGGGGAGGAGCAAAGCGGTTCAAAGCCCACACCATAGAGAGTACGACTGGCAGTTGCGCGGCCCTGGTGATTCGCAAACGGGCCTGATGAAACGGGGTTGGTCTCAAGTCCTTCGCAATTTGAGACTTTTTTCTCACATCTGATATGAAACATCTGCTATAACGCTTGAAATGAGGAATTCGTTTATGTATATTTTCTGCTGAACAATGTTCTGATGATATAAAACTGTTAAGCTTTGACCAAGCAATTCAACCAGTGCCAGATTCATCAGCGTGAAAACGCCACCATGGTGTATTAGAGAATTATCATTAATAAGCGTGTATGCTGATGCATCCGGGCGGTCAACTCTGACACCGGTACAGCAACTACATTCCACAGAAAACTCTGGAGCAAGCCGATGAGAAAGTTCCTCTTTGTTCTACCGTGGATCGCCGTGACTCTGTGCGGCTTGGCCTTTGCCGCAGCACAAGTGCCACTCATCTCCAGTCCGGATGGCGACTCAGCGACGTGGAAACGCATTGAATTCCCCAACAATCGGAAGGTGGAGGAAATATGGGAGAAGTACCACTTCACGCCCGAAGCCTTTCAAGAAGGCGAGCGCACGGTGCCCCGCATCTACTTATCCGACATCCCGGCGCGCTGGGGGCAGACTGTCGCACCGAGCCTGACTGTGCGAAAGAAAAAGGTCACATTCCTTTACGGGTTGATCCCGATGGTCCTCGCTGCGGACGAGGAAGTCATGCTTGAGCGCAAGCGATTGGACCAACTAAGCGCAAAAAGAAAGGCCGGGAAGCCCTGGACCCAGGCCGAGCGGGACTGGCTCCATGCGCTGTCCGCACGCTACGGTGTCGAGGGCAAAATTGATACGCCTGCAACACTCGATGTACTGATGATGCGCGTGGATGTAGTACCGGCGTCGCTGGTACTGGCCCAGGCAGCAGTCGAAAGCGGTTGGGGCACATCGCGTTTCGCGGCAGAAGGGAGTGCGTTGTTTGGGCAATGGACATACGACGGATCGGGAATAACGCCTAAGGGACAGCAGACCGCAAGCAAGGGGAACCATAAGATTCGGGCGTTCGCGATGCCCAAGGATTCCATCCGTGCGTACCTGCTCAACCTCAATACGCACCAGATCTATGCAGCGCTACGGCGGTATCGGCGGGATCTACGTAAGGAAGGTAAGCCGCTCACCGGTGACGCGCTAGCTTCAGGTTTGTTGAACTACTCGGAGCGGGGTCAGGCCTACGTGGACGATTTGCGTACGCTCATCCACCGCAACAATCTCGAGGAGGCGGACTTCGTGACGCTTCGGAACATGAAGCCGATTCTGCTGGTGCCCGTGGGTAAAGGGATCGATTAGGCTTGACCGCTTGGATGTCTATAGGGTTTATACCCCATGCAACCCAAGTTATCGCCTAACGAATAAGGTTAGATTGTGAGAGCGGAGCGAACCACAATCTGAACCGTTTGTTGGACAAGCCCGGTTACTATATATAGAAAACAGCTTTTTTGAAAGAGGCAGCTTGATCAGGACAGAAGTGAGACAGGGATTTTCTGCTTCTGCCCATATGCTCTTTGAAATAGATTTGCCTGAAGAACAAGGCTTTCAGAAGCGGAATATGCAGTTTTTTTGCGCATAGGTGTCCATTACCGGGGAAACCGGGCTTTTTCATAAACCGGTGATGTTGGCTCTGGGTTACATAACGATTTCTCCGTGTTCGCTCATGTAAGGCAGGTGGACCTGCTTCGCCGGCGGTTTTGCTATTTTTGTCAGGACAATTTTCATGGCCGCTCCGCATACCGGGCAGGTAATTGTTGGCCGTTCTTTCAATTTCTTGGCAAACATATTGAGCGGATTAACCCGGAGCACCATCTGCAAAAAACAGATGAGCTTTTTGCTGCATGGATGGAGAAAACCGTAACACCTGGCCCTTCGAAAGCCCTTGGGCAGCACATGGAGCATGAGCAGATAGAGGAAATATTCCCCGGTGACGGTCCTGCTTCTGTATTGCCCGGTTTTGGCATGGAGATACCTGAAGGTGACCATGCCGTTTTCGCATTGCAGAATATCCTGTTCCCGGATGACGCCCCGGTAGAGATATCTGCCAAGATAAATGATTGCCTTGTCGCCGTTGCCGACGTCTTTGCAGTCAACGACCCACTGTTTCGGGCAATCTTCTGGCACGCTCAGCCCGTGGTCAACAATGGCCTGGAGGATCTTTGCTCTGAAGACTTGCGCCAGAGCCTTGTGGCTGAAAAGATACCCGGAAGATTTGACCCGCCATAATGCTGTTTTTGTATTGATGCTTGCCCCCGGCATGACAACATGAATGTGGGGATGATAGTCGAGTGCTCTTGAATGGGTATGGAGTATGGTGGTAAAGCCGGCTGCTCCACCGAGTTTTTTGTCTTTTTGGGTAAATGTTTTCAGGAGATCCTGGACGCAGGCAAACATGAGGGAATAGATTGTTGCCTGATTTTTCCAGGCAAGATCCCTGAGCTGTTTGGGGAGGGTGAAGGTGATCAGATAGTATTGAGCCGGTAAGCGCTTGCTCAACTGATTCTCGATCCACTGCCGGTTTTCATGGTTCTGGCAATGGGGACAGTTCCTGTGGCCACAGGAATGTGGAATATAGACCTGTTTTCCGCAGTTGTGATCCGTACATTTCGCCAGCATGTGCGGGCCATATTCTTGTCTGCATTGTGCCATGGTCTGCAGAGCCTTTGTATGGCTTGGCAGGACGGAATTCTCGTATCGGTCCAAAAAGCGGTCCCTGAATTCATTGATAATCGAGGAGAGCAGAATCATTTGACCCCTCCCCATGTTATATCAAAGGTGTTGGCCAGCGTATTGACGGCCTGGCTGGCATTGTTTCCGGTATTGGAAGTCAGATGGGTGTATCTGGTGGTGGTCAGGACACTGACATGGCCCAGGATCTGTTGTAATTCAATGAGATCAACGCCTGCTTCCAGCATATGCGTTGCATAGCTGTGCCGCAGGGAATGGCATGAAATTTTTTTTTATGCCGAGTTGTCTGACAACGGCTTTCATGGCGGTCTGGATGCCGCCTCTGTCCAGTGGCTGCTGAACCAGGTGGGCATTATTCAGACCTCTTTTCCGGCTTGGAAAAAGGAAATGGGGATGTTTGTGAACCTGCCAGAAATTTCTCAGCACGCGCAGAGTATTTTCAGGCAGCGGCACCAGCCGGTCTTTGTTGCCCTTGGCGTCGCGAATATGAACTCGCATATTGACGGAGTCGATATCACCGACAGTCAGCCTGATTCCTTCGCCAAGGCGCAGCCCCATGCTGTAGGTGGTAAAGAAAAAGACTTTGTAGCTCAACTTGTTGGTTTCGGCGAACAGCCGGTTGAGCTGCTCAATGGATAGAATATCCGGGATCCTGGATGTTCTTGGCGGTTTGATTAAGGGGATGTCTTCCCAGGTTTTGTTCAGTACCCTGGCGTAAAAGAACTTCAGACCATACAGATCGAGCTTGACCGTACTCCAGGAATGGCATTCCAGAAGCTCATTAAAATAGTCAAGCAACTGGTCGGATGTAAGATTGACGATCCTGCAATCGAAATAGTTTCCGATTCGCCTGATCGCCCTTGAGTACGCCTCAATGGTTTTTGGCCGTAATCCATTGAGTTTCAGGTATTTCTGGTGCTTCCGGTAATACTTGTTGAATTGCGAATTTTTTGGCATGGTGGTATCCATTGTAATCTCCTCCTTGTAATGATTGAAATGAAAGGCAAATGCGCCTTCCTTGATGATTTCTTTTTATTACAAAGTTGGAGGAGATTACAGCAGGTTAATCTGGGAGAAAAAAAATCGCTGGAATTGTCTGCCGCGTAGCGGCTTCGTCCAACCAGTGCTTCGGGCGGGACTTCTTAACAGGGACGCCGGTGTGGTCATCTTGCGACACCTGCATTCGAATTATGGATTCAGTTCAGAAACTGCATATTGAACCCTGAGAAGATCTGCCATTCCGGCTCCCCCGAGGCCATCGTCAAGAACGGAATATTGGGGTTCCACAAAGATCTTATATGATAATGAAGGCTTGGATTCCGGGTCAAGCCCGGCATGACCTCGTTGCACATACCGAAACAAAATAAGTACCTGAAGTTTAGGGAAAATGCGGGCCTTCGGCCAAGCCCATCCGGGACCGGCATAGCCTGTCCCACATGACCACGCCCATAGGACGTGGGTTTCTACAACGACCTAAAATACACACGTTTGAAACATCGTTTTTTACTTCAACTTAAAATTGTCTATGAAAACACCTACTAAATGGGGGGCCATTGCCGCCTGTCTCGCCCTTTGCATCCTTTGTGTGTGGCCGGCTCTCTCTTTAGGCGAAGAAAAAGGGGGGCCCGATAAAACCGAAGATTCTATCTGGCTTCCTTCCCTGGAACTTACCCCTTCGGATCAAGATAGCAACAGCGGCTATCTACCGATTATAGACCGTGATATCCATTTCAAATGGGGCATGGCGGATTTGCGGCTTTCCAAAAGGGATGCCCTGGAAGTCAGTATTGAAAAAGCCGGCTTCTATTTGCGTGTGGGCGGTAGAATTCTGGTGGATTGGGCACACTACTTCGAAGAAAAAAATAACATGGGAAATCGGGACATCGGTCTTAGAACCCTCATGATCGAAGGAAATGGTCGGTTCAGCAGCAATTGGACATTTCGTCTAAGCGTGGGAGGATTGACTGAAGGCGGCCGTTTCAATGGCAGCGGGGCCTTTCTGGACGATGCCTATGTTTCCTACAACGGGATCGAGAGAACCTCTATAATTTTCGGGCAGCAAATGGAGCCTTTCAGTCTGGAGGAAATGAACAGCGGACTGGCCATAACATTCATGGAAAGAGCACTGCCAAACGCCCTTGTTCCGGGAAGTACCGTCGGTTTGAGCGCACACACTTACGGAAATTCCTGGTCCACTCAGGTGGGCCTTTTTTCGGAGGATCTGGCCACCCAGAAGGACCAGGGCAATCTGGGGACGGGTTTCAATTGCCGTGCAGTCTACAACCCTCTACTTTCGGAAAAGGAAGTTTACCATGTCGGTGGCTCCTTTTCTTTTCGAAAGATTACAGGCGGTGACACGGTTTACTTTCGTTACCGGCCCGAATCAGGACTCACAAACGTCCGCTACGTGGACACCGGGGATATCCCTGGAATTCAAACCATCGGTCGGTTGGGCATTGAAGGCGCCACAGTTCTGGGACCACTCTCTTTTCAAGCTGAATACATTGGGGCATTTGTTGATCGAGAAGACGGCCTTGAGAACCTCAAATTCCATGGCTGGTACGCATTTGTGAGTTGGTTTCCCACCGGGGAAACCCGAAGGTATTTGCCCCAAAAAGGCACCTTTGGTTACCCTCAAATCGAATCCGAATATGGGGCCGTCGAGTTGGCTGCTCGGTACAGCGCCATTGATCTTACATCCGCATCTGTCAGGGGTGGAAAGGAACAGAACGTAGCCTTTGGGGCCAACTGGTATATTACCCCCAGAATTCGCTTGATGGCCAATTGTATCTTCGTTTTTGCGGGAGAAGATGCAAACGGCAACGGCACCCTTATCGGAGATGACCGACCTCGTATCCTGCAAGTGCGGTTTCAGATGCAGTTTTAGCGAGGCTATGATTCAGTTGATAGACGGGTCTTTTGCTGTGGCATCTCCATTATCTTGAATCGGATTCCAACGAAAATGACATAATTTTAAGCTGTTATGCAATTACTTAACCGGAAGTCAGTGCGTTATTTTCAGATTCCTGGATAGGAACCGATAGCCGAAGAGGACTAAAAAGAAAAAAACAAGGCTCATACGACGTTTCCGCGTGCTCATGCGTGGGCTGCAAAAAGGACATTGATCAATGACGGCAGCAATGCTTTTCCTCTCCGGCGTACGTTATGGACAAACTCAAAAAAACTCAGATAAAGTGGTAAGTTTTCTTGAGACACGCCGCGATGTGGTCGCAGCCAAGATCGTAGAAGCGACCAAAAGCCCTCAATTGTATTGACATGAACTTCACAGAAGCCATCGCCGTCTTCATCTCTGGCATATTCTCCCTTACCATGACAAACAGTCTTATGGGTATAGCCCCAGTCAGTGAGATGATTGTAAATGCTGTACTCATCTGTATTCACCAAGGTTCCTGGTGTTATAACAGACCGCAAAATCGGTTCGATGGTTTTTTGTTTAACGTCTGGAAAGCTTGGCCGCTAACGAAAACAGAACCAGTTCTGCTAATCGTAACGGAACCGGTGATTGCGCGTTGTTCTGTTGCTTCTGCAGAATAAACTGGAATGTGAGAGGCGGTGTTTTTTGAGAAGAGGTCTTGAAAAGGGTTTTTTTCTTATAGGTTTACAGATAATTGAAAGCCATGTGGCATCATGAGGTTTGAGAGGGTTTAGATCGGCTTAGAAAAATGGATTAGCCGGCATCTGTTTTTCTGAGAGAAGGCCCATCGATATGAACATTGATGCACCGATGGTTGAGGCGATCCAGCAGAGCATCGACCATGTCCTTTGGTTCAAGGAGGGAATACCATTGTTCAGGCTGGAGATTGGTCGTAATAATGGTGGGCCGCCCGGCTTCATATCGCTCTTTCATGAGTTTGAAAAAGGCGTTCATTTGCTCCTTTTTCAGGGTCAGGTATCCCAGTTCATCGAGCAACAGCAGATCATATCGGCACATGGCATTGAGTAGTTTGGGGGTGGATCGATCGGCGAGAGAGGCATAGAGTTGATCCAGCAAATCCTGAACATTATAAAAACGCCCCCGGTACCCGGCAATAATGGCTTGACGGAGTATGCCGACGGCCAGGCCTGTTTTCCCTACGCCGGTCTTTCCGTGAAATACGATGTTTTCTCTTCGATTGATGAAATCAAGGCCGGACAAAGTCATCATCCGGCTTTTCCGGACTCCGGGCTGAAGATCAAACGGAAAGGAGTTGAGGGTCCAGTCCCATGGGAGCCGTGCAATCTGAAGCCGATAAGTCATGCTCCGCTCCTGCCGGAAACGTAATTCCTCAGCCAGGAGGTTGTATATGACCTCGTAAACGGAAAGCCCGTTCTTTTCGGCCAAAGCCAACTGCTCATCGAAGGTCTTCACCATGCCTTTAAACTTCAAGTCAATGAGTAATTGCTCAATTTTCTTTTTCATGACAGATCAAAAAAGTCACCCGCGGTATAATCGAGGATGATGTTTTCCAGACGGGACAGATCAAAAAGTCGATACTTAAGGGCCTGTCTTACGGCTTTGAGAAAAGGCTCACCGGGATAAGTCCGTTGCAGATGCAGCAGACGGCGTAACTTGACCACGCCACGACCATGGCTTCTTTTCTTCAGTTCGGCCACATACGCATCCAGAACGGCATCATTTCCCACCAACAGCTGTTCTTCTTTTGAAGGGACCCGGGCATCCTTTTTTCTTCGAATCGGAACATGATGTCCCGGCACAGTTGTTCGCGTATCACGTTTATCCAGAACCCTGATGGCCACCCAAAATCCCCCACTTGTGGCCACCTCAAAATCCCCCACCCAGCCAGTCTGATTTTCCAGTAGAGATTGCTGAAAAAGGCGACAGAACGTAACTACTCCCATTTGTGAAATCCACGAATGGGGGAAGGAAGGATGAACGTTTTGAAGCCGAATTTGAAAGCAACAGTCATAACATTACTGGAAAAGGGACTCAGTCAACGCGAGATCAACCGGAAGACCGGGATCAACCGAAAAACCATCCGGAGATATGCTCAGCTGCATCATCGGGCAATTTTTGAAGAAACTGAGTCTTCAATCTACCCCACTTTAGAAGGGGTGGACACCGGGTCTTCGGTTCTTCCTGTTCAAAATCCCCCACCCCGGCCACCGGCTTTGGAGAACCCTCCGAAGAATGGTTCGGCCTGCGAACCGCATCGAAAGTGGATTGAAGAACAACTGAGGCTGGGTCGAAACGCCATGGCCATCTACCAGGACCTGGTGGAACTGTTCGCATTCACGCATCAATACAACAGCGTAAAGCGGTTCGTTCGAAGACTCAAAAAAAAGGACCCGCGTCAGTTTGACCGACTTGAATTTCTTCCCGGAGAAGAGGCCCAGGTTGACTATGGAACAGGAGCGCCGACGCTTCATGACAGCGGAAAACATCGCCGGCCTCGCTTGTTTGTCATGGTGTTGAAATATTCCGGGCGGGCCTTCCGGAAAGTGGTGTGGAAATCGAGCAAGGAAACATGGTGCAGGCTGCATGAGGAAGCATTCCGGTATTTGGCGGATGC
>ADZZ01000159.1 GCA_000179315.1 delta proteobacterium NaphS2
ATATCTTAAGCCTCTACAAAATGCTTTTTCTTCCACCAATCTCGGCAGGGAACGAGCACACTGGTTCTCTTATGCCATCCTGGCTTTCATCATCCCTTTCACTTCATCTATCTCTTCAAACGTGTTGCGTTGCCTCAATACCTTGTTTGGGCTCAACATTAACAAACGTCGATTCTACACCTTTATGGCTTCCAACAAAATACCATGGCATAACCTATGGGCCGCCTTATGGCACCTCATTCCTGACCCCTTGTCCGATGGGCGACTTATGATCGCATTAGATGATTTCATCAATCCAAAGACAGGTCGCAACATCTTCGGATGTTCTCATATCTTCGATCATGCCGCAAAGGACAATCAATCCAAATATCCATGGGCACAGAATGTGGTTCTTATTGGTCTGTTAAAGGTCATCAAAGGACGATGGGCTTGTCTCCCCCTTTCACAGCGATTTTATTTGCCCCAAAAGGCCATAAATGCCAAATCGGACAATATGAGGGTTGCCGGAAAGGTCGTTTCTTTCCAAACCAAACTCCAACAAGCTGTCGAGATGGTAATTCAGGTAGCTCAACACTTTGCCGGCGTTGACATAATAATCGTTTGTGACAGCTGGTTCGGAAATAACGGCCTGTTCAAACCCCTCCGCACTAAACTCGGAAATTTTGTTCATTTGCTTTCAAGATTACGTTCCAATACCGTACTGTACTCCATCCCCAAGATCGGTTCTTCCAAAAAGCCGGGAAGACCCAAAAAATATGGCAGCAGGTTGGGTTCGTGCGCTGAAATGGCGGCGGCATTCATGGCGTACGCTTCAACCTATCACGTCTTCCTGTACGGAAAATACCGTGAAGTCAACGCATACTCCCAAATCGTTATGCTCAAAACACTCAAGTGCCCTGTCCGGGTTGTCTGGGTCTTTCGAAAAACACAGTGGATCGCAATCTTCTCCACGGACTTGAAGCTGTCGGTTGAGCAAATTATCGAGTATTATGGGGCCAGGTGGAAAATCGAGTCGGGTTTCAAGGAGATCAAGCAAGACATTGGAAGCAGCAAAAGCCAAACCCGCAATGCACAGGCAGTGATCAATCACATCAATTTTTCCATAATGGCCGCAACAATCATTTGGATCTATGGTTCACGGCTCGAAAACATTCCCGAACGCAGGCACAAGGTCAAGGGTCGCAACAGTTTCGCCTTTTCCGACCTGAGACATATCATCGCTAAGTCCGCATTGAGCGATGATTTTCATGCCGTTTGCAACCAAGACAACAAACTGCCCCGAAAATCTTTCCTGGAGGCGTTGCTGCGCATGGTCGGCTGATCAAGCCGGGGGCATTTTCTGTGAAACTTCAGTTTAAAGATGTTCTCTGAAAAAAATGAGATGCCAAGCTTTTTGTATGGTACGTTCCATGAGTGAAAAAATAAAAAATAATGATCTCTTCGAGGTTGACAAAGGGCTGGTGGCAATGTTTCTTAAGCTTTCGCCGGAGGAACGCCTGAATGCAAATGACAAGGCAATACAGGGTATTCTGGAATTGAGGAATGCATATCAACGGCAAAAAAACGGCAAGCGCCGATCTGACGGCAATAATTGAGGGCCTGTTAAAGAGGGCATCAGGATAAACAAAACGTATGTTTTTGGATGAGATTCGTTTACTAAGGATGGTCATTGGCGCCGGCCAGCGGTTTTTTTTGAGCAAGTTTTAGGGGTAAAGGGACGCTCTTTAAGAATTCAATTGATAAAAACTGATCCACACGAGGTGGGGTGATAGCCTGTTGTTTGGCAATACGAAGACTGAAATGGAGAGATCATGAGTGAATATCAGTATTATGAATTTCAAGCCATAGATCAGCCGCTGGATAAAGAGGCAATGGATGCCCTCAGAAATTTATCCTCAAGGGCGCAAATCACCCCCACCGGCTTTATAAATGAATATAATTACGGCGACTTTAAGGGAACTCCGTTGAAACTTATGGCTGCCTATTTTGACGCGTTTCTCTATGTGGCCAATTGGGGAACACGTGAGTTTATGTTGAAGGTTCCTCTCAGATTGGTCAACTACGATTTGGTCAAAGAATATTGCGGTGGAGAAAGCGTTACCGCTTACAGGAAGGGCGAAAATGTGATTTTTCAATTCACATCCGACACCGATGAGCCGGAATGGGAAGAAGGGAATGGATGGCTTTCCTCTTTGCTTGCATTACGTTCGGATATTCTTAACGGGGATTACCGATGCCTCTATTTTGGGTGGCTTTATTGCGCTCAAATGGAGGAATTTGAAGATGATGAAATGGAACCTTCGGTTCCTCCCAATCTGGGTAATCTGAACGATTCCCTGGTAACCTTTGTGGATTTTTTGCGGATCGACAACGATCTGGTTGCGGTTGCAGCCCAGAACAGTGCTTCAACAAAGGTTTTTCATATGGTCGATAAAGAGGCTTTGGGGGCCTGGATCTCCAATATTCCGGACCGAGAGAAGGACGATGTCGTGCTTCGTTTGATCCAGGGACACGACCCACATCTTGGTGCGGAATTGCTTCAGCGATATCGAAACAGGATGGGGGAAAACCAGGACGGCAGAACGATTGTGGAACGGCGCTCTGTTAACGAATTGATTGCAAAGGGAAAAATATATGCGGCTGAGAGAAAAAAACGGATCGCTGAAAAAAAGGCGAAAGAAGCTGCTCGAATAGTACGGAAAAAGGCGGTCGTTCGAGAGAAATATTTGAATGAACTGGGCAAACGGGAGGACCAGGTTTGGAAGCAGATAGACGAACTCATTGATACAAAACGTCCATCAGATTATGATTCTGCGGTTCAACTCCTTGTGGATCTGAGAGAACTGGGAATCAAAAGGGGAAAGGAGAAATCGTTTTTGGAGAGGTTGGAGGGCATTCGTGAAAAGCATCGGCGTAAACCCAGTCTTATTGAGCGGTTAAAGAAAGCAGACCTGATTAAATAATTATCGGATGCTCCAAACTGCATTGATGCTCCGGCCGGATGCTGGAAGCTTGATTAGGGGAAGTGGAGGTTTGAGAAAAATTCGTTGGAAACTTCCTGGTATTGGAAAAAGAGGTGCTTTGCGAATCATTTCTTGATGCTTTGCATGTGGCAGATGGAGAATGAGTTGATTATTGGTTTGGATGACTGAGGGGCGGGAGGTTCCGGATGTCCTTTAATGAGATTCAGTTGATACGAATGATCATTGCAGTGGTGGCAACGGCCCTTTTCGTGGCGGTGAGTGTGATCTTTCTGGTCTATCTGGAGCGAAAGGTGGCCGGTCATGTGCAGCGACGTCCTGGACCCTTTGAAGTGGGGCCCCACGGAATCCTCCAGACCATCGCCGATGCCGTCAAACTCCTGTCAAAACAGCCGCTCAAACCGGACGGCGCGGACCCCCTTTTGTTCTGGCTGGCCCCGGTGGTCGCCTTTGCGCCGACCCTGCTCCTGCTGCTTCCCATCCCTTTCGGACCGGTCCTCACCGGGCTCGACGTGAACCTGGGATTGCTGCTGATTCTGGCCTTTTCAGGCATGAACGTGCTGGCCCTTTGCCTGGCGGGATGGGGATCAGATAACAAATGGGCCGTTCTGGGGGCCGCACGGTCCGTGGCCCAGGCCGTCGGGTATGAAATTCCGCTGCTTCTCGCGGTTCTGGCGGTCACTTTCAGCAGCGGTACGCTCAATCTCACCGAACTGGTGGCAAAGCAGGGGCCGTACCCATGGCACTGGAACTTTATCACCCAGCCGTTGGCGTTTTTCATTTATTTTGTCTGTGCCGTGGCGGAAACCAACCGGAACCCCTTTGATTTGCCGGAGGCGGAAAGCGAACTCACCGCCGGTTTTCATACGGAATATTCGGGGATGGGATTCGGACTCTTTTTCCTGGCGGAATACACCAATATGATCGTGGTTTGCAGCGTCTGTACGGCCCTTTT
Organism: delta proteobacterium NaphS2; assembly: GCA_000179315.1. GTDB lineage: Bacteria > Desulfobacterota > DSM-4660 > Desulfatiglandales > Desulfatiglandaceae > NaphS2. The sequence goes on from ADZZ01000159.1 coordinate 3,937, forward strand.
CCTGGGCGGCTGGCAGGGACCGTTTCTGCCCGGTTTCTGGTGGTTTCTGGCCAAAATGTACGTGCTGTTGCTGGTCATGATGTGGTTTCGGTGGACCTTTCCCCGGCTCCGCTTTGACCAACTGCTCAACCTGAACTGGAAATGGCTGTTGCCCCTTGCGCTGCTCAACCTCATGGGCACGGCCTTCTTTATGAAACTTTTTTGAGAAGATATTCATGAACGCACTGAGAAAAATGGGTGAGGATGTTTTGGGACTCTGGAGCCTGGTAAAAGGGCTCAGGATTACGGCCACCCTTTTTTTCTCAAAACAGGTCACGGTCCACTATCCGAGAGAAGGTGTCGACAACCTGGCAACATTCCGGGGACCCATAGAACTTGCGCCGGACCCTGAAGACCCGATGCGCCCCCTTTGTATTGCATGTATGACCTGTGTGTCCACCTGCCCCACAGGGGCCATTTCAGTGGTGAAGAAAAAAGTGCCGAAACCCGAAGATGGGGCTGCGGATAAAGATCAACCGGCCGGGAAACCTCCCAAAGGTCCGGCAAAATTCAGATATGACTATACGGTATGCTGCCAGTGTGGGTTGTGCGCACAAAACTGTCCCAAAGGGGCCATCCGCTTTTCAGGGAATCCCTGTGCTGCAAGTACGGATAAGAAGGCCTTTCTATTTAATCTGCTTGTTGGACGAAGCCGCTACGCGGCAGACAATTCCAGCGATTTTTTTTCTCCCAGATTAACCTGCTGTAATCTCCTCCAACTTTGTAATAAAAAGAAATCATCAAGGAAGGCGCATTTGCCTTTCATTTCAATCATTACAAGGAGGAGATTACAATGGATACCACCATGCCAAAAAATTCGCAATTCAACAAGTATTACCGGAAGCACCAGAAATACCTGAAACTCAATGGATTACAGCCAAAAACCATTGAGGCGTACTCAAGGGCGATCAGGCGAATCGGAAACTATTTCGATTGCAGGATCGTCAATCTTACATCCGACCAGTTGCTTGACTATTTTAATGAGCTTCTGGAATGCCATTCCTGGAGTACGGTCAAGCTCGATCTGTATGGTCTGAAGTTCTTTTACGCCAGGGTACTGAACAAAACCTGGGAAGACATCCCCTTAATCAAACCGCCAAGAACATCCAGGATCCCGGATATTCTATCCATTGAGCAGCTCAACCGGCTGTTCGCCGAAACCAACAAGTTGAGCTACAAAGTCTTTTTCTTTACCACCTACAGCATGGGGCTGCGCCTTGGCGAAGGAATCAGGCTGACTGTCGGTGATATCGACTCCGTCAATATGCGAGTTCATATTCGCGACGCCAAGGGCAACAAAGACCGGCTGGTGCCGCTGCCTGAAAATACTCTGCGCGTGCTGAGAAATTTCTGGCAGGTTCACAAACATCCCCATTTCCTTTTTCCAAGCCGGAAAAGAGGTCTGAATAATGCCCACCTGGTTCAGCAGCCACTGGACAGAGGCGGCATCCAGACCGCCATGAAAGCCGTTGTCAGACAACTCGGCATAAAAAAAAATTTCATGCCATTCCCTGCGGCACAGCTATGCAACGCATATGCTGGAAGCAGGCGTTGATCTCATTGAATTACAACAGATCCTGGGCCATGTCAGTGTCCTGACCACCACCAGATACACCCATCTGACTTCCAATACCGGAAACAATGCCAGCCAGGCCGTCAATACGCTGGCCAACACCTTTGATATAACATGGGGAGGGGTCAAATGATTCTGCTCTCCTCGATTATCAATGAATTCAGGGACCGCTTTTTGGACCGATACGAGAATTCCGTCCTGCCAAGCCATACAAAGGCTCTGCAGACCATGGCACAATGCAGACAAGAATATGGCCCGCACATGCTGGCGAAATGTACGGATCACAACTGCGGAAAACAGGTCTATATTCCACATTCCTGTGGTCACAGGAACTGTCCCCATTGCCAGAACCATGAAAACCGGCAGTGGATCGAGAATCAGTTGAGCAAGCGCTTACCGGCTCAATACTATCTGATCACCTTCACCCTCCCCAAACAGCTCAGGGATCTTGCCTGGAAAAATCAGGCAACAATCTATTCCCTCATGTTTGCCTGCGTCCAGGATCTCCTGAAAACATTTACCCAAAAAGACAAAAAACTCGGTGGAGCAGCCGGCTTTACCACCATACTCCATACCCATTCAAGAGCACTCGACTATCATCCCCACATTCATGTTGTCATGCCGGGGGCAAGCATCAATACAAAAACAGCATTATGGCGGGTCAAATCTTCCGGGTATCTTTTCAGCCACAAGGCTCTGGCGCAAGTCTTCAGAGCAAAGATCCTCCAGGCCATTGTTGACCACGGGCTGAGCGTGCCAGAAGATTGCCCGAAACAGTGGGTCGTTGACTGCAAAGACGTCGGCAACGGCGACAAGGCAATCATTTATCTTGGCAGATATCTCTACCGGGGCGTCATCCGGGAACAGGATATTCTGCAATGCGAAAACGGCATGGTCACCTTCAGGTATCTCCATGCCAAAACCGGGCAATACAGAAGCAGGACCGTCACCGGGGAATATTTCCTCTATCTGCTCATGCTCCATGTGCTGCCCAAGGGCTTTCGAAGGGCCAGGTGTTACGGTTTTCTCCATCCATGCAGCAAAAAGCTCATCTGTTTTTTGCAGATGGTGCTCCGGGTTAATCCGCTCAATATGTTTGCCAAGAAATTGAAAGAACGGCCAACAATTACCTGCCCGGTATGCGGAGCGGCCATGAAAATTGTCCTGACAAAAATAGCAAAACCGCCGGCGAAGCAGGTCCACCTGCCTTACATGAGCGAACACGGAGAAATCGTTATGTAACCCAGAGCCAACATCACCGGTTTATGAAAAAGCCCGGTTTCCCCGGTAATGGACACCTATGCGCAAAAAAACTGCATATTCCGCTTCTGAAAGCCTTGTTCTTCAGGCAAATCTATTTCAAAGAGCATATGGGCAGAAGCAGAAAATCCCTGTCTCACTTCTGTCCTGATCAAGCTGCCTCTTTCAAAAAAGCTGTTTTCTATATATAGTAACCGGGCTTGTCCAACAAACGGTTCAGATTGTGGTTCGCTCCGCTCTCACAATCTAACCTTATTCGATAGATTTGATCATTCTTGAGAATTTAAGATGCGCTGAAGCGGTAGCCAAGAAACCGCCGAATCAATGGAAATTCTAGCAAAATCAGCTTTTCTCTTTTATTGCCTTATTATCGGTGCTGGCGCCGTCATGGCCGTTATGTCCAAAAGCCTGGTGCGGGCCCTCGTGGGTCTGATTGCCGTGATGATCGCTTTGGCGGGCATGTATCTTCTGCTGGCGGCACCCTTTATAGCTTTCATGCAAATTCTCATCTATGTCGGGGGCGTAAGTGTGCTCATCTTTTTTGCGATCATGCTGTCAAAGGCATCCGCTGAAGGTGATGAAACGGGATCCGTTTCCTTGGGCAGGGCCGTCAATGCCTTGCTTTGTCTCCTGGTGCCTGCGGTGATTTTTTCGGTGGTCATCATCTATCATCCCGTGACAACGCGGGATGCGCCCTTGGATGTATCGCCTGCATTGCTCGGAGAGGGCATGCTGGGGCCTTACCTCCTCCCTTTTGAGTTGATTTCGGTGGTTTTGTTTGCCGCAATGGCGGGAGCGGTGCTGGCGGCCTGGCGGAAGCGGGGGCAAAAATGACGGATCTCATGCTGTTTCAATTGGTGGGCGTCTTTCTTTTTTCCGTGGGCATCGCGGGCCTTGTACGGCGTAAAACCCTGGTGGGGATGCTCATCGCCCTGGAGTTGATGATCAACGGCGCGGGCCTGTCCATTGTGGCGGCGGCCCAGCTCACAAGCGGCGATGCCGTCAAAGGGCAGTTGGCGGCCCTTTTCGTCATGGGGCTTGCCGCGGCCGAGGCGACCCTGTTGCTGGCCATCATTCTGGTGGCGGTGAGACGCCTCAAGAGTTCCGGAACCGACGGTGTTTTTCATATGCGGGGATAAGATAATTGGCTTCCGGTCCTGACATCATCAACAGCATTTACCCCATATTGCCCGTGGCGGTCACCTTCGCAGCTCCCTTTTTCATTCGTTTGTTGGCCAAAAACCGGAATCGTCGTGAAGCCGTCTCTTTTGTTTTTTCAACCATCACCTTCCTGGCGGTGGTTTTCATGGCGCCGGGCATTCTGGAAGGGAAAATCTATACCTGTACGCTTTTTCGAATCCTTCCCGGGATGACCGTAAGTTTTTGCGCCGACGGCCTCAGCATGGTGTTTGCTCTGATTTCGTCTTTCCTGTGGATACTCACCACCAGCTACAACATCGGCTACATGCGAACCCTCAAGGAGCACGCGCAAACCCGTTATTACATCTGTTTCGGCGTGGCCGTGTTCGGGGCCCAGGGGGTGGCCTTTGCGGGCAACGTGTTCACCCTCTATCTTTTTTATGAAATCATTACCCTGTTTACCTACCCGCTGGTGGCCCACTACCAGAACAAAGAGGCCTTTTCGGCGGGCAAAAAGTATCTGGTTTATTTGCTGTGCACATCAAAACTTTTCTTTTTGCCGGCCATGATCCTTACCTATGTGTTGTGCGGCACCCTGGACTTTCAGTTGGGAGATATCCAAAGGGGAATTTTTCCCGCCGACGCCAACCCGGTGCTGCTCATCGTGGTGTATGTTCTGTTTCTGGCGGGGCTCACCAAGACGGCCATGATGCCCCTTCATAATTGGCTTCCGTCCGCCATGGTGGCGCCCACCCCTGTTTCCGGCCTCCTTCACGCCGTGGCCGTTGTGAAGGCCGGCGCTTTTTCCATTTGCCGGATCATGCTCTCGGTTTTCGGCATCGACGCCCTTCACAATCTGGGGCTGAACATGCCCACCGCCTATGCGGCGGGGTTTACCATCATCGCGGCAGCCCTGATTGCGCTCACCAAAGACGATATCAAGGCGCGGATCGCCTACAGTACGGTGAGCCATCTTTCCTACATTGTCATGGGCGTTGCCATGCTGACCCCGGGAGGCGTGGAAGGGGGGGTGTCGGCCATTGCCCATGACGCTTTTCCCAAAATTACCCTGTTTTTCGCCGCCGGCTGCATCATGGTGGTGACCGGCTCCAAAAAGATCAGTCTCATGAACGGACTGGGCCGCCGCATGCCCTGGACTTTTGGCGCTTTTGCCCTGGCAACGCTCTCCTTTATCGGCCTGGCGCCGGCCAGCGGATTCTTGAGCAAGTTTTATTTGATCACCGGCGCAACCGATGGAGGGCAAAGGGTGCTGATGCTGGTTATTCTGGCAAGCGTGTTGTTGAATATGGCCTACTTCGGTCCCATTGTGATTCGAGGCTTCTTCATGCCGCCGGTCAAAGGTGTGGATCTGAGCCGGTACGCCGAAGCACCGAAAACCATGGTGGTTCCCATGTTCATGATCGCCGTACTATCGATCCTCATCGGATTTTATCCGCAGACCTTTGTGGATTTTGTGGATGTTTACGGAAGACTCTGGAGATAGCAGGCCATGAACCTCGTCGAGGAAAGTTTTCTGCACCCTGCCACCTTTTTTGTGATCCTGGGTCTCATCTTGCCGTTTCTTCGGGGCAGGTTCTGGCGTAACCTCCTTTTCATACCGCCCGCCGCAGCCGTTCTCCTGACCCTCAATATGCACAAGGGATCTTTTTGGGAGGTGGATTATGTGGGACAAACCCTGGTGCTCGGCCGGGTGGATGCGTTGTCTCTGCCGTTCATCATTCTCTTTGCCGTTATGAGCCTGATCTGCACCATCTTTTCCTTTCACGTGCGCGACAAAGCCCAACACGTGGCGGCACTTTATTTCATGGCAGGGGCCTTCGGCAGTGTTTTGGCGGGAGACTATTGGACGCTTTACATGTTCTGGCAAGGGATGACCGTTTCTTCCTCTTTTCTTATCTGGCTGAACCATGAAACGAATGCCTCCAAAACGGGCTTTCTATACATGATGCTGTTGTTGTTGAGCAGCGTTCTGCTGCTGGCGGGCATCCTCCTGAGACAGCAGGCCACGGGCAGTTTCATTTTCGGCCCCGCGGACAGCAATCTCATGTGGCATTATGACTACTTGATTCTGGCAGCGTTTGCCATCAATGCGGCGGTCGTACCGGTACACGCATGGATGACCCGGGGGATTACCAAAGCCACCATCCCGGGGGCCGTTTTCCTGTCCCTGTTCGGCATCAAGACGGCACTTTATGCCATGGCCCGCTGTTTTACGGGCCTTGATCTGCTGATTGTTCTGGGGAGCATCATGGCGCTTTATGGGGCCTTTTATGCAGTGTTTTCAAACAATATCCGGCGCATAATCGCCTATCTCATGGTTGCCCAGATGGGTCTTATGATGACGGCTTTGGGCATGGATTCGGAAGCGGCCCTAAATGGCGTTATTATTCTGGCATATGCCCACACGTTTTATAATGCACTTTTGTTCATGTCCATGGGCGCCGTCATTTATGCAACCGGCGAGCGGCAACTCACACGGTTGGGGAATTTGGCCCGAAAGCTCCCCTTTGTTGCGGGGGCGACCCTCATCGGTGCCCTTGCACTTTGCGCCGTTCCTTTTTTCAGCGGTTTTCCGGGGATTGCAATGATTTTTGAAGAAGCCCTGAAACTTGAGCGTGCCGTTCCGAGGCTGTTTTTGGTTCTGTTGCTTTGTCTCTCCATGGTGCTGATGATCATGGCAGGAGGATTGCGATTGCCATTTTTTGTGTTCTGGTCCAAAAACACCGCCAACCCGGAGCCCCTGCGGAGACTGCCCGGAAACATGGTACTCGCCATGGCCATGACCGGCTTTTTCTGCTTGATTCAAGGGGTGTTTCCCGAAGTCCTGAACCGGCTCGTTTCATACCCCGCAAAAGCTTTCTCTTTGACCTTTTTCAAATTGGGGGTCGGATTTATGTTTCCCGTTGCCACTACCCTTTTGTTCATCTTCCTAAAGCCGTTATTGAAGCCAAGGCAAAAAGAACTGCCGGATTTTGAAAAAGTCTATGCATGGGTGGGCCGCGGCGTCGTTCTTGTTTTGTCAAGGCCCCTTTCGTGGCTGGATGGCCTGTGGTCGGAGATATACCGCACCATTTTTCTGAGGGCTTATCACTTCATGGCGCGTATCTCGGATGTTTTTGATCGAAAAGGGATTGACGGGGCTGTAGACCGGACGGCTTTTTCGGTCATGTTTTTGAGCCGGGTGTCGGCACGGCTGCAAAGCAGAACTTTGCAGGATCAACTGGCCCGAATGATGCTGCTGGCCCTGATTGTTTTCGCCCTCATCTGGTTCTGGTAGGATTTAATGATTGAACCGCATTTTCCCATTTTAACCTGTCTGATCCTGCTGCCCCTACTGGGGTGCGTTCCGTTTTGGTTCATGAAGACCTCCCGGGCCATCAGATGGTGGGCGTTTGTCTTGTCCCTTGCGGAAATGATGCCGGGGCTTTATCTGCTCCGGTTTGAAATGGGAACGGCCGATTTTCAATTCGTTGAATCCGTACCGTGGGTGACGGACTGGGGTCTTCAATATCTCCTGGGCGTGGACGGTATCAGTCTGTTCATGGTGGCATTGACACTTTTGATCTTTCCCTTCTGCGTCATTTGTTCATGGACAAGCATCAAGGGTCGCGTCAAGGAATTTCATGTCTCTCTTTTTATTCTCGTATCGGCGTTGATCGGTGTTTTTTCGGCCCTGGACCTGGTTCTTTTTTATTTGTTCTGGGAGGCCGTTTTGATCCCCACCTATCTTTTGATCGCCCTCTGGGGGGGGAACGGGAGAGATCAAGCGGCTCTCAAGTTCATCCTGTACACGCTCGCGGGGAGCGCGCTTCTGCTGGTGGCGATTATCGCTTTTCGCGTGGAAGGGGGTTCTTATGCAATCCCAACTCTCATGTCACGCTCTTTTTCATTCAGGTTTCAACAATGGATGTTCGTGATTATGGCGCTGGCTTTCGCGGTGAAGGTGCCGCTGTTCCCCTTTCACAGCTGGATGCCCGGGGCCTACGGAGAAGCCCCTGTGGCGGGCAGCATTATTCTTTCCGCCGTCATGGCCAAAATGGGGGCCTATGGATTTCTGCGTCTGGGGTTGCCGCTGACACCTGATGCAGCTCAATATTTTGCACCGCTTTTGATTGCCATGTCCATCTGTTCCATCCTGTATGGCGGACTTTTGGCATTTGCCCAGTCGGATCTCAAAAAAATCATCGCTTATTCTTCCCTGGGACACATGGGGTTTGTGGTCCTGGGGATTTTTCTTTTTAATTTGAACGGGGTGCAGGGGGCGCTCATTCAGATGTTCAATCACGGCATCACCACCGGCAGCCTGTTTGCCGTGGCGGGATTCCTTTACAGCCGGAGCGGCAGCCACAACCTCTCCCGGACCCTGGGTCTGGGAAAATTCGTGCCGGTTTTCATGGGGTTCTGGGGCTTCTTTGTTTTTGCGGGGTTCGCCTTTCCCGGGACCAATAATTTCGTGGGCGAATTTCTGATTCTTGCGGGTGCCTTTGAAAGGAATCTCTGGATCGGGGCCCTGGCCGTGCCGGGTGCGCTTCTGGCCGCGGCCTACATGCTCAGGCCCACCCAGAAAATGGCCTGGGGAGAGCCCGCAACGGCCACCGGCTGGCGGGATATGATCCCCCGGGAATGGGTTTCATTGGTACCCATGGCATTATTGGTGCTGTACCTGGGACTGGCGCCCACCCTTTTTCTCAAAGTGATCAACCCTTCATTGAAACACATGATCGGGGCGCTTGAATCCCGCGGGGCCATGACACTTATGGTGGACAAAAACATTTTGCGCACCTCCAATAATCGAGTGCCGTTTGACGGCAATGCAGGCGGGGGAGGGCACCCGTGAACATAATGTTGCTTATGCCCGAACTCTTCCAGCTGCTGATGGTGGCGGCGCTTTTTGTGCAAAGTATCCTGCAAAAGGAAGGGGCGGCGCAATTGAAGAAATGGCTCCCCTGGGCTGCGGCTTTGGGTGTCATAGTGTGTTACGGCTCCCTGGCGCAGAACGGGCTGCTCTTTTCCGGGACATACCGGTTGGACAATTTGAGCCAGTTTTTCAAAATGACCGTGAGTTTCGGGTTTTTCCTGGCGGTGATAAACGGTATCAACCAGCCGCTGCTGGAAAAAGAGAAAAAATGTGATTATTTCCTTTTCATGGCCCTTTCCGCCTGGGGTCTGATGATTCTTTGTTCCACGGTGGAATTGATCAGCATCTACCTGGCCCTTGAGTTGGCAAGTTTCAGCCTTTTCCCCCTGGTGCCGCTGCGAACGAAAAGCGGGCGGGCGGCAGAGGCTTCCGTCAAATACATGTTTATCGGCGGTGTGGCCACCACCGTGGGGCTGTTCGGCTTTTCATACATTCTGGCCGCACAACATGCCACGAATCTCCAACAATTGATGCACATGCCCTGGACATGGTCCCACAGCCCCATGGCGGTGATGGGGTTGATCCTCTTTCTTTCGGGGCTGCTGTTCAAGCTGGCGTTTTTTCCCTTTCATTTCTGGGCGCCGGATGTCTACGAAGGTGCCGGCAACGAAACCGCCGCCTATATCGCGGTATTGCCCAAGGTGGGGGCCGTGGCGGTACTGCTCCGTTTTTCACCGTTTCTGAAACCGGGTCTTGAAGTCACCACCATTCTGGCCCTGTTGGCCGCCGTTTCCATGACATACGGAAACCTTGCGGCCCTGCTTCAAAAGGATGTGAAGCGCCTGCTGGGGTATTCGGCAATCTCCCATGCGGGCTATCTCATGGTGGGTGTTGTGGCGGGGACACCCATGGGCGCTGAAGCGGCGGCCTTCTATGCCTTCAGCTATGTTTTAATGAATTTTGCCTGCTTCTGGGTGCTGTGCCGGGAATCAAAGGACGGGAAAAACCTGATGCTTAAAGATCTCATCGGTTTGTGGGAGCGGTCACCCGGCCTGGCATTTGTCCTGGCGGTGGGGGCTATGGCGCTGGTGGGTCTTCCCCCGACCGCCGGGTTTATGGGGAAATTTTTTGTGCTCAGCGCAGCATGGAACCGTGGTTGCAATTGGCTGGTGGTGATCGCCGCCGCCAACGTGGCCATCGCGCTTTTTTACTATTTGAACCTGGTGCGCTACGCCTACACGAAAGCGGATGGAAAACCATTTGAGCCGTCCCGAAGCCCCACGGAAAGCGGTTCGGTATGGATGGTTTCGGTCGGTCTTTTTCTGGCCGCCTTGCTGATCCTGTTCGGTATTCTGCCGAATCCGATTTTGAGGATGTTTTCTTGATTTACATAGAATCTAAATGACAATTCGGGCACCGGAATGGCGCTAAGAAGCTGTCCGAAAATAACTTGAACAATTTTGAAATTCACAGATTTGAAGATTAGCCGTCAATTCAAGAATATTGTTCTTGTTAATCACGGACAGTTCCTAAGGAGGTATCAAATATGCCACAGCAGTCAGAGATATTTGAAAAGCACTACAATGATTATTGCGCCCAAATCGCCAAGATCGATTTGGATTCCGTAAAGGAAAGGCTTGGGATGCGAAATGAAGGTGAAAAAATGCTTCTTTCGTTTTTCAATAGGGACTATTCGGTTTCAGGCAACGGGATTTTCGATGCATCAGGCAGCAGGCCTTCATACGGGGTGTGTGTGATCATCGCCAAATATATCCTGTTATGCCCGGACCGGGCCTATCATGACCCGGAATGGGTATCTTTTAAGGATTTCAAAAGAACGTCCCATTTCACGAATGTGAACTTCTTTAGAAGCGATACGGAAGGGGCCATTGAGAAGAATTTTTCAGGTAAACTTGACATACTCTCCAAAGCCGGTAAAGAATTGGGAGGAATTCACCAGGACATGGAAATGACGTATGATCTTTCCATGAAGTTCGATGCCCTCCCTCGCATATCGCTCCTGTTGCTCTTTAATGACGGTGACGAGGAATTTCCTGCTCAATGCACTGTCCTTTTTCAGAAACATTCAGAGTTTTATCTCGATCCTGAATCCTTGGCAATGACAGGGGCTGCTCTTGCGAAAAGCCTGGAACGGTTTGCTTTAAAAGATTAACACTTGGATTTTTTTGGGTTCGCGTTCCCACACCCACTGGTGGGAACGCTGTCCGGGAGGCACTGTGTCCCCTTCTAACAACTACAGGAAGAGCAACATGACGAAGGCTGTACCGGTAGGTTGGACGTAATGTCGAAGCCGGAACCCATTTCGGAATTCACGTAATCCACTTTAATGGGCTTAGCCCGCTCATACAGGGATTTTTCAACCACAAATTTGACACCGCGGTCATCAAATTCCTGATCATTATCGTGCGGCTCATCCACCGCCATACCCAGTGCCGGACCGCTGCACCCGCCTTGGGAAAGCATGATCCGAATGGCTTGTATGTCGTCCCTGTCCTTCAGAAAATCCTTTACCATCTCACTCGCTTTTTCGGTTATTTCCAGCATATCTTCTCCTTTTGGTTCATGATTTGTGCTTTTTTGACGTCAGCGGGTCTTACGGGTCACTTTTACGCCATACCCGTATATAATATTTTGCTCCGCTTCAAGCTTTATAAAGCTAAGTTGGAATATCAGATATGTCAAATAGGAAAAGTCGAATCTTATGCGCCGAAAGATTCGGTTGCTCCTATTCAGATTAGAATGGTTTTGGTTGGCATCAACCAAGGTTTTGCCGTGTGACCGAGTACTATTCCACCGAAATTGGGTGAAAAAGCGGGCCGGTTCCCTAGAACAAGACTGATTGCCTCAATTATGAATTCCCATGACTTCTTCCTCCAGTTCCCGCAATATATGGTCCGTCAGCCTGCCGAACTCCGGATTTGCACGGCTGCGGGGATGCGCCATGTCCAATTCAAGCGTTTCCCTGATTCGGGCGGGCCTTGCCGACATGATAATGACACGATCTCCCAGATAAACGGCTTCATCCACACTATGGGTCACGAATAGAATGGTTTTGCGATTGGTTTCCCTCATGCGGAGAAGCTCTTTCTGGAGAAGAATGCGCGTATGCGCATCCAGCGACCCGAAAGGTTCATCCATGAGCAGTATTTCCGGATCATTGGCAAAGGCACGTGCAATCGCCACCCTCTGTCTCATTCCTCCGGAAAGCTCATGGGGGAACGCATGGGAAAAATCACTCATTCCCACCACACTGAGATAATGCTCGGCAATTTTCAAGCGCTCTTTTTTCTTCATGCCGGTGAATTCAGGTCCCGCGGCCACGTTGTCGATTACCTGGAGCCAAGGAAACAATGAGTATTCCTGAAACACCATGCCAATGGCAAGAACGGGTTTGCGTATTTCCTGATTCCGGAACACAACACGCCCCGAAGTGGCTTTTTCAAGACCTGAGATAATCCTCAAAAGGGTTGATTTTCCACACCCGGATGGACCGACAATGCACACAAATTCGTTTTCAGTGACGGAAAGACTCACTGAATAAACCGCTTGTATGGGTTCGCCGCTTTCAGTCTCGAATATTTTTGATAGATTGCTTGCTGTCAGGATGACTGCCATATAAAATTTGCCTGATTAACGGTACCTTTTTGATGCGCTGGATGCGGATTCATTTGGCCAAGCGCTGCCAGGAGTACTTACGGACTTCGAAGTAGTGGAATACTCTGTCCATGGCAGCTCCTACGAGTCCGATGCTGACCATTCCCGCGATCACGATGTCCGTTGAAGCCAGCGTATAGGCATGGGTAATCAGGTAGCCGACGCCGGAAATACTGCCCGGAAGCATTTCCGCGGAGACAAGGCACATCCAGGAAATACCGAGACCGATTCGCAACCCGTTTATGATGGAAGGCATTGCCGCAGGGATCAGCACCTTTCTGAATACCTGGTATTCGCTGGCGCCGAGAACCCTGGCGGAGTCAACCAACGTTCGATTTACATTCATTACCCCGTGGATGGAACTGCTCAGGATAGGATAGAACCCTCCGATGAAAATGATAAAGATCATGGAGAATTTCAAATTGTTCAGATAGACGTACAGCCGTCCGGTCTCCAACCCCAACGCCGTTGCCATGGACGCGATGCCGAACCATGCCATTACCAGCGGTACCCAGGCCAAAGGCGGAATCGGTCGAAACAGATTCAAGAAAGTATTCATGAGCCGGAACGCCAAGCCGTAATAGCCCATCAGGATCCCCAATGGAATGCCCAGCGCCGCGGCCAGGAGATACCCCATGATCACCCGAACCAGACTTACCGCCACATTGCTTGACAGAGAACCCATACTGATCAAATTTTCAGTGGGATGCAGCAACAGCGCAACGACGCTGTCCACTTTCGGCAGAATGACCTGATTGCCGATGTTCCAGGCGGCATAGATCCAGATAAGGATCAAAAGCACCGGCACGATCATGGGTATCAGAAACTTAAGTATTTTTGTATTCATATGCCTGCAAATAAAGAGGCCGCCCCAACGGCTGCCGGCGTGGTAGAGCGTGTCGTGGTGTCAAGATTTCCTATTTATTCTTTTCAAGCGATGCATTGATAAATTGAAAATCATAGACTTCCGGTTCGATTTCTTTAAGCTGTTTGCCTTTGAAGCGTCCTTTCAGCTTATTCATATCATTTAAGATTTCCACAAAGGTTGCTTCCCCCCGCATCCAGTTGGGGCTGGGATCCGTGGTGTAAATGATGGTCGATTTCTCAATGGCCGGCGTGGGAACACCGATCCACTTTGCCGTAATTTTAGCGGCCTTGGTTTTATTCTGATTTGCCCAGGCACAGGAGACGGTCATGAGATCGGTCATGGCCTGAATGATTTCCGGGTGCTTTTCGATCAATTCCTCGCTGGCTCCCATGACACAGCAGGGAAAGTCATGCCACTCTCCCTCGGGCGGCAGGTCTCTGGAATCCAAGGCGACATGACCCACCCCTTTATATTCGGCAACGGAAGGATGCGGCGCCGGACCTACCCAACAGTCCACCTGCTTGCTCAGGAGCGCGGGAATCAGATTGGATGTTGATTTCAGATCCACCAGCAGGACATCGGCACTCTGATCGTTGGCGTTTTCAGTGACTTTCAGCCCTGCTTTGTTAAACGCGCCCTCAAACACGATTCGCGGGGCGCTGGTGGGAGAATGGTAACCCACCTTCACCGGATTCTTGGATTCTTTGATGTATGCATATATATCATCCCACCCGGAAAGGGTGCTTCCCTGTGGAAAAACCATACCCATGCCGTCCACATGAAGGGGACATAGAATTTTTATGGGGATCCCCTTGTCCATGCCGCTGATGAATGCGGTGCTGGACGACAGGCCCAGATCCATGCGGTTTTGCGCGAATAAGGTGGTTGTTTCCGAACCGCTCTTCGATACGATGAAATTCAGCACCGCCAGAGAGTTCCCTGATGCGTCCATCAGTTCGTATTTCTGTCGATCCACCATTGGTTTCAGGTAGGCGCCGCTTGTTTTGAATTCTTCTCCCCGGTCGACGGCTACCATCAGGGGCGTGTGGTGTGTCGTGAACACGTAACCCAGGTATAGCCTGGGCGTCTTTTTATCGGCTGCCTCGCAGTTCAGTGAGAGCGAAACGCCGACTCCGGAAAAAACCAGAGACATGGCAAGGATGAACAGTATTTTTTTGGGGATTATCATTTTCTTTAATGAAATCATTGTCATTTCTCCTCTAATAATTCTGAATGGATCTTTATGGTTTCCTTCGCATTTTTGCCGCGCCTTCAATCTGCCAGCCTCGATGGCCTTTTACAGCGGCTTGGTCCCTCTCAAGCCTGAGGACAGTAATTTGGGATAACAGATATGTCAAACAGGAAAAAACGAATCTTATACGCCGAAGGATTCGGTTCATCCTATCAGGGAAAAGATGGTTTCGACTGGAAGAAATCACGGCTTATCAGTGTGACACGGAAGAATTTTACTGAAATTGGCCGAAGGAAAAAGAGAGGCGGGAAGGACATGCGGGTCTCGCAATCGGAAATCCCGAGGATTTTCAAATTATCTATCGTAGTTTCCAGTTGGACAAAAAGGAACGGCTGGCATAATTTTTCCCAGAGTTCCTTATAATACCTGTCCTGGAGCGCTTCTCATGTTTCGACCTTTCGGTTTTGCCTGACAGATTTGGTACCTTGCCCTGCCGGATCCGGTGGGTCTTTGTTCAGGAAGAAAGGTTGAATCCCTTCTTGTCTCGATGATTTGAGCACCTTGATTCAGGCCCCATTGAGATCATCATTTTAATGAATGCGGAAGAACGGACCCATGGATGAATAAATGGGCCGGGGAAAGCGGATTGAAAAACAGGGTGGATCCGCCGGGCGCATGGCGCGATCAGGTGTGCAAGAGGGATTTTAATATTTTCAAGAAAAGGAGAAAAACCGATGAGTGAACAATACCAAAGTATGTGGAAGGAGTTGGGACTCAATCTTGCGGCCCATGATATGCTGCTGGAGGCTTTGGGGAAAGGGTATCAGGACATTTATCTGAGCCAGAAGGAGCGGCCTGAGGGCATGGGTTATTTTGATTTTGTCTTGAGCGAGGTGCATGGTCTGCGCATCAAGGAGTTGATGGATGAAAAGGCGGCGGGCCGAAAGGTCATCGGGTCTTTCTGCGTTTTCGTGCCCGAGGAGATCGTGCGCGCGGCCGATGCCACGCTGGTGGGATTGTGTACCGGCGCCGATTTTGCCACCGAAGAGGTGGAGAAAATCCTTCCCCGCAATACCTGTTCATTGATCAAATCCGCCTTTGGTTTCAAACTGGGAAAAGTCTGTCCCTACCTCGAGTCGTCGGACATGGTCGTGGGCGAAAACACCTGCGACGGCAAGAAAAAATCCTATGAGACCCTTAAAGATCTGGTACCCAACCTCTATGTCATGGATCTGCCGCAGATGAAATCCGACGAAGGTCGCGCCCTTATACAGGCCGAGTATTTTCGCTTCAAAGAGGCGGTTGAAGAATTGACGGGCGTGACCATTGATGCTGAAAAATTAAAAAAAGGCATTGCAATCGTCAACAACAAGCGGAAAGCCATTCACAGACTCTCTCTCCTCAGGAAGGCTGATCCCGCACCCATATCAGGTCTCGATGCACTTCTGGCCAATCAGGTATTTTTCTATGATGATCCGGTTCGTTACACGGATTCCGTGAACAAAATCTGTGATGAACTGGAAAGCCGCATCGAAAAAGAAGAAGGCCCCTTCCCCAAAGGCACACCCAGAATCCTCATGTCCGGATGCCCCATGGCGGTTCCCAACTGGAAACTCCCCTGGATCATTGAATCATCGGGGGGTGTGATCGTGGGAGAGGAATCCTGCGTGGGAGAGCGTGGAACCCGAAACCTGGTGACCGACGGCGGCGACACCGTTGATGATCTCATGGAAGCCATCGTCGACCGTTATTTCAAGGTTGATTGCGCAATTTTTACGCCCAATCCGGACCGTTTGGCCCATGTGGAGGAAATGTTCCGGGAATACAACGCGGACGGTGTCATCCATTACGGGCTTCAGTTTTGTCAGCCCTATATTGCCGAATCCATGCCCGTTGAAAAAAGCCTGGAGGACAAGGGCATTCCCACCCTCCGCATTGAAACGGACTACGGCATGGAGGATGCGGGGCAATTGAAAACGCGGGTGGAAGCCTTTATGGAAGTGTTGAAACCATAGGAAAGGTGAAAAGATCATGCGGCATGCGGGTATTGATATCGGTTCCAGAACCATCGAACTGGTGGTGGTGAACGACGGTGATATTTTGTCGACCAGACAGACGGATACCGGTTTTGACCCCATGGCTCAGGCCGGGGAATTGCTAAACGGCATGGATTTCGACCGGATCATGGCCACCGGTTACGGACGAAACCTGTTTGAAATTGCCTTTGACGCGCCCACGGTGACGGAGATCAAGGCTTACGGCATGGGGGTCAGCGCCCTTATTCCGGGTGCCAGAACCATCCTCGACATCGGGGGGCAGGACAGCAAAGCCATTGCCCTGAATGACATGGGAGCCGTGAAAAAATTCGAAATGAATGACCGTTGCGCTGCGGGAACCGGAAAATTTTTGGAGATCATGGCAAAAACCCTTGGGTTTGAATTGGCGGAATTCGGTTCCGAGGCGCTCAAAGCCCAGGACGACCTGCACATCAACAGCATGTGTACGGTTTTTGCGGAATCGGAAGTCACCTCCCTGGTGGCCAAGGGAGAAGACCGAAGGGCCATTGCCCTGGGGCTTCATCAGAGCGTGGTCCGTCGTGCCGTGGGCATGATCAAACGGGTCTCCTCCGAGGGTCCGATCGTCTTTGCGGGCGGGGTCGCCAAAAATCCCTGCATGCGCCGGCTGTTGGAAGAGGCGTTAAAACAGGAAGTGCTCATACCGGAAGATCCCCAGATGGTGGGTGCCCTGGGGGCGGCGCTGTTGTCCTCGCGAATGAAAACATGAAAGTTGAAAAGCCCATTCCCGTCATGAACAAGTTGCAGCTGATCTCCGACGAAAACCTGGGTGATATTGAGCGGGCCAAAGGGGAAGGGAGAAAGGTGATCGGCTTTTACTGTCTCTATTCACCCACGGAGATCGCAGTTGCCGCCGATGCCATTCCCGTATCCCTTTGCGGCACGAAAAACGACCCCATTGAAACCGCCGAAGAGACCCTGCCGCGCAACCTGTGCCCGCTCATTAAGAGCAGTTTCGGTTTTGCGGTCCTTGAAACCTGCCCCTATTTCGTCTTTTCCGATTGTATTATCGGAGATACCACCTGCGACGGGAAAAAGAAGATGTTCGAGCTGCTGAACCGGTACAAGACCACCCATGTGCTGCAATTGCCTCAGAACCAGGATGACGCCGGGGCGCTTCCCTTTTGGCGGGAGGAGCTGGAGCGTTTTAAGAAACTGATGGAGGCCGAGACCGGTGTGACCATCGATCACCACCGTCTGCGCAAAGCCATTTCGCTTCAAAACCGGGAGCGGGCCGCGAGAAAAGCCCTGATGGATGTCAACCGGGAGAAACCGGCACCCATAACCGGCAGTCAGATGCTGGAAGTATTGTCCAAAGTGGCGTTTCTGGCGGACAAGGAAAAGAGCATCGCTCTGATGGAGGAGATGGTCTGCGAGGCGAAGGAACATGCCTTTCGACCCCGTGATTCGAAATCGAATAGCCGCAAACGGATTCTCCTAACCGGCGTACCGGTTGGGATCGGCAGCGATAAGGTGGTGCGAATCGTGGAGGAGGCCGGCGCCGATGTGGTGGCCTTTGAAAACTGTTCCGGTTACAAGAAGACCTTTCAGGTGGATGAAGACGCGGACCCTCTGGATGCCCTGGCATCTCAATACCTTCAAACACCCTGTTCGGTCATGAGTCCCAACGGGGGGCGTTTTGATTTGCTTGAGGAAATGGTGCGGGGCTTCGGCGTGGAAGGTGTTATCGATCTGACGTGGCAGGCCTGCCACACCTACAATGTGGAGGCCTTTCAGGTCAATGAGTTCATGGAGGAAGAGTTCGGGTTTCCCACGTTGCACCTTGAAACCGATTACGCCCAAAGCGACACGGAGCAGCTTCGGGTGCGCATCGAAGCCTACCTTGAAATGCTGTAACAGCCGTCTCCAAGAAAAGCCTTCCTCCCTGAAATGAAATAGTGATGCCCCACTCAACGTCATCCCGGGCGTGACCCGGAATCCGGCATTACGCGGATTTCATCAATCGATCCGTCCTTCTTGATGTTTATTCCCTGTCGGCGTTTGAACAAAAGGAAGAGGTCGCCACATATGGGTTAAATCAGCTCAACGGATTTTGGTCACCGAACAAGTACTATGGGTTTCTAAATACCTTCAAATACGATGAGGAGAAGGTTGTGCTGAACAAGTACACAATTATCGAGTTGGACCGCGTGCTCGAATGGTCGGCAAGAAAGCGTTGCTGAACATTCATGGCGAATGGCCACCATCGGATTTTTGATTGAAGATGAATTTCCCGAATTAGATATGAAAAGAGTCATTGAAATGTGCTTAATGCACGATTTTGGCGAAATAGATGGTGACTTCATGGATGTCCCCCTCAAACCCTTCGAGTTTCAATTCAACTTGAATAAAAGCCGAAATTGTGGCAAACTGCGCACCGCCCAACGGGACCCGAGATGGAAAACGAACCCGGGATCGCGGTCGAGGATGCAACGTACAAGGATCAGGAGGGCCGGAAAATGAGGCATGCGGTAAAAAATAGGCTTGATCGGGGATTTGCCCTGGGGCAGCCATTAAGGTCGCTTTGCCGCCTTGGCCAATCATACGGCTCTCATCGCTCGCGACGGGCGGGAGATTCCCATAGAGGACAGCGCCGCTCCCATCAGGGACAAAAGCGGCACCATAATGGGTGTAGTGCTCGTATTTCATGACGTCACCGAGCAGCGAAAGGCGCAGGACGGGCTTCGCCGATCCCATGAGGAACTGGAGAAGCGGGTCCGTGAGCGGACCGCCGAATTGCAGGTGTCGAATAAGGCCCTGATACGGTATGCGGCGAAGCTGGAAAGGCTCAATGAAGAACTGCAGGATTTTGCTTTTGTCGCTTCCCACGATCTGCAGGAGCCTTTAAGGAAGATCCAGATATTCAGCGGAATGGTCGCGATCGACGACATGCCCGGCATCGAGGCCGATGAAGACCAGATATTTCGCCTTTTTCAAAATCTGATCGGCAATGCTTTGAAATTCCATGGCGAGGCGAGTCCTCGAATCAGCATCTACGCAAAACGCGACGGCGGGGACCGGTGTGATATATTTGTGGAAGATAACGGCATCGGATTCGGCCAACAGTTTGCCGAGCGTATATTCAAGCCTTTCGAGAGACTGCACAGCAGAAGAGAATACGAAGGCACGGGAATGGGATTGGCCCTGTGCCGCAAAATCGTTGAGTGGCACGGGGGAGCATCAGGGCAGAGAGCCGACCCGGGGAAGGATCGACTTTCATCGTCAGACTCCCTGTGAAATTCAACAGGAAAGAGGAGTGGTCGTGAGCGTCGACGATCCAAAGACCGTTCTAATGGCGGATGATGATGAAGATGACTGCTTCCTGGCGAGAGAGGCTTTCGAAGCGTGTGGAACAGGAGACGTTTTCTCCTGCGTTGAGGACGGAATGAAACTCATGGAGTATCTTTCGGCGTGTGCCCGTCCCGGACCGCAAAGGCTCCCCCATGTGATCTTGCTGGATCTCAATATGCCCCGTAAAGACGGGCGGGAGGTCCTCTTGGAGATTAAGGCGAACCCAGGCTTACGCAATATCCCCATTGCCATTTTGACGACATCCCGGGAGGAAAAGGACGTTTCCTTTGCCATGAAAGCCAGCGCGAAATTATTTATCACCAAACCGTCGACCTTTGATCAATGGGTTGAAATTATGAAATCGATAACCACCTTGGGCTCGTAGGTTATCGCCTGTTCTTGGCTTCCGTGGGCGTCGATTACCGGCTTGCTCCTGAAAATCCCTTTCCGGCCGGCCTTGAAGAGATGAATTGCGAGGGAATATGAAACCGGATAGCGTGGCGCTGTATCGCAAGATGCTGACCTGCCGGCGGGTCGAGGAGGCGATCGCCGGTCTCTGGTACGAAGGACGCATTTCCGGCGAGATGCATCTTGGAATCGGTGAGGAGGGCATCAACGCCGGTGTGCTCGACCATCTGGGAGACGGCGACGCCGTTGCCTTGGACCATCGCGGCACTGCCGGCATGGTCCTGCGCGGCGTGGACCCGGCCGCCATCGTCAAAGAGTGCATGGGATCGGTCGACGGTTTGTGCTGCGGCAATGGCGGTCACATGCACTTGTTCTCGAAGCAACACCTGGCGGCCTCTTCCGGCATCGTCGGTGCCGCCGGACCCGCGGCCTGTGGGTTCGCCCTCGCAGCGCAGCAACTGCGTCCAGGTACGGTTGCGGTGGCGTTTTTTGGCGAGGGCGCCATGAACCAGGGCATGCTGATGGAGGCGATGAACCTGGCGACCGCCTGGGACCTGCCGGTTCTCTTTGTCTGCCGGGACAATGGCATGGCCATCACAACTGCTTCGGCATCGGTCACCGGTGGTGACCTCCAGATGCGGGCGCGTGGGCTCGGCGTGTCGGGCAGGTCGGTTGACGGTGCGGACGCAGAGATGGTCTGGCGCGTGGCAGGCGAATTGATCGACCGTGCCCGCCGGGGGAGGGGGCCTGCCTTCTTGCGGGCAACCTGTACCCGGCCGGAGGGACACTTCCTTGGCGATCCGCTCGTACGGATGGCCCGCAGCCCACTGGCCCAACTGAAGCCGCGGTTGGGCCCGCTGGTTGCCGCCGCCAGAAGCGCCGAGGGTGCGCCCATGGCTCAACGGGTTGCGAGTTTGGGCAAGATCACGTCCATGCTGGGGCGCGCCGTGCGCACGGAGTTGGGACCTGCCCATGACCCTGTACGGAGACTGCGCAAACGCCTTACGATCACCTCGGAAGCATTGGTTAAGTTGGAGCATGAGGTCGAAGGGATCGTAAAGGATGCCGTCGACAAGGCATTGACGTCGGAAACAGCGAACGAAAAGGAGTCCTCCCGATGCGGGAAATGACATACGCACAGGCCATCGAGGATGCCTTGGCTCAGGCCATGACGTCCGACGAGCGCGTGGTGATCTTCGGGGAAGATGTTCAGGCACTCCGTATGAATCTCTTCGCACGTTTCGGGAAGCATCGGGTGCGCCAAACGCCCATCAGCGAGTCAGCCTTTCTCGGCGCCGCGGTCGCCGCGGCAATGGCCGGTCTGCGACCGGTTGCCGAGTTGATCATGATCGACTTTGTGGCCGTGGCAGCAGACGCACTCATCAACCACGCTGCAAAGATCGAGGCCTTTTCCGGCGGCCGGTGGCAGGTACCCATGGTCGTTCGTGCCGGCTGCGGCGGTGGCTACGGCGACGGCGGACAGCATGAACAGGCCTTGTGGGGGTGGTTGGCGCATATTCCGGGGATCAAGGTGGTTGCCCCCTCGACGCCGGCCGATGCGGGCGGACTGTTGACCGCGGCCATCGCCGATGATGGCCCGGTGGTTTTCCTTGAGCACCAACTTCTGTCCGAGGATTGGCTTGATTATCTCGGGTCGGGCGGACGATCGACGGTTTCCTATGACATTCCGGTCGGGGGCCGGCAAGGTGAGGTCCCCGACCGCTGGGTGCCCATTAAATTCGGTGAGGCCGCCGTGCGCCGAAGGGGCTCGGACCTGACCATGGCAGGTGTCGGCGTCGGAATCCATCGGGCTGCGGAAGCCGCAGAAGTGCTGTCACGGGAGGGCATCAGCGCGAGCGTTCTCGACCTTCGCAGCGTCGCTCCCCTTGATTGCAATACCGTGGCGGGAGATGTGGCGCGCACGGGACGGCTGCTGGTGGTGGACGAGGACTACCGTGATTTCGGATTGAGCGGTGAGCTGGCAGCCACGCTCCTGGAAGCCGGGCTGACGGCGCGCTACGCCCGTGTCGCCGTCGAGGGAACGATTCCCTTCGATCCGGTACGCGAGCGCGCGGCCCTGCCCAACATCGAACGGATTACCGCCGCCGCGCGGAACCTCATGAAATAGAAGCTATGGTTTGTGACATGGGGATGCCCAGGAAACGAGGTCTTACAAAAAGGAAAAAATGACGGTACGTATTCATACGGTTCCCTTGGGACCCGATAATAGCTACATCGTTCAAGGTGAAGGGACCATTCTAATAGACGGCGGTGCGCCGAAGAACTCGGGGCGTTTTGTGGCGGCCTGTGAAAAACTTTCACTGAAACCCGAAACGGTTGCATTGATTGTGCTGACCCACGGACATTGGGATCACATCGGATCCGCCGCGGAAATCAAGGAGATTACCGGCGCTCAAATCGCCATGCATCGGGATGAAAAGGACTGTTTGGAAAAATCACGGATCCTAACGCCTCCGGGCGTGACCCTCTGGGGCAAGCTCTTTGTGAGAATCATGGCATTGTTTCTGCCGCGCATTCATGTTCCAAAAAGCACGGTGGATGTGGTGCTGGATGATGAAGAACGATCCCTGGCCGATTATGGGATTCCGGGGAGCGTCCTTGCCACGCCGGGACACTCCAAAGGGTCGGTCAGCGTGCTTCTGAACACCGGCGAGGCCTTTGTGGGAGATCTGGCCATGAGCGGATTCCCCTTGCGCGTTAGACCCGGTTTGCCGATTCTTGCGGAAAACATGGAAGAAGTCCGAAAAAGCTGGAAACGCCTCCTTTCAAAAGGGGCCAAACGCGTCTATCCGGCCCATGGAAAGCCGTTTTCAGTTGATGCCATTATAAATGCCCTATCCCCACACCCTTGAAAGCCGTTGATTCCCTGGCCAGGACGCGCACGTGGAAAAGCGTTGATGCCCAGTCGCCATTTTCCCGCAAAAACCTCATTTGAATTAGGGATGGCCGTACCATCCATTCTGTTGGTTGCGCCGCCTGAAATTACCAAGGAACTTCAGAAGTCCTACCATCAGGTACCGCCCATCAATCGGGCCCTGGTTTCAGCACGGATACGGTTCTTGCGGCCCAATATATGGACGGTATGCCCCTTAATCAATGGCTTGGAACCAATCCTGCACCCGAAAAACTGACGGAGATGGCCCAGTGGCTCGGCAGGCTCTATGAGGACGAATATTTTGATTTCAAAAAAAATCCCCGTTTCATCGCCACCGGAAAGAAACTGATGTCCCAGGCCTTTGACTTCAGAAAACACGCATACCTGAACACCAACTTTGTTTTCCTGCACCGAACCCGGTACGGACTGCTGCGCCTTTTCGAACAGATGGGCGTAAGGGTCTGCTTTCGAAACCCTTTTGAATATTATTAGCCAAAACCGGGGCCTTTTCGGTTGGCTTTGAATTTAATGTTGGGATCGATTATATTGATTCATTGGAGGGAGATTGTATTTTGCACCGGTGAAACCATTTCATAAATTGATAATGAGAACATTGCTTAGGACTTTTTTGAATGCGTCCAAGTGAGATAGTGCCTGGATGCAGCATGTGGCGAAAATGATATTCACAAGGAGAATTTCATGACCCGGAAGACCTTTCAGGATAGAGCCAAAGGCGCCTTGGTGGGTGCCTTTATCGGTGATGCGTTGGGCCTTGGCCCGCACTGGTATTATGACCTTGAAGAAATGCGGCGTGATTACGGAGAGTGGATTACCGGTTACACGGATCCAAAGCCCGGAAGATACCATTACGGCTGTAAAGCCGGGCAGTCGTCCCAGGCGGGATATATCCTCAAATTGATGACGGAATCCCTGGTTGAGCAGGGTGAATACGATCACGGGGCGTTCTGCCGTCATTTTGAAGAACAGCTTTTCACTCAGCTGGATGGCACCCTATACAGCGGTCCCGGCAATTATACCAGCCAATCCATCCGTAGGGCGTGGAAAAAGCGGATGTTAGAGAAGGCTTCCTGGGAAAATACCGGCAGTAATGCGGATACCACCGAAGCCATTGAACGAACCCTTGCCTTGGCCATCCGATTTGCCAAAAAGCCCGCCCGATTGGCACGGAGTATTCAAGAAAATGCACGTCTCACTCAGACGGATGACATGCTTCTCTCCATGACCGTCGCCTACGGTGCGGTTCTGAGTCGGTTGGTGCTGGGTGATCCTTTTGATCCGAGCATTTCCAACACGCTGTGGAAACTGGTTAAAGAGGGAGATCTCCCCTTTCATGCCGTCACCCTGGACCGCCTGAAGCCGCCCAAACAAGGGGCACGTGAACCATCGCGCGTCGGAAGGTCTGCTTCACCCGATGCCTTGCTGACCCCATCGTTCATTGCCAGGGCCGCCAAGGACCCCGATATCTCCATTGAACCCGCCTGGAAGGTGTCCCTGGTCTACGGGATGCCGTCCGCCTATTACCTGGCGGCCCGGTTTACCGATGATTTTGAATCGGCCGTCCTCCACGCCATAAACGGCGGCGGCCAGAACCAGGCCAGAGCGATTTTGACAGGTGCCCTATCGGGTGCCCAGGCCGGTTTCCGCGGTATACCCCATCGATTCATTGAAGGCCTGGAGCAGGGGGAGGAGATTGTTCATCTGGCGGCACAGCTGGCGAAGCAAGCGGATACGGATTAATTCTCAGATAGGCTGACAATTTCTGAGGGCGGCTCAGGATTTCGGGGCATTTTTTGCGTTTACCGTTTCCGTGCGCGCATCGGCGAAGCTGATGGGACAAGCCATGGTAAATTGAGGAAGTGTTTTTTCACTGATTATTTGCGGCAGCAAAACCCCTCCTTAATCATCTTCTTTTCATAAAAAACAATTATTGTCCGTATAAACTTTCAGGATTGTCTTGACATCATATTCCAAAATAGAATATTCCATTTCAAAATCTTGCGAATGCTTTCAACATACGGAGGAGAGCAGTAAATGAAACGGATCAATTTGATTGCCATTTGGATGGGGTTGTCTTTTTTGGCTGCACCTGTTTTCGGGGAGGAAGATGTGACGTCATTGCCGGAGGTGGTGGTGACCGACAAATTCGAAGCGGAGGATTTCGTAGGGCCGCTGTTCACGGAAACCAACACCAAAACAAAAATCACGGAAAAAGGTATCGCGGCGATGGGGCCTAGCGTGCAAATGTCGGTACCGAAGGCTATTACCTTAATTCCATCGGTGAATCAGCAAAGCGTCGATCCCTTTGGTCTTGCGGATATCAGCAATTATCACGAATCATTTCGGTTCAGGGGGATCGAACCCACCGGCGGGGGAAATCCCGCCACCCCTACGAACGTGGAGAATGTTCCGGTCACCGGCAGACCGGGCGGGGGCGCCAATATTTTCGATCTGGAAAACTTTCGAAGTATTGCCATCTACAAGGGCGGGGTTCCCGCGGACAAGGGTTTCGGCTTCACGAATATCGGCGGCAAAATCGATATGGAGGTCAAAAGGTCCGGCACGGAATTTTCGTTCGACCTGAAGCAGGCACTGGGTACCCATAATTTCAGAAGGACATTTGCGCGACTTGATTCCGGCACCTTTTCTTCCGGTACCGCCGGGTTTTTGTCCTATTCCAACACCTTCGGCGACAAGTGGAAAGGGAAGGGGGACGTCAACCGAAACAACGCCATGGTGGGAGTGACCCAAAAGGTGGGCGACGGCCTCAACATCGAAGCCTTTTCCATTTACAACAAAGCCGAGGTCAATACCTACAGGCCTCTAAACTACCAGCGCGCGTCCTCCCTGAGTGACAATTACAATTTCGACTATACCGATGATAGCTCAGACTATTTCTATTACGGTTACAACAAAACTGATTTCCAGGACTATAACATCTTCGCAAATATTGAGTATTCGTTTGATAATAATTCCAGCATATCCGTGAAACCCTTTTACTGGAAAGACGACGGCTATTATCTTGAAACCATCACCATGAAAAACGGTCAGAACCGGGTCCGAAGGTGGGATATTGACCACGACCTTACCGGCATTTTGAGCCAGTATTCCCTGAAGACACTTTCTGCGGGTTTGAATGTGGGCTATTTCTATCTTGAACAGGAAAGGCCGGGTCCCCCCACTTCCTGGAAGCTTTATAAGGTCGGCGACACGGGCCTTACCTTCGACAAATGGCAGCTTCTTTCAAATACTTCGGAACATCGTCAGCACATGCCCTTTGTGTCGGGAAAATATGCCGTCGGTCGATTCAAGTTTGAAGGGGGCATTAAATACCTTCGATATGAAATGCCCCAAATTACCACCTACAATACAACCGGGATCGGGGATGTGAGTTACAACGCGGCACTGGGCATGGCCACGTCCGTGGAAGCCAACGCCAGTGCGGCTTCAAAGGATTTCAGCAAAGTTCTGCCCAACTTCGGTGTCAGTTACATGCTGACGGATTCCTTGAGCACCTATTTTTCTTACGGCAGAAATTACGGTATCAGTGTGGCCCTTTACCCCTATTTCATTTCTCAAAAAAAGGCCTTCTACGCCAAGGGCATCACGCTGCAGGATCTGTGGGATACCCAGGAGATGGAAATTGCCGACAACTTTGATTTGGGATTGCGCTATATCACCGAAAAACTCTATGTGGTTCCCACCATTTATTACGGCAGGCATACAAATAAAGCGGCTACCTACTATGACGATTCCCTGGGCGTCACTTACCCTGCGACGGTTTTTGATGCGGATGCCTATGGTTTTGAGCTGGAAGCGGGGCTCCTTCCCATAAGGAATTTTTCGCTCTACGGTTCTTTTTCGTACAACCGGTTCTATTTTTCCCAGGACATCTATGACAGCGCCGGCAACACGATCCCCATAGAGGGCAACCAGGTGCCGGATGCCCCCGAATTCCTGGTAAAAGGAATTTTAAGCTATGACATCGGCGATTTTACCCTTTCTCCTGTTGTTCGCTATACCTCAAGCCGTTACGGGGATATCTTGCACGAGGAAAAAATTGATGGTGCCGTCCTTTTTGATTTTAATATCACCTATACCTCGGCCTTCCCCTCTATAAAGATGAAAGAACTGGCGGTTTCCCTTTCCTTTACCAATATTTTCAACAAAGAATACATCGGCATTATCAATACGGCGGATTACAAAACCCTTGGCTCAAGCTATGAGACGGGTGCCCCGTTTACCATGTTTGCATCAGCTTCCGTCTCTTTCTGAATCAAAGGACATCCCATTGCTTAACTGTATGCGGTTAGCCGGACATCATCAAGATGAAACCCTGCGTGGTGGGTGGTGGGCATAAGGGACTTGCACCGGAGAGACTCTGTTCCAACAGCAATTCCCGCTCGCTGCTGAAAGGCCCAATATCAGTGTAACTTGAGATTTGCCATTCGTAAAGCTATGGCATGAAAAATGCGCGAAAATCGCATTATGGAGGTTTTTTTTAAAAAAAGATGCCAAAACTGCAAATAAATTTCAGGAAAACCTGGACATTTGGCGAACGATGGTTCATGATTCACTCCCATAAATGTCATGAAACATCAAAGCCAACAGAAAAGGGGATTCATGGGGCAGTACGTGAACTGCACAAGGGGACATAAATTCCTCCTTTTCATATCGCGTTTTTTCCCATGAGATATTATTTCAAGCATAGTCGGATGTCCGGCTTTTTCTTTTTCTTTTATTTCAAAGCGTTATGCTAAATCGCCCCCAAATGAGGTCGGGGCAGCTCTAAGATTCTGTCAGGAACCTCGTATGCACCCATTTTTTCTCAGATGCAAAAGGAAAAGGTTCTTTATCATACCAAAGTGATCACGGCGAGGCTGAACTCTATTGCGGGAAAACATAGGATTGTTCAAAGCGTTGACCCAACCAAGCAAACCACCAAATATCTTCTCACGAATGAACTCACCTGGGAGGCCACCAAGATTATTTCCGCTTATAGCAACAGATGGGTTATCGAGGAATTTTTTAGGAATGCGAAGCAGTTAACCGATATGGAGGGAGCCACTATCAGGAGCGAGCAAGGCGTGACATTAGCGTTATACCTGGTGTCCTGGATTGACTGAATTTTGGGTGAACCTCTTATGCACTTTTGCGGGCGGCCAATTTCTGCCAACATTTGATGGGATCAAAGCTTTTGGGTAAGAGGTTTAGAACGAAAATCGAATTGATTTGGAAGGGCAGGACCGTGGGTGCGTAGGGTTGTTGCTCGGGTTGTTGCCTTTGCGTATTGCCTATGTGAGTTATTCACAGAATCATACTGCTTTCCTGTTTGGAGAAAGATTGGTTCAGGAACGTTTTTGCACCAATATTTGTAAGGTTTTTAGCATCTTAGTACCCTATTTCACGCTCAGTTGTCTTGCGGTTTCAGCCAACGACACACCGTATCCATGGCATGCAAGCCATTTTACGAAAAAAGAGCATGTTAGATTATCTCAAC
This sequence comes from delta proteobacterium NaphS2, assembly GCA_000179315.1. GTDB lineage: Bacteria > Desulfobacterota > DSM-4660 > Desulfatiglandales > Desulfatiglandaceae > NaphS2. The sequence continues at coordinate 32,751 of ADZZ01000159.1, forward strand.
TCTCAATTCCGGGAATTGTGGGGAGTTCGAGGGATGCCACTATTCGTCCTTCTCCCGGGTCAGTCTCAGAAAGACCTCCTCCAGCGTACCGTCCACGCCGGCCTGCCGGCGAAGCGCTTCAGCAGTTCCTCGGGCAATGAGGCGCCCGTCCTCGATAATGGCGATTTCATCGCAGATCTCCTGGGCCACATCGAGAGAATGGGTTGACATGAAAAGCGTCGCACCCTTTTCCACCTGATCCTTGAAAATATCTTTGACCAGTCTGGCGCCTCTCGGGTCCAGGCCCACCATGGGCTCATCCACGATGAGCACTTTGGGGCGGTGCACCAGGGCCCCGCACATGACCAGACGTTGTTTCATGCCGTGGGAGTACCCTTCAATCAACTCTTCTCCCCACCGGGCCAGGCCAAAAAGATCCAGCAATCCTTCAATACGGTGTTTCAGCTTTCCGTTGCTTGAAAGGCCGTACAATCCCGCCACAAACTGCAAGAATTCGAAACCCGTGAGCTTTTCATAGAGAAAGGGCCGATCGGGGATAAACCCCACACACTGTTTGGCGGCGACCGGCTCTTTTGCCATATCGCGACCGTTAATGATGATGCGGCCATCGCTGGGCATCAGAACACCGGCCATCATCTTGATGGTGGTTGTCTTACCCGCGCCGTTGGGCCCCAGAAAGCCAAACCGGGCTCCGGACGGTATCTCCAGATTGATCCCGTCGACGGCGCGAAGGGATTTATACCTTTTGGAAAGATCGATCAGCTTAATCATGCGTATAATCCACGATTTCCAGCTTCAGTTTGCCCATAAGCGCCATAAGCTCCGCCTGTCTGTCCAGCCCGCCGTGGACCAGCTTGATGTGCGTTGCATCCACGGGCATCTGATTGAGGGTGGCATCCATGGAAATCCACCGGCCCAGCCAGGCTTCAGTCCAGGCATGGTAGAAAAAGCGGTTGTCCGAATAAACGATCCCCACACACTCCCGTGCCGGTATGCCCGCACCCCTGAGGAACGCCGTCAATAACACCGCATGTTCGTTGCAGTCGCCCACCTTCGTTCCCAAAACCGACAGGGCATCAGGCACACTGGCAACCGGTCGTTTTTCCACATTTTCATAGACCCATGCCATCAACTTTCGGGCGACGACGCGTCCATCATCTTCATCCCCGGCAATTTCCCGCACCTTTTTCAACAAGGCAGCGTCGTCACTCTGAATGTTGATTTCCGGCGAGAGAAAAGCTTTCAAGTCGGGAGTCATCCCGGTTGCGGACCCTTTTTTCCACGGGGGACGGCGAGGGACGATTTCCTGTGTTATCTCAAGAACATTCCCTCTAAGTTTTTGCCTGTTTTCGTTTAACACGGTAAGATCAAAACCGGTATCCCGAAGCCCCGTCACTTTGACTTTGAGATAGGTGATATCACGTGCACGATCCAGCGTGCGCTTTACGGATATGGCGGCAGCATCGTAAAGATCGGCCCCGGCAGAGCCATCCACGTCAAAGGGGGCATGTGCCTGGTCGGAACGAACCAGGGTCAATCCCATGAATCCTTCTTCCTTCAACAAAACCCCATCTTCATTCAACCAGAAAACCAGCAACTGACCCCAGACCTTGGCTTCCAGACGAAATGCGGCATATTTCTTGCCGTTTAAGGAGATGAGCGTTTTGTCGGTGACCTTTATCGCCACATCCCGATGGGCAAGGACCGAAGGATCAAACATGGAGAATCCAAACGTATCGCCGACCTTGATGGTCCTCCCCTTGAAAAATCCTGGAAGTCCGGCACCGATGGTCAGCGGACCATCGGCGGGAATCGAATGTTTTCTTATTTTATCGCCTTCGCCTGTTTCAACAAGGATGCGGTCACTCTCAACTTTTCCCGATACGCGGAATCGCACGACGCCGGAATCAATGATCATCAGAAACCGCTTGAGGGCATAGTCTTCATCCAAAACGGCTCGGGTGGACATACGCATGACATTTGGCTGTCCCATCAGGTTCAAGGCCAGTATCATCTTTTCTTCAATGAGTTGTCCCTCACCCAAAGGACTCACCCGCGTTTCAGAGAAGCCGACTTTCCTGCCTTTGAGATAGATCTCCATCCATTCATGCTGAGAACGGTCGATGGTTCCGGCCTGGGCGGAAACGCCCGACACTTGATCGTTTCCCTGAAATTGCGTCTTTCGAACCAGCAGACCGACCATCACCAGCCAGAACAAAACAACGGAGGCGCCAAGAAGATAGAAAAACTTTCTTTTGTTAGAAACGGTCATGGATTAAGCCACGAAGCGGCTTTTGCGGGTAGCATGGGTTCCACGCGTGGGCATGCGGGAACCGGAAAGGGTGTAATCGGTTATATCGTCGTGAACCCGCTTTTCACATTTTGTATTTTCCGAAGTCGTCAGGATCCAGGCTTTCCAGAATTTCCTGCCATTTCTTACCTTTTTCAGTCTTGTCCTGGGCCTCGGCTTTCAGATCAATCTGGGTCGATCGGTTGATGACTTCTTCTGAAACAAAAATAGGGGCATCCAGCCGAAGAGAGAGCGCAATGGCATCACTGGGCCTGGCATCGATAGACATTTCCTGACCGTTAAACAGGAAATTGATGCGCGCGTAATAGGTGTTGTCCTTCAAATCACAGACTTCAACTTTTCTGACCTTGATATCTACCATGTCCATGATATTCTTCAACAGGTCATGGGTCATGGGCCTGGAAAACTTGATGCCTTCCAGTTCACTGGCAATGGCAGTCGCTTCCAGCAAACCGATCCATATGGGAAGGGTACCGTCCCCATCGATTTCCTTGAGGATAACAATGGGACTGTTGGTGATGGGGTCAACCGTTAGACCGGATATGGACATAGGTTTATACATAATTTCCCTCCGGGAATTTTCAGCCGGGCTGAAAAGCTTCATTGGCTGTTATTTTTAACCATACAATTGCTTTTGTCAACAACCACCCTATGAAGCGCTGCAATAAACGATGCAAACTTTCAATCAAAAACTTCTTGAACCCTGAAATAGGGCAAAACATTTGGTCTTGCCAGAATCTTCCATGAATTGTACGATTCATTGGAAATTATCTCTACAGGCTGACTGTGATGTGCCTAATTGGACAGTGTAAATTCTTGTAGGAAACCAGATGAAGAACAAAAAAGCACATTTTCCCTTTGTGGTCGATTACAAACCGCGGTTTCTTTTGAACTGGGTACTCTTCAGGCTATTCAAAAGAGTGCGCTATAACGAGAGCATGACGCAAAGATTAAAGGAAATGAACCGCCAGGGAACGGTGGTCTATGCCGTGAAATACAGAGGTCGCCTGGACTTTCTCCTCTACCATTACCGTTTTCTGACCAGTCGCCTGCCCTACCCTAAAATTGCATTCGACCTGAACATGGCACTTGTCCTTCCTTTGAGCGAGCTTTTCAATGTTTTCAAATTCTACCTAACGGGCCTTATAAGAGAAGGCCGCTTTCCCAGCCCGTTTAAAACCGGCTATTTTGAAAAAGCCATTTCCGAAGGCGCCTCCGCACTCATCTGTCTGGTGGATCCCGTTGGATTTACACGGCATTTCATCTATTCTGAACAGGACTCACTGGCCTTTCTGTTGGAAACCCAGAAAAAAATGACACGCCCCATTTTTGTAGTCCCCCAATTGATCACCTACAAGAAGACCCCTGAAAAAAGCCGGCAGGGCTTTTTCGATATTTTCTTTGGATTTAAAGACAGAATCGGTTTTCCCAGGAAGATTATTCTTTTCTTCAGACACAACCGTCGCGCATTTATCGATTTCGGGGAACCCATTAATCTCAAAGAACATCTGGAAACAACCCCACCCGAGGTCCCGTTGGAAGAGACAACCGCCGCTGTCAAAAAGACACTGCTTGACGGCATTGATCAACAGAAAAGGGTCATTTTGGGACCGGTTCTGAAATCGCGACAGCAGTTCAGGGAAACCGTGCTGCGGGACCCGAACGTCATCGAAGCCATCACAACCAACGCGGCCGATAAAAAAAGCGGGCTGAAACAAAGCAAGAAAAAGGCGGTGGCTTATTTCGATGAAATTGCGGCGGATTTCAACATTGCCTACATCGAATTCGCCAATGTGGTATTGACCTGGATCTGGAAAAA
>ADZZ01000158.1 GCA_000179315.1 delta proteobacterium NaphS2
GGGAACATCCGGTTCGGCGATATCGGTGTTTTCCTGAGAGATGAAATCAAGGCGTATTTCAAGCGTGAGGGGATGGAGATTCAGCTGAAATATATTGATCCAAGCTACATCATCCGCAGTGTCCCCGCAAACCCCAAGGATTCCGTATTTTGCCTGTTGCTGGGGCACAATGCCGTACATGCGGGCATGGCGGGCCGAACCAATATGGTGGTGGGCTATTGGGACTCCGAATATACCCACGTGCCGATTCCCCTGGCGGTTTCAAGGCGTAAGCGAATCGATTCCGCGGGCCGTTTTTGGAGCAGTGTGCTGGAATCCACCGGGCAACCAAGGGACTTGGCGGGCCCCTTAAACAGTTGTGCGGCCGGCACAGAAAAATCGTGAGAAACGTTAAGCGTGAAAAGTAAAGATTCAACCGTATTAACAATCGGTTGCTCCTTTCAATTCGCCACCCCCCAATGGCACTTAAGCTGATGGGGGTACTTTTTTTGCGAATCTTGAAATATTTGCTCATTTTTCCTTGACACCTCAAGAAAATTGGATATAAAGGTGCTTGTTCCAAAATGCACAAAGTCTATTCTAGACCGAAATATGAGAGCAGAATTCTTTATTCTGAGATAGCAAGCAAGTGCATTTTGTCATGGTATGGATGAAGATTTTCGGCCAAAGATGTTCCGTTTTTTTCCGGCCGGCAGCTGTTTGGACCTTTATTACACAGAAAGGAGGTGTAAGCGTCGTAACTTACTAGATCAACCGCTTTTGATCGTAACATCGTTTACCGTAATTAAATTGTTGAATCAGGAGGTATTCTAATGCCAAGTTTCGTAATTGCAGAAAAATGCGATGGTTGCAAAGGGCAGGACAAGACGGCTTGTATGTACATTTGCCCCAACGACCTCATGTTGCTGGATAAAGATAAAATGAAGGCATTTAACCGTGATCCTTCCATGTGCTGGGAGTGCCAGTGCTGTGTCAAAATCTGCCCGCAGCAGGCCATGGATGTTCGTGGTTACGCCGATTTTATTCCTTTGGGCGCTAGCTGTACGCCGCTTCGCGGTTCCGAGGATATTATGTGGACAGTGAAATTTCGCGATGGCAGCCTGAAAAGGTTTAAGTTCCCCATCCGGACCACCGAAGAAGGTTCAGCGGATCCGTTGGGCGGTTTTGAAACCCAGGATGATCTGAGCAGCCAAAATCTGGCAACCGAGCCCGCATCTCTGGGCGTCGATGTTCCCACAATATAGAGAGGGGAGGTATTTTAGACATGGCAAATTTTGAAACAGTAGAAGTCAGCACAGACCTCCTGATACTCGGTGGGGGATTCTCAGCCTGTGGTGTGGCCACTGAAGCCGCCTATTGGGCAAAGAAAAACAACCTTAAAGTTACCCTGGTGGACAAAGCGGCTTTGGATAGAAGCGGCGCCGTGGCCATGGGCCTTTCCGCCATTAACCAGTACGTGGGCGTAAGAGACGGCGACAACACCTGTGAAGACTACGTCCGCTACGTGCGTCAGGACCTCATGGGCATCTCCCGTGAAGACCTGGTTTTCAACATTGCCCGTCACGTGGACTCCTCAGTCCACCTGTTTGAAAAATGGGGCCTCAAAATCTGGCTGGATGAAAACGGCAAGTACGTGCATGAAGGCCGCTGGCAGCTCATGATCAACGGTGAGTCCTATAAGATTCTCATCGCGGAAGCCGCCAAGAACGCCATCGCCGATGCGGGTGGCGAGATTTACGAGCGCGTTTTCATCGTAGAACCGCTTCTGGACGGCAACAAGTGCGTGGGCGCTGTCGGTTTCAGCACCCGTGAAGAAAAATTCTACGTATTCAAGGCCAAAGCGACGGTCGCCACCATGGGTGGTGCGGTGCACGTGTTCCGTCCCCGTTCCGTGGGCGAAGGTTTTGGACGTTCCTGGTATCCTCCGTTTAACTCCGGTTCCAGCGCCTACTTTACCATCAAGGCCGGTGCCGAGATGACTTGTCAGGAAGTGCGTTTCATTCCCGTCCGATTCAAAGATGCGTACGGTCCTGTGGGGGCATGGTTCCTCCTGTTCAAATCCCGCGCCATCAGCGCCGAAGGCGGCGAGTACATGGTGGTGAGGAAAGAGGAACTCAATAACTGGGCGCCTTATGGCCTGGCAAAACCGATTCCGGCCAACCTCAGGAACTACCTGGGCATGCTGGATGTGGATGCGGGCTTGGGTCCCCTGTACATGGAAACCGCCGAAGCCATGGGCAAGATCGCCGATGCTTACAAGGATGACCCCAAGGGCTACAAGAAAAAAGTGAAAGAACTGGAGTCGGAAGCATGGGAAGACTTCCTGGATATGACCATTTCCCAGGCTCATCTTTGGGCGGCCATGAACGTCAAACCTGAAGAGAAACACTCCGAAATCGCCGCTTGTGAGCCGTACTTCATCGGTTCCCACTCCGGTGCTTCCGGTGCTTGGGTGAGCGGCCCCGAAGATATGGACACCCCCTACAAATGGGGTTATTCCCAGATGACCACGGTGGATGGTCTGTTTGCAGCCGGCGATGCTTCCGGTGCTTCCAGCCATAAGTTCTCCTCCGGTTCCCACGCGGAAGGCCGTATTACCGGTAAATCCGCCATCAAGTATATCGTGGAAAAGGGTGCCGAGCCCAGCGTGGATGCGGCCGTGATCGACGATCTGAAAGCCAAGATTCTGGCGCCTCTGGATCGTTACCAGGAATTCTGCAACATTACCACCGAACCTTCCATCAACCCCAACTACATCCTGTGGCGTGCGTTCATGGATCGCATGCAGAAGATCATGGATGAGTACGCCGGCGGCGTGACCGCGGCCTTCAAGACCAGCAAGGCGAATCTCGAAAGAGCTCTGGAACTCTTCGTTTTCCTGAAGGAAGATGCCGAGAAACTGGCTGCCGAGGGTATCTACGAACTGGAAAGGTGCTGGGAAAATCAGCACCGCATGGCACAGGCTGAAGCCCATGTGCGCACCATGCTGTTCCGTGACGAAACCCGTTGGCCCGGATATTACTTCCGTGCGGATACACCCAAGATGGATGAAGAAAACTGGCACTGCTTCGCCAATTGCAGACTTGATCCCGCAAGCGGCGAATGGGAAATGTCCAAGAAAGACGTTTGGAACATTCCCGGTGTGTAATCGCTGAAACCGTTTAACAATTGCTCCAGGCGTCTTTTTGATGCCTGGAGCATTTTGTTAATGTGCGGTAGCGCCGCAGTGTTTGGAAAGCATGGTCGCTGGGCATCAATGCGCAACGTGTCTTGTGCGTATTTGGTTAATGTTCATTTTAGGGCAAAATGGTTATTGACGAGATACGTATTGCTCCATCTCGCTTTCTGAAGATTAGGAGCGAGGAGGGGTTCAACTTTAGGAGCTAACAGCTAAAAACAACAACGCTGGAGGAGACAATGGCAGATGTACAAACGACGAACCAGAGTATACTGGTGGTTGGCGGAGGCATGAGCGGCATTACGTCCGCTCTGGAAGCGGCCGAGGCCGGTTATGACGTGGTGCTGGTTGAAAAGAATCCGTACCTGGGGGGACGCGTGGCTCAGTTGTATCAGTATTTTCCCAAGCTGTGTCCGCCCAATTGCGGTCTTGAAATCAATTTCCGGCGCATGAGACAAAATTCGAAAATCCGGTTTTTTACCATGGCGGAAGTGGCAAATATTTCGGGATCTGAGGGGAACTACAATGTGACCATCAAGCTGTCACCCCGCTATGTAAACGATAAATGCACCTGTTGCGGAAAGTGCAGTGACGCTTGTGAAGCTGAAATCGACAACACCTTCAATTTCGGTATGGACAAAATCAAAGCTGCCTATCTTCCCCATGAATTTGCCTTTCCCATGCGGTATGTGATTGATCCTTCCATTGTGGAAACAGAGGACGGCAAGAAATGTCAGGAAGTCTGTGAGTATGGCGCCATTGAGCTGGATATGGCGGAATCCACCTTTGATCTGAACGTGGGTGCGGTGGTCTGGGCCGCCGGCTGGAATCCCTATGAAGCGGAAAAAATCGATTACTACGGATTTGGTGAATACCCGAACGTCATCACCAATGTGATGATGGAACGTATGGCATCTCCCAACGGACCCACACAGGGCAAGATTCTCAGACCCTCGGATGGTAAAGAGGTGAAAAATATCGCTTTTATTCAGTGTGCGGGTTCCCGTGATGAAAACCATCTGCCCTACTGCTCCGGTATCTGCTGTCTGGCATCCATGAAACAGGCCACCTACGTACGGGAGCGACACCCTGATTGCGATATCAGTATATTTTTCATTGATATCCGCGCGCTGGATCGTCTGGAAGATTTTTACACCAAGGTTCAGGAAGACGAAAAGATTCAATTCATCAAGAGTAAAATTGCAAATATTTCAGAGGATGAGGCGACCGGCAACCTGCTGCTGGAAGGTGAAAACACACGGACAGGCGAGCAGCTTCGCATGACCTTTGACATGGCGGTCCTGGCTACCGGCATGGTTCCCAACAAAATCGACATAGCCGGCGCACCCGAAGTGGCGGCGGATGAATACGGTTTCGTGATCAACGATCCGGAAAAAGCCGGCATATACGGCGCCGGTTGTGTGAGGAGACCCACGGATGTCGCATCTTCCGTGGCTGACGCCACATCATCCGCTTTTAAGGCTATCCAATCAATCGCGAGGAGGTAACTCGATGGACAAGAAAACAGCAGTTTACATATGCACCGGGTGCGGCATTGGAGATGCCCTGAACGTTGAACAGCTCCTGGAGGAGGGGACTGAAGAGTTTACCATTGATGTCTCAAAAGATCATCCCTGTCTGTGCGGCGTCGAGGGCGTTGAGGTTATTAAAAAAGATATCGCCGATGAAGGGATCAACACGGTGATCATCGGCGCCTGCTCCTACCGGGTCAACTACGATGTTTTTAACTTCGGACCCGATGTGATCGTCGAGCGGGTAAACCTGCGAGAACAGGTTGCCTGGGTCATGCCTCCCGAAGATGAAAATACCCAGGAACTGGCGGAAGACAATCTGCGCATGGGTTGTTCGAAAGCCAAAGATACGCAGTTGCCGGAGCCCTTCAAGGCGGAAGAAGAATATTCCAAAGATGTTCTGGTGGTGGGCGGCGGTATTGCCGGAATGACCGCGGCGCTTGAAACGGCCAAAGCCGGGTACAAGGCGATTCTGGTGGAAAAGGAAGACAAGCTGGGCGGTTTTTTAGGCAAAATGAAGCAGAGCGTGACCATGCCCTATAAGGAACTCGCCGACACAGGTGCTGCGGAAATGATTGCGGCGGTGGAAGCGGAGGAAAAGATTAAGGTCTACACGTCTTCAACCGTGGAGAAGATCAGCGGCGGTCCCGGCATATTCTCCGTCGATATCAAGAATAACGGCAATGCGGTCAACGAACGGGCAGGCGCGGTGGTGCAGGCCACGGGATGGGTTCCCTATGATGCCAATAAACTGGATCATCTGGGCTACGGTAAATTCAAGGATGTCATCACCAACGTGGAAATGGAAGAGATGGCTGCGGCCGGTAAAATTACCCGGCCTTCCGACGGCAGCCCGGTGAAGAACGTCTTGTTCATTCAATGTGCCGGTTCCAGGGATCCGGAACATCTCCCTTATTGCTCGTCGGTGTGCTGCCTGGTTTCCATGAAACAGGCCACCTATGTAAAGGAACAGGACCCGGAAGCGGTCAATTATGTGCTTTATAAAGATGTTCGCACCGTGGGGCAGGCGGAGGATTTTTATCGTAAAGCTCAGCAGGATGGGAATATTTTCATTCGCGGCGCTGCCACGGAAGTGGGTGAAGCCGGTGGCAAGCTTTTCGTGGAAGCGGACGATGAGTTGCTGGGCGAGAATGTAAAAATTGAAGATTTGGACCTGGTGGTTCTGGCAGTGGGCATGGTGCCGGCCTCTAAACCGGCCGTAACGCCCAGAATCAAGGCGCCCGCCGATGCGGAAAACGCTGATGAAGAGGGTATGATTGAAGTGCTGCCCGATTCAGGTTTTTTTGCTAACTCTGCCCTGAATCTCGCTTATCGCCAGGGACCGGAATTGCCCACGTTGAAATACGGTTTTCCGGATTCTCACTTCATCTGCTTTCCCTATGAAACCCGAAGAACCGGAATTTACAGCGCCGGTTGTGTCAAACGTCCCATGGAGACGGCCAAGGCCCTGGATGACGCGGCCGGCGCCGCCATGAAAGCGGTTCAATGCTCCGAATTGACGGCAGTTGGAAAGGCGGTTCATCCCAGATCCGGCGATATGACCTATCCCGAATTCAATATGAATCGGTGCACCCAGTGTAAACGGTGTACGGAAGAATGTCCTTTCGGCGCCATCAACGAGGACGAAAAGGCCAATCCGCTGCCCAACCCGACACGGTGCAGGCGTTGCGGCGTGTGCATGGGGGCTTGCCCGGAGCGAATTATCTCCTTCAAAAACTACTCCGTGGGCATGATCGGCAACATGATCAAATCCGTAAACGTTCCCGAAGAAGATGAAGAAAAACCGAGAGTCATCTGCCTCATCTGCGAGAATGACGCCCTGCCGGCTTTGGACATGGCGGGCATCAAACGCATGAAGTGGAGTCCCTACGTGCGCTTCGTCCAGATGCGGTGCTTAGGTTCCATGAACCTGGTCTGGATAGCGGATTCCCTGTCCCGGGGTATTGACGGTATCCTGCTCATGGGATGTCGCCATGGAGACGATTACCAGTGCCACTTCGTGAAAGGGAGTGAGCTGGCCAACACCCGTCTGAGCAAGGTTTCCGAGACCCTGGACCGCCTGGCCCTGGAATCGGAGCGGGTGAAGTTTGTGGAAGTGGGTATTACGGATTATGAAAAAATCCCGAAGATCATTGATGATTTCATGGAAACCATCGAGGAAGTGGGTCCGAATCCATATAAAGGGTGGTAGGGAAATTCCTTACGCCTGAAACCTTACCTGAAACCTGAATCAAAGGGGTTTGTCTATGGAAAACAAAATGGGCTACAACGCCTCCTTTGCCGAGGAGGTTTTCCGGAATGTGGATTCTGGGGATGAAATTAAAATGTGTATGAATTGCGGGGTGTGTGCGGCATCCTGCCCTTTGAGGGAACATATGGACTATCCGCCCAGACAGATCTTCTCGCTTATTCGAGCCGGAAAGAGGGAAGAAGTGCTTGGCAGCCAGTCCATCATGTTGTGCACGTCCTGTTATACCTGCGTGGTCAAATGCCCCAGGTCCATTCCCGTGATGGATGTCATGCACGGGCTGGCCCACTACGCGCTTAAAAAGGGCTATACGCCGCGCATTGAGGCAGCCCGGTTCGGAAAGGAATTCTGGAACCAGGTGTACCGGCGGGGTCGTGTGGATGAAAGAGACCTGGCCCAACGGGCCTATTTCGCCGGCGGTTTCTGGGAGGGTGTCAAGAAGATACTGGAATTCGCGGATGTGGGCATCAAGTTGGTACTTCACCGGCGGATGAAGCTAATCCCTGAAAAGAAGATCAAAGGGATCAGTACCTTGCGGAAGATGCTGGACAAGGCGGAAATGCTGGATAAGGGGAGGTCGGTCCAATGAAATATTTTTTGTATTGGGGATGCAGCCTGGAAGCAAGCGGGGCTAATTTTCTGGTCTCCCTGAAACCCTCCTGCGAAGCCCTGGGCATGGAATTTCTGGAGATCGAAGACTGGAACTGCTGTGGCGCCAGTGTATCGTATGCGGGCGCCGGCGATCTGGCCATCAAGGTGGCGAATGCCCGGAATTTGGCCATTGCTGAAGCCGAGGGTGGTTATGACGTGGTAGCGCCGTGCAGTTCCTGTTATATTCAGATGATCAAAGTGAATCATGAGATCAAGGAGGATCCCGATTTGCTGGAACAGGTGAATGTCTGTTTGGCGGAAGGGGGCCTCAAATATCGCGGCAATTTGAACGTACGTCACATTCAGGACGTGCTCTATAACGACATCGGCGTGGACAAGATCAAGGAAAGGGTGATCAAACCCCTAAGCGGGCTGAAAGTGGCCGGATACGTAGGCTGCCAGTCGGTCAGACCCTACGGTGAGTACGACAGTGTCAACAAGCCTGTTGTGCAGGATCGGCTGTTGGAGGCCCTGGGGGCTGAGGCCGTCCCTTTCCCCAACAAGATCAAATGTTGCGGGTCCGGTCTTTTTGTACCGGAGATGGACTACTGCATGGAACTGGTCAAGAACATACTGGAAGACGCTCTCAACCACGGTGCGAAGCTCATCTCCACCGTATGTCCCATGTGTGCCATGAACCTGGAGATTTACCAGAACCGCATCAACGATCATTACGGTACTCATTTTGATGTGCCCATTGTCTATCTCACACAGCTGATGGCCATTGCCTTTGGTATGGACATGAAAAAGCATGCGGCACTCAATTATAATTTGATCCCACCGGAAGGCGTGATCCACGCGGCCATCGGTTGATCGCCGGGACACGTTAGATTATTTTACATAGAACCAAATTTCCGTCAGGGTTGCTATCGGGAATTTGGTTTTTCATTTTTAATGAATGGAGAAAAAAATGACCGATCAGGAAACACCCAAGTGCAGTCACTGCGGCAGTGAAATGAAGAAATGGGGCGTACCCGCTGACTCCACCTGGGGAACGGAGTTTTTTTGGGTATGCTTTAATGATGACTGCACCTATTTTAAAAGAGGTTGGGATCATATGTGGAAAACCCAGGAAGTCAAAGCTTCCTACCGAAACAGCGTGCACCCCACCAGCGGCACGCAGAGTCCGCTGCCCTGCTGGTCCTATGACGCCCTTAAAGACAGGATTATTGAGGATTGAGGAAATTTAATGCGAAAAATCGGAAGAAACGACCCCTGCCCCTGCGGCAGCGGTAAAAAATTCAAGCGCTGCCACTTGGGTAAGGAAGACCAACTTCCCCGGGAAACAACCGCCGGTGAATTTTCACCCGATGACAGTGCACGGATAACGCGCCTGCCGGAGGTCTCCTACGGCCGTTCCAGGGAGATGTTGGATGGGTTGGACATCAAAAACCTCACGGGATCTTCAGCCCGGGTTAGATTTATTGATCTCGCCGCCTACAAGGAGCTCGACTTGGCCGAGGCCCGGGGTTCCGAAACGGAAGAAACCGGTTCAGGCGGTGTCCTGATCAACATTCTTAAGACCAAGATCACTGATCCCGACAACCTGTACCTGGCTATTTCACCTGATATTAGCGACAGCACCCTCGTTCATCAGCTGGCCCACGTGTTGGACTATCTGGGTGGTTCCAATCTCATGCCCGGAATGGCAAAACCCCTCAGCTTTGATGTGGGCGTTCCCGGTGAACACTTGGAACATCCCCATGAATACGGTTATTGGCTGACCTATCTGCAAAAGGCATTTGATGTGGAACTGGATGCTGACGACACCATCGTGGCTTTTTTGTTTGAAAATGATATGCTCATCAAAGGCAGGGACATTGAACAACAGGACAAAACCCTGCTTCGGGCCAAATCGGAACGCATGATGCGTTTTATGAGCGAGAATAGCGCTGAAATCGACGCACTCATCTGCGAGCGCGCCGGATATATCGGCAGCCGGGTCAATCAGGAATAATTTGGAGTAATAATGCAATTCATAGATCTTGCGGCACAACAGGAACGGATCAGATCTAAAATTGAAGACCGTATTCATGAAGTTTTGAATCACGGAAAGTACGTCATGGGGCCGGAAATTCTAACCTTTGAAGAATCCCTGGCCCGTTTCGTAGGCGTCAACTACTGTATTGGCTGCGCTTCGGGAACAGATGCCCTGTTGATGGCCCTCATGGAGGCGGATGTAGGGCCGGGGGATGCCGTGTTCACGACCCCATTCACTTTTATTGCTACAGCCGAAGTCATTTTTCTTCTCGGCGCAACACCTGTTTTTGTGGATATTGATCCTCAAACATTCAACCTGGACGCAAAACACCTGTCTCTCGCGATCCAGGCCTACAGTGCGCAGGATGCATCCATGTACCCGCTCCCAGCTCATGAAGGCCCTCCCCTGACGCAGAAAGCTGTTATCCCGGTGGACCTGTTCGGACTTCCCTGTGATTATGATGTTATCAACGATATTGCGCGTGCTCGAAAGATGCTGGTCATTGAAGACGCAGCGCAAGGTTTGGGCGGCTTATATAAAGGAAGACAGGCTGGATCCCTGGGGCATGTGGGATGCACATCCTTTTTTCCCGCCAAACCGCTGGGTTGTTATGGTGATGGCGGCGCCGTGTTCACCAACGATCAGGAAACGGCCGAGATACTGAAATCCATTCGGGGTCACGGTCAGGGAGGAAACCGGTACGATCACGTGCGTCTGGGGCTCAATGCACGGCTCGACACCCTTCAGGCCGCTATCCTGTTGTCCAAACTTGAGATCTTCCAGGAAGAAATTCACCTTCGCCAATATGTTGCCGAGGCGTATACCCAGCGTCTGTCTCAATCCGGAACGCTTGCCACCCCTTTTATACCCGAGGGTTATGGAAGTGTATGGGCGCAATACTCGGTGCTTGCTGAGACCTCCGACCTGCGATCGCGGATACAGGAAGCACTAAAGGATGCCGGTATCCCAACAGCTATCTACTATCCGAAACCCCTCCATTTGCAGCCGGCATTTTCCAACCTGGGATACCATGTTGGAGACTTTCCAGTTTCCGAAGATGCGTCTGCGCGTATTTTCAGTCTCCCCATGCATCCGTATCTTAAAGAAAAAGACATTGACCGGATCTGCTCGATTATTCTAAATGGAATTTAGAAGAGAAGCCATTGCAGGGTGCATACAGGATTGATTTTATAGGGTGTACCGAAATAGTTGATACCGAAAAAAGTGCTTGACAAGTTTACACAGCTTCCAAATAAAATTCATCTCCTTGGCTCTCAAAGGCATCTTTCCCGAGATATTCTTCCTCAGCATTTTCTGAATATATCTCATCGAGTTTTTCATCTTCAGCCCAATATCTTTCCTCTTGTTCAAAAACCTTCGAAATGATGGCTTTACATGTGCTGGTGGTGACCTTAGCAAAAGCTTCCGGTAGTCTTTTGCGAAGACCAGCCATTGTAAAATCGCAATTATCGGCCATGTGGTTTTTTAATACTGCCCAGCACGTTTCGATTGGTTGCAATTCCGGATGGTAAGGCGGTGTGCGCAGTATGGAAATGCCATGTTGTTCAGCAATTTGGTCCAATTTGAATTCTGGCGCTGGCGCCAAGCGTGTACACAATTCAGACAATTCAGACTTGAGCATATCTTCCCGCCAAGGGTAACCATTGCGGGTCAGCCAGGCTCGTAATTGCTCTTTCCTGCTGCTTTTATTTGGAATACTCTCAGTATCAAGTACGTTATGATATCTGGCATTATCCAGGATAACGATAGCCTCAGATGGAATATTCGGTAACAATTGGGTCTCAAACCATGTAGAAAAATTGTCCCAGTTCATCTGGCCATGATAGTCGCCGGTTCGTTTTTTCGCCTCAAAAACAAGTTGAGCCCCGCCTACCCAGCCATCTTCCGTGATCGCATGAACCAATATGAAACGAGGGCCAACCCCTGAAGGCTTGTTAACGAGAGGACCGTCTTCGTTAAGGTACCATGTGAACCGGCATGAGTGATTCTTGTTTATATAGGTTTCATCCAAATAGACTTCCGGCCGCTTCAATGTTCCATCGGGATTTCGATTGGCAAGCTTGGCTCTGAGGTATTCTCGTCGTGCAAATATAATTCGATCCTGTTCCTTCAGGCTATTTCTTCTTCGGCYTTCGCCATGACTGAAACCCCACCGGTTAAGTGCACGCCAAAGGGTCATTTTTGGAACATCGATCCCGTGTTTTGAACTCAGGAACTTGCACACCCTGCCGATGCTGACACGCCTTCCACCCAGGTTCTCAGTTCTAATAAATTTTCTCACAATGGGTTGGGCGATCGGGCACATACTTGACGGCGGTCTACCAGGACGTTCCTTTATCCGGACAACAACTTCATCGCCATCTTTTTTATACTGGGCCATTATTCTCTTTACTGTGGCGATGCCTATTCCCAGAGCATCTGCTGTCCGTTTGGCGGCATCCTTTGTTGAAACAAATTTTCCAGTTTTTCTTTCTTCATCATAGTGATTTTTCAGCCGGACAACAGTTTCAACCAATTCAGCAGGAAGCTGTTTCCCTTGAAACGACATTGAGGTATTCCTCCAAAAAGGTGACTTTTCCCATTTTCAGAGGAATTTTTAACATATTCAGAAAATGTTGTCAATAACAGTATCAAGATATACGGTATTGACTATAGTTGGGTAGCGTCTTACAAGAGTCTTTACTGTCCAATTTTACGCTACGATTTGTCGTAGGGGTTATCCTGGTCTTCAACGCTAATCTTAACCGAACCAGCCTTGCTAATGAAAACTGAACCATTGGGGCTTTGAACTTAAACCTCAATTGGAGTTGTGTGGTCTGCCGAGACTTAGATCCCTTGAGCGAAACTGGTTCACGGATGGGTTTCTGTTGTGGGAGACAGTTTTGAACGGGATCAAGACACGCGAAAATATTGAACGAAAAAAAGACAGCGGAAGAGAGATTCAGTTTACTTTCGTGGAGTTATGTGGAAAATCTGCATTTGGTTCCATTTTCGGGTATGATTTTGGGGAGTTAATATAGACCCACTGAGCGATGGGGGGTCTGATTTATTAAAAAAGGTAAGGCCCGAAGTTGCCGCTTCGGGCCTCTTTTTTTGGGAAAAACAGAAGCAGACCGTCTTCCCCGGACAATATAAAGCATACCCATCATAGGTCTGCTTTTGATCCTTTTCAAGATCAAAGGCGTCATGCCCTTAAGGCTTCTAAAAAAAAATCCAGTGTAAAAGTTGTGGATTCATTTTCCATGTGTGCCGGAGCTGTTTCAGAGGCCAGGCGTACTGTAGCGATCAATGTCGTGAACAAGCCCGCACGGAACAGCGACGACAAGCACAACGCCGTTACCGGCAAACAGAAAAAGGCCGCAAAGCTCATCGGAGGGCGGAACGTCGGCGAAGAATAAAAAAAAGTAAAAAAACCGTGGATGATCAGGGTTCAACACCCCCGTCATCCGGTGATAAGGTGCCCTCCAGGTGGTCCGGCGTGGGTCCGAGATGCCGTTTTTGCGGCTCATGGGGTGTTATTGTGAAAGATTTTCCCCGCCGAGGCTACGGCAATCATCCACAAACTGTTCCGGAGGTGTTCACATGATGGTTAAAAAGCCTCTTTTTCCAAAACGAATACGCAAAATCGCCGGCGGTTTTGCCTTTATTGAACATCGCTTTTTGCGAAAGGGTTTTTGGGAGAGCCTGAGTCATATTGAACTGCTGCTCTACATTTTTCTGGTGGTGGTATCTGACAAAAACGGGCTGTCTTATTACGGCTACGACAAAATCTGCCGGATTCTAAGGGTGGATGCAGATCAATATATCAATGCCCGTAATCGCTTGCTGGACAAGGACCTGATTGGATTTGACGGCCGTGTGTTTCAGGTGCTTTCCCTTCCGGATCGTCCAGTGATCGTGAAACCTGTGAAGGAAGTCCGGAACGGGGGATGGTTCAGTCTTGGAGAAACCGTACAGGAAATCATTCGGGAGAAAGGACGTGGGATCAACCCGAACAGTTGATATTCATCTGCTGGAATTGCGCTACGCTCATTGCCGGATCATGAACCACCAGGCTTTAAAGCAATTGCGGGATTCCATCGAAACTTACGGGCAAATCGTTCCGGCCCTGGTTGTTACAGAGAAAGACAAACTGATTCTGGTTGATGGGTACTTGCGTGTTCGAGCGCTTCGTGCCTGCGGAAAGGACCAAATATGTGTCCATTTATCAGAAGAAAACGAACAAAATGCCATGTTTTCGCTTTTGGCCAAAACCAATGAACGGCAATGGGAAGCCATTGAGCAGTCGGTTTTGCTTCAGGAATTACATCGGCGGTTCGGGTGCAGCCTCTCCCATATCGCAGCCCGGATAGGACGCGACAAAAGTTTTGTGAAACGACGGCTTGATCTGGTTGAGGCCCTGCCTGAAAATATTTTGAAAGCCGTGATTTCAGGAACGCTTTCAACCTGGAGTGCCAGCCGTGTCATGGCGCCGTTGGCGCGCGCCAACATTAAAGACGCACAAAAACTGATGGCCCACCTGGAAAATGAACCTTTATCCACGAGGGAACTGGCCCATTTTTACGAACATTACCAAAAAAGCAACCGGTCTGTTCGAGACCGCATGCTGGAAAATCCCTTTCTTTTCATAAAGGTTCAAAATGAAAGAATCCAATCCGAACAGGCCAAGGAGATTCATGACGGACCGGAAGGCAAATGGTTCAAGGATATTAAAATGGTATATGCTGTGCTCGGACGTCTGCTGAAAACCGTTTCCCATGTCCATTATCCAAAAAGCGATCCATTTAAGAAACAAACCCTGAAAGCCTGGGTGAACAAAGTCGAAAATCAGGCGGCAAAACTCAAAAAAGAGATAGAGCCATGATCAGACAATCCAAAAAAGATGCCATTTTGGAACTGAAAAATACCGGTATGAGTTTGCGCAAAATCGCCCGAACGCTCAAGGTCAGCCGAAATACCATCACGAAGATCTTAAAGGATCCGGATGAAGCAGCACCCCACAGAGAATCCCGGCATGAAGAACATGTCCCTTTAATCCGCGATCTTTTCAAGGAATGCAAAGGAAATGCCGTGCGAGTGGCGGAGGAACTGGAAAGCCGCCATCAGATCACGATTCCTTATCAAAGTCTGACCTGGATCATGAGAAAACACGAGATCCGGAAGCGAAAAAAAAGACGCGCGGGACAATACCATTTTAAACCCGGTCAGGAGATGCAGCATGATACGTCACCCCATCAGGTTACCATTGATGGGAAAAAAGTATCGGCCCAGTGCGCTTCCCTGACACTGGCCTTTTCCCGAAAGCTTTTTATTCAGTATTACCCGCGTTTCACCCGGTTTGAGTGCAAGGTTTTTCTGTCAAAAGCCTTCGATTTTATGGATGGGGTGTGTTCCCGGTGCATCGTTGACAATACCAGTGTTATTGTGGCCGGCGGCACCGGACCTGACGCATTGATTGCACCTGAGATGAAATACTTCGCTGATATGTATCAAACCGGGTTTGTGGCCCATGCCGTAGGCGATGCCAATCGAAGTGCCCGCGTGGAAAGGCCTTTTCATTTTGTGGAAAATAACTTTCTTCCTGGAAGAACCTTTGTCAGCTGGCATGATTTGAACCGGCAGGCCATCGACTGGTGCCGGAACACCAGCGACAAAACGTTCAAACGGGCTTTGGGAATGATACCGGATGAGGCCTATATCATTGAAAAACCGCATCTCATTGATTTACCCCCATACCGGCCGCCGGTCTATGTGGCAAAACACCGGGTCGTCGATATCGAGGGATATGTGCATTTGGACACCAACCGTTATTCCGTCCCTGAAGCACTGATTGGAAAATCCCTGGAAGTTCAGAAACAC
>ADZZ01000157.1 GCA_000179315.1 delta proteobacterium NaphS2
AAAAGATCGCGGATTAAAGGGACATGTTCTTCATGCCGGGATTCTCTGTGGGGTGCTGCTTCATCCGGATCCTTTAAGATCTTCGTGATGGTATTTCGGCTGACCTTGAGCGTTCGGGCGATTTTGCGCAAACTCATACCGGTATTTTTCAGTTCCAAAATGGCATCTTTTTTGGATTGTCTGATCATGGCTCTATCTCTTTTTTGAGTTTTGCCGCCTGATTTTCGACTTTGTTCACCCAGGCTTTCAGGGTTTGTTTCTTAAATGGATCGCTTTTTGGATAATGGACATGGGAAACGGTTTTCAGCAGACGTCCGAGCACAGCATATACCATTTTAATATCCTTGAACCATTTGCCTTCCGGTCCGTCATGAATCTCCTTGGCCTGTTCGGATTGGATTCTTTCATTTTGAACCTTTATGAAAAGAAAGGGATTTTCCAGCATGCGGTCTCGAACAGACCGGTTGCTTTTTTGGTAATGTTCGTAAAAATGGGCCAGTTCCCTCGTGGATAAAGGTTCATTTTCCAGGTGGGCCATCAGTTTTTGTGCGTCTTTAATGTTGGCGCGCGCCAACGGCGCCATGACACGGCTGGCACTCCAGGTTGAAAGCGTTCCTGAAATCACGGCTTTCAAAATATTTTCAGGCAGGGTGTTGCCGTTCACATTATCCCACCGGATATTGTCCACAATAAAGCACGAAGAATATTTTGTTTTTGCCTGATTGATTTATCGTTGCAAGGCGATGCGTGACGGACTGCCTATCTTCTGATCGGGGTGCTGTTTCGAGAAAACCCTTGGGGCTCTGCCCCAAACCCCGAGGTTTTTTTAGGCATGAAGGCTCCTCGGAAATATCACATAAAAAAGGGGAGCCCGAAGACTCCCCTCCCGATGACGATATTTCGTCGTCGCCTATCCGGCTATCCCTTGGCGAGTTGCTCCTCAGCAGAGCTCGCCTCTGTTTCACCGAATCTGATTATGCAGGTTTAGCACTATCCCGTTTCCTCCACTGCGGTAAGAATATGTTCAGCCGATACAAGCTGGGCATTCTGCAGTGCCGCCACATTCAATGAGAGGTGTGCCAGCAGATTGATTTGAGTGTAACCTTTTTTCGTCGGGATTCTATGCCGCTTTATTCTTGGAAAAATCGTCGGAGCATGCCAAAAGCGGTAGGATTTTGCCGTATTGCCGCTTTTGCTCCTGCTGACGATGGTTCTCCCAGTAAACATCCCAATCATTGCTGGTATAGACGGACCGCAAAAGCAGCGTGGATTCGGCACCTTTAATTGACCACCTGCGACCTGTTCCTTCCATTCGCTTTTTAACGGTGTGTCCGCAAGTGGACTCTACGACGCCGCTTCCTATCGGATATCCAGAGGCCAGGTACTCATCATAGCGCATCCATTGGCGGTGATTTTCAAAATACTTGATGGTTTCTCTCAAGGCTTTTTTCTGACCGCTCTTTAACTTTTTTCTTTTGTTCAAAATCTGTTTCATGCCTCCAATAACTCTTCCAACACGGCCCTGCAAAATTGCCATCAGATGGTCATATACCCATTTTTTCCCTTCGCGGGTGTTTTCACCATACAAGGAATTGGCCACTTTCCAAAGGTATTCTACGACATGTATAATGTCCAAAATACCCACCCATTTCACACCAGCCAACACGGTGCTCAATAGAGACCATAGGCACAGTGCACCATCCATGACCGCTACAAGAGATTTTCGGTTATCGGGGTTCCTGACTTTAGCATCCTTTAAAATTTCCATCATGACGTCTTTCTTGGATCGTTCCAAACTGGCTATTCGACGAGGATT
>ADZZ01000156.1 GCA_000179315.1 delta proteobacterium NaphS2
CAGGTCCGCAAACATGACCGTGCCTTCCCGCCTCTCACCATCCAGGGGAATGCGGCCCGAAAGGATCTCATCCCGAATCTCCGGGGTTACATAACGGCCGAAAGCGGCGCGGAGGGTTCTCCGATCGGCCAGCCCTTTAATCATGGCGTTTCCCGAATCCCCCAAAACACCGATTTCATCATTGCTCACCACCTGGATCCGGGCATTGTAATCCCCTTCTCGAACCCGTGTATTCGCCTGTAGCATATTCTTGAGGGGTGACACAATGGATCGAACCACCAACCGGTTCAGCACGCCCGCGCTGGCCAAGAAAATGCCGCTCAGTACCACCGCAAAAAGAATGGTTCTCAGACCGTACTCCCGGGCTGACATGGATCCGGACACCAGCTCCCATTGTACCGTAACGAGGGTGACCAGCAGGATGGCCAGGGGAAGCACCGTCCCCATTCCGTAGAACCACCGAATGCGACGTCCAATGGACAGATGCTGTGCACCTTTCAACCCGGCGAGCCGGCCTTCGGGGAAAAACAATGGAATGAGGCCCTTTCGGCAATGGTTCTCAATCCGGTAAAAAGCCACCGAAGCGGTTATGAAACCGACCATGCTGGCGCGGATGGAAAAGACAGCCGCCGTACGCATATCGACAAATCCGACGAACCATAAAAAAGCGAAAATCAAAGGCGGAAGGACCACCCATAATACTGTAAGAATTCCCACAAAAAAGAACGGCAGGTTGACGATCCGGCGACGCGCTTTGTCCAGCATTTGGTTTTTCACTTCAAGGGCATTCTGCATCTGTTTCAGGCAGTATGACACCGGACGAAGAAGCACGTGCATGATAAACATGGAAGGAAATGCGGTTAAAAGAATAATCAGGAAAAATATACCAATCCGTCTGGCAACAAAGGGAACCAAACGCCCTTCCGATACAGCCTTCAGTTCCGTAAAGCGATCAAATATAAAGGCGGTGGGTGTCGCCACATTCAGTAGAAATGCGGCTAACACGCCAAAAACCATGGCCAGCAGACTGATGCCATAAAGGCCGGTCAGTGTCACATCAGAAACCATGATTTCTTCACTTTTCACCGGCAGCATTTTTTTCATGTGGTCTTAACCTTTGTAAAATAATTCAGAAAATTCATTATGCCATTGTGTGCTTAAAAGTCAAAGCCGGATTCAGGGATCTTGTCATTGGTGGTCATTGATGCTATTTTTTATCAATTTAATTTTTTTGGGAGGATTTCCTTTGCGAGGCGGCATTCGACCGATCAGATCAAGCATCATTGTAATTTTCATGGCCCTCTCCGTGTTCCTTTCCCGGGAGCCGATCTCCCGGACCTTTGCCCTCGAACCCGATCAGCGGCTCATTACCTGGCAGGGAGAAGTCCGAAGGGTATTGCTGACATACATCGACCGTGTTACCACCCCGGGCTCAAATGATTTCATACCACCGGAAGACCGTCTGACCGTCTTTGACCTGGACGGCACCCTCATGAGCGAAAAACCCTTTCCCTATGTATTTGATGCGGCGATTCAATACGTTCTGAAGAACCAAGAGGAATTATCCGGGAAGGGTCCTCCCTACAAGGCCCTTTGCGACGCTGCCCAAAGAAAGGATATCGACTATTTTCGAAACCACATCGCGCAGACTTTCGTGCTCCCGTTTAGGGGAAAAACCTATGGGTTTTTCCGCGACTGGTGCCTCAGGGTCTTTGAAGCGGAAATCAATCCTCTCAAAAAGAGACCGCAAAAGGATCTGATTTTCAAACCCATGATAGAACTCATCGATCTGCTACATGAAAACGGCTTTACGGTCTACGTGGTGTCCGGCTCCCTGCAGTTTGCCATCATGGCCATTTCCGAGAAATACCTGCATGTGGATCAAAGCCGCTGCATCGGATCCATGGTGCAGGCCCGTGCAGAGAAGGAAGGAGAAAAAACCGTTTTTCTTCGCGAAGAACTTAAGCCACCCGCCAACGTGAACAGCGGAAAGGCCGTTCGGATCATGATGCGAACCGGCCGGGCACCGGTCCTCGCATTCGGCAACTCCGTAGGGGACACCTGGATGCTCGATTTCACCGCTTCCTCCCCCTACCACCACATGGCCTTCGTACTCGATCACGATGACCCGCGGGAGTTCATCTATCACCACCCAACACTTCTTAAGAAAGCACGGGAAAAAAACTGGGTGATCATTCACATGAAAGAAAATTTCAAAACCGTTTACGGAAATTGATGGGGGTATGCTACCCGGCGATGGATCAGGGCTTTTTCACCATCCAGGAATTACGACTTTTTTCCGTCGTCATATAGTTCGTATCAGAACGCACGATAAAGGGCGATATAGTAAGAAAATTGGTTGGTTGAAATATTCGTCAAACCGCGACCGGCCGAAAAGAGAATCTGGAAGCCGTTCACAAGCGGAACAGCGCCACCCACGTTAAAGCCGAGACTATCCGCTCCATCTACCATATCGGCCGTCTGGTAAAACATTTCCCCGCCCAGATAGAAGCTAGCGGTATTTTAGTCCGATCTCGGTGTCGCCGTAGCCGAAATGAGAATTGCCGTTTTCCGGCGCGTCATAGGCCATTGGGACGATCAGGTGCACCATCGTATCGGGATGGAAACCGTAATTAAATTCCACGGCCGGACCCACGCCGCCGGTTCCCCCATCTTCGCGGATCCCGCTCGAAAATAAGTAAGCCTCGCAGTGCCGGTATGCGATGGGCACAGGATCGTCAGTGCGAAAAGGTGGTCCCGCCAAGGCCCCCGCCGTCGGAAAGTACCACAGAATCATCATTATGAGGAGCTTGGTTAGCGTCTTCCACCAAACATCCATACAATATACTTCCCCACGGCGGCCAAGGGCGGGTAAGGTGAAAATGCACGCCGGAATTGTTTGTGTCGAATGCCTTGAATCAATTCATCCAGCGGCTGGAGAAATTGTGAAGGTAGAAAGTCAAGGATGTCCCATCCAGCGGGCTATTCAATGACCGTTCCTTTACCGGTCTTCCGGTACTCAAGAACCACATGGTTGACGAACGCGATTCTCCCCGACGAATTGGCCTCAAATCCACGGGACGCGCACCAAACGGGAAATGCTTCGGGATCAATTTCTGCGCGAATAGCGATATTTCCGCTTTCCTTAATAAATTTGCATTGTCTTGCGACAAGCGCTTTCCATTTTTCAAAACTGGCGGGCATATTTTCGGAATCCGTAAAGATCGCAAGCGCCCTGCGGTAAGTAGCCTCGTCCTTGTACCAGGCAATTCCTATGACATCTCTCATTCTGACACTTCCTTTCGTTCCCTCTTTTAAGGACGACATGCAACCGAATACGGTTGTGGTCAAGAACAGACTACTGTCTTGATCCGGCAAAAGTCTGGATAGATGAAAAGATCTCATCTACATTCTTTTTGTAATGGTTTCGATGGCTTCATTTACGGCTTCCCGTGTATCCGCATTGATCGCGTCTTTTAAAATACCCTCCAAACGGGGAATCATATTGTCAGTGCCCGCCTCCCCCAGGATGTAGATCACATCCCCTTGAGCCTGTTGGCTGAGATCGGGGAACCTCTCCCAGAGCGGTTCAATACACTTCCGGGCAAGACCTTTGTCGTGTTCAATGATCTCTTCCATAGCCACCATGGCACCCAGCCGCACCGGCCATTTCTCATGAACGAGGGTATCAA
>ADZZ01000155.1 GCA_000179315.1 delta proteobacterium NaphS2
AACAGACCAATAAGAACCACATTCTGTGCCCATGGATATTTGGATTGATTGTCCTTTGCGGCATGATCGAAGATATGAGAACATCCGAAGATGTTGCGACCTGTCTTTGGATTGATGAAATCATCTAATGCGATCATAAGTCGCCCATCGGACAAGGGGTCAGGAATGAGGTGCCATAAGGCGGCCCATAGGTTATGCCATGGTATTTTGTTGGAAGCCATAAAGGTGTAGAATCGACGTTTGTTAATGTTGAGCCCAAACAAGGTATTGAGGCAACGCAACACGTTTGAAGAGATAGATGAAGTGAAAGGGATGATGAAAGCCAGGATGGCATAAGAGAACCAGTGTGCTCGTTCCCTGCCGAGATTGGTGGAAGAAAAAGCATTTTGTAGAGGCTTTAAGATATCGTTTAGAATAAACATGTTGCCAAGCTCCTTTCCGATGGAATATCAATAAGTTGTTATCGAATCCTATCACGAGATGGAGCGAATTTCAAGGGTAAAAAGTTAAATAACTAGTTGAATTTATTGGCATAAAAATTGAAAAATTTTCATTTTTCGTGCCAAAATTCTCTGCGCATAATAAAAAAAATGCGCGGAACTGGCTGGAAAAATTGGAAAAGGTTCAAAAACGGTGAAACTTTAGTTGACAGAAAAACCTTGCACTCAAACCGGGTGAAACGCGGGTAATACTGAATAAAAAGCTTTCGGGAAAAGGCCAGTGTCAGGGAAGCGCACTGGGCCGATACTTTTTTCCCATCAATGGTAACCTGATGGGGTGACGTATCATGCTGCATCTCCTGACCGGGTTTAAAATGGTATTGTCCCGCGCGTCTTTTTTTTCGCTTCCGGATCTCGTGTTTTCTCATGATCCAGGTCAGACTTTGATAAGGAATCGTGATCTGATGGCGGCTTTCCAGTTCCTCCGCCACTCGCACGGCATTTCCTTTGCATTCCTTGAAAAGATCGCGGATTAAAGGGACATGTTCTTCATGCCGGGATTCTCTGTGGGGTGCTGCTTCATCCGGATCCTTTAAGATCTTCGTGATGGTATTTCGGCTGACCTTGAGCGTTCGGGCGATTTTGCGCAAACTCATACCGGTATTTTTCAGTTCCAAAATGGCATCTTTTTTGGATTGTCTGATCATGGCTCTATCTCTTTTTTGAGTTTTGCCGCCTGATTTTCGACTTTGTTCACCCAGGCTTTCAGGGTTTGTTTCTTAAATGGATCGCTTTTTGGATAATGGACATGGGAAACGGTTTTCAGCAGACGTCCGAGCACAGCATATACCATTTTAATATCCTTGAACCATTTGCCTTCCGGTCCGTCATGAATCTCCTTGGCCTGTTCGGATTGGATTCTTTCATTTTGAACCTTTATGAAAAGAAAGGGATTTTCCAGCATGCGGTCTCGAACAGACCGGTTGCTTTTTTGGTATGTTCGTAAAATGGGCCAGTTCCCTCGTGGATAAAGGTCATTTT
>ADZZ01000154.1 GCA_000179315.1 delta proteobacterium NaphS2
AACACGGATCAGGGAAGCCAGTATACATCCTCACAATTCCTGGCTCCTCTAAAGGAACGTGGCATCAAAATCAGTATGGATTCAAAAGGAAGAGCTTTGGACAATATTTTCGTTGAAAGGTTGTGGAGAACCGTAAAATACGAAGAGGTATACATCAAAGCGTATCGAACGATCAGAGAAGCCTTTCAATCTCTGAAAAGCTACTTTTTATTTTACAATAACAAACGGTTACATCAAGCACTGGATTATCTTACACCAGCAGAAGTACATTTTTGTGAAGGAAAAGGAATGCTTGACTAATTCAAATGGGGGCCAGCCCCCAAACCCCCGGGATTTAACGCATTATCGACATAAGCATATAAAGGACATGAAAAAAGGGCCGCACTATCGAGTCCGGCCCCATGCTTACGTCACCTGCTTCGGCGCTCTGGTTGCTTCCCAGCAGTTGCCATATCCTCCGAGCAGGTGGGACCAGAGTACCAAAATATGGATAAATGGCAAAATCATTCTTCTGGATGTTTAGCATAGAAACTCAAAATTCGAACAGATCAGATAAGGATATCAGGAATATTTTGGTAGCTTAAATTTCTCGAAAATCGGTCTTGACATGGGGTCCACCTCAGGATAGTATTTACAGGGACTTCAGAAAAGTCGGCGCACTTGCCTACGGTGAGCGCAGGTACGCCCAGGCATTGACGTTTTTGGATAAAGCCCTTGCCATACGGCCGGAGGGCGATCCAAAAATTAGGAATCTTCTTGTTTTTATTAAGGAAGGCTACTACGATTTTGGGACGAACGGCGTAAGGAAATACT
This sequence comes from delta proteobacterium NaphS2, assembly GCA_000179315.1. GTDB lineage: Bacteria > Desulfobacterota > DSM-4660 > Desulfatiglandales > Desulfatiglandaceae > NaphS2. The sequence goes on from ADZZ01000154.1 coordinate 814, forward strand.
TGAAAAGAGGTTGGTCAGGAAATGAGCGTAGCTTTGTATGGGCCGTTGGCTTGGAATCAGAAATGGAATTTGATCTTAAAATGGGAAAACCGGAAAACAAAATTTTGGTCTTCAGGGCGCGGCCGTACCCGCAAGAGCAATCCGTCAGGGTGCTTTTGAATGGTAAAGATATTGGAAATATAGACGCAAAATCAGGGTGGCAGGAATACCGGCTTGGGGTTGATTTGGGCAACTGAAACCGGGTAAAAATCGAATTATCTTTAAGTTTAAACATGCAAAGTCGCCGGCCGGAACCGGTGGAAAAGATAAGCGGAAACTTGAAGATGCCAAAAACTTAATGCAATAGTAGATGGTTGTAGATGGTTAAAGCATAAATAATATGTTGAAAGGTTATTTTTGGGAGGGATAGAGTGCGTATTCTAATAACGGGCGTTGATGGATACTTGGGCTGGGCGTTGTCCATTTATCTTGCGAAGAGGGGGCATAAAGTAGCCGGAATTGACAATTACTTGCGCAGATCATGGGTTGGTGAGATGGGGTCACAGTCAGCCATCCCTATCGCAAAAATGGCCGAAAGGCTTTTAGCCTACCGAAAGAACCTGGGCCAAAACCTTCGTTTTTATAAAGGCGATCTGACGGACTACAATTTTGTTCTAAATGCATATAAATCGTTTCGTCCGGAAGCCATCGTTTATCTGGGCGAGATGCCTTCGGCGCCGTATAGCATGATCGATGTTCATCATGCCATTTTTACACAAACGAACAACCAGATGGGTACGCTGGTAACCCTTTATGCCATGCGGGAAGCCGTTCCTGATTGTCAGCTGGTAAAACTGGGGACAATGGGGGAGTACGGTACCCCGAATGTGGACATTCCGGAAGGTTTTTTCGACATTGAATATCGGGGGAGAAAGGACCGAATGATGTTCCCTCGCCAGGCCGGCAGTTGGTACCATCAGTCTAAAGTCCATGATACCAATAATGTTGAGATGGCTTGCCGATTGTGGAATCTATGCTCAACCGACATCATGCAGGGGGTCGTGTATGGTACGCGGATTGATGAAATGGGTGAAGACGATGCAATTCGGACTCGCTTTGATTTTGATCAATGCTTTGGAACCGCCATCAACCGCTTTTGCGCTCAGGCGGTTATCGGCCTGCCGTTAACGCCCTATGGGAAAGGGAAGCAGCGTCGAGGATTTCTTCCCTTAAGGGACAGTATGCAGTGCCTCACCCTCGCCATTGAAAACCCACCCGAGAGCGGTGAATATCGCACGTTCAATCAATTTGAAGAGGTGTACGGAATTACTGAGCTCGCTTTAAAAATTCAGAAAGTAGGGGCTGAATTTGGTTTGGATGTCCAAATACAGCCCATCGAAAACCCCAGGATCGAAATGGAAGAGCATTATTACAATCCCGACCATCAACACTTGTTGGACCTCGGGTACAAACCGACGCATGATATGAAAGCCGAATTACAAATCGTGCTGAAAGATTTGATGAGACACAAAGAACGGATAGAATCACGTAAAGAAGCTCAGTTTCCAGATATTCGATGGGATGGTTCAAGAAGAAATTCCGTCAAGCTGAATAAACCGATACTATAAAAGAGTCCATATAAAACATGACATCCATACGGTGGTTGGGGATATTGGTTGGTGTTTCGGGGTTTTTTTTCGTTTTTAACAGGTTTCGCCATGGCCGGGCACGACGGATTGACTTTTTCTGGTCAATGATCATGTCTTTTTGTTTGATTACCGTCTCGGCCTATCCCCCTTTCGTCAGCTTACTTCGCGATATGTTGTTGCTGGAACAAGCGCAGTTCAGCAGGCTCATCGCCATCATTATATTGTCTAACATTCTCCTTTGGATATTTTTCTTTTATGGACAATTCAGGTGGACAAAGTATATTGATCAGTTTGATCATCTGGTCCGCCGGCTGGGAGTGGCGGATTTTGAGCGCTATTATCCGGAAATAAAATCGTTGCCGCCGGTACTGGTGGTGATTCCAGCTTATAATGAAGCTGACAACCTTGAGATAGTCCTGAAAGCCATGCCCGGGGAAGTTCTCGGAAGGGAACTGAAGACGTTGGTCATAGACGATGGAAGCCAGGACAATACATTGGAAATCGCACGGCGTGGGGGTGTACTGGCTGTCAAGAATCCCATCAACAGAGGCGGGGGCGCCGCCCTCCGCATGGGTTTTGACATTGCGCGTCAGTATGGCGTCGACATCGTGGTGACCATGGACGCTGATGGTCAACACCTCCCTTCCGAGATCCCGGACCTCGTTGCTCCGGTTTTAAATGACGAGGTTGATTTCGTCATTGGGTCACGGATACTCGGCAAACGCGAAAAGGACAGTATTATCCGATACATGGGTATTCATGTGTTTAACACATTAATTCGTCTTCTGACCCATGTAAAGATTACCGATTGCTCCAATGGTTTCAGAGCGTTTCGAACGAGTGAACTGGCACGGGTTCTTCTACGCCAGGACCAATTCCATACGTCTGAATTGATCATTGACGCCGCAAAAAAACGAATTCGTATTGGCGAAGTTCCGGTAACGGTTAAGCGTCGCCATAGTGGAGAAAGTAAAAAAGGCAAAAACTGGCGATATGGGTTCTCTTTTTTCCGAACCGTATTCAAGACATGGTGGCGATGAAGGAGTTGATATTTTTACTGCAATAAAAAATGGGCGCTACGTATCATTACGTTTATCGTCAATTGCGCCGCTTCAGGGCCGGAATCGAATCCGGCATTTCATGGTTGAAACGCTGTCTTGGCCTGAGCTTAGGGAAACTGTTTTTGTGCTTGGAATCATTTAACCTCTGGTATGACTATGCCAGCTAAGCGCCATTTGAAAATTCTGTTTCTCACATTTTAATTGTCTAACGATGTCTTCAACGCTATTACCAGTATTCTTAGCTGCCAGGACTTATTTGCCATTTATGTGGGCATGTTCCGTGGGCGTGCTTTCTGTAATGATCGGCCCAATGTTTTGTACATTTACCGTAATGGCTGACAGTCTCCCTTATCCTCTCAGTATCTGGATTATTTATTTTATCTACAAGTCGATTCTTCATTCCATAAGCTTTTTTCGACCGAGTTCGTTCAACTCTTGCCCTTTCAAATTGCTCTGTATAATTTTTCTAGCTGTATTAATTCCAAATACAATAGAAGCACGGGCTACTGAAGAAAAAAAACCTGTTAATATACTATCACCCACTATACCTTTGAAAATGGTGTTTGATTTTCCCTATTCAGTCAAAGTACGCGTACAAAACCAGGACCGTATGTGGCCTGCTGGAGGTAAAATTCGGCTCTCCTATCACCTGTTGGACATGGGTGGACGGGTGGTAGCGTTTAATTTTGAGCGTACCTATATGCCAAGGGACATTGCGAAAGGAGAGACCATAGATCTCGTCGTCAATGTTAGTATTCCGAAAGCCGACCTAACACCCGGAAAATATCTACTCCAATGGGATATAGTCGAAGAGGGTGTCAAGTGGTACTATTCGGACAAACTGCTAAATTACTCAGTAACACCTATTAATATTGTCGAAAAGGATCTTTATGGCAACCAGGTAAACCCGGGACTGTCTAATATTATCTTATTTTTCTTGGGAGTATTGCTTGCTCTAACACTACCCGGTATTTTGCTTGCTTTTACACTTAATCCTGAATTCAAGTCTTTTTCACTTACACAAGGATTTTGCTGTTTCACTTTCTGTGGGATTGCATTTGCCAATACCATTAGTGTTTTTTTCAGTCTTTTTTCCATCAAAATAAATCTATATTCCTATGCCGCTTCCATTCTTACTCTATACATTTGCTTTTTACTTATTCCTTGGAAAAGGAACAAATTCCAAGCGAGAAACTTTTATATATCGAAAAAATGGCTGCATGCGTATGGCTTGCGTAGAAGTATGCATTATCTTTTTCGTGAATTAATCTATTTAGGTCCAGCCATTCTCTGTTCTGCATTAGTCATATCGGTATGGCAAGAATATATTACATTTCCAAATATTTTTGACCTTTCAACTCACGCCGCTTTCATAAGGAAGATTTATGATGGCGGCTTAGCTCTGGGTCAACAAGTCTTTTCTTCCGAAGTGCCTTGGACCGTACCCGAAAAGGGCTTTTATCCCTTGGGCTTACACCGTGTTGTATCTATTATTGCTAAAACTTCGGGACTTAACCCAGTCTTCGCACTCTTCTATTTTATCGTTTTCCTTTTTTTCTGTGCGCCAGTGATGTTACAATTATTTATTCAACGGTATTTCTTTTCATATGTTCATATATTTTTGATCGGTCTAGCGGTTGCATTATTTCCAATTTTTCCCTATGAGCCAATTAGCTGGGGGGGTGCGCCATTAATAGCGGGAACAATTTTCATCCCTTTTTTGTTATATATTATTCAAGAATTTTTTGAAAAATTATCATTCAAGTCGGCCCTATCCGTTGGATTGATTTCAGGTACACTCTTTTATATTCATCCGTCAGAATTGTATACTGTATTTTTAATCAGCATATTTTTGCTATTAAGAAAGTTGGCTTCTTTAAAGGGGGATAATTTAAAAGTGAGTGCTTTGAGAATTTTTGCTTTCGGACTGATCGCTTCCGGTGTTTTTTTGTTTTTAATATTTCCTGAAATAATGCAAATTATCTATACTCAATTAATTCGATCTAGTAATAGTTTCATAAGAGTTCCAGATCAATTTCCTTTAGGGGTCATTTTTTCAAAATTTATATTAAGTCCAAATGACATGAAATTGCTTTTTTTGATTCTAGGCTCAGGATACATTATCTTTACAAAAAAAGTCAGGTTTCTTCTTATTATAGCTGGATTTTTTGTCGTCCTTGCCCTCATCGAAAATTACGTTAACACTCCTTTTGGGAATTTGTGGAACCATCGGGTTGGACGGATTTATTACAATAGCTACCTTTTTAACCCGATATTCATCGGTTCTGGATTATATGTTATATATAGATTGTTTGCATATGGAGACTATTTCTTCATTAATAAGCTAAAATCTGCTTTTCTTTTTTCAATAGTTGGCTTCTTTTTGTTTGTCAGGCCTGAATTTTGCGATACAAGAGCGCAACTGGAAGATTACTTTAGGAGGAATTCCGGAATGACTTCTGAAGATTATGATGCTGTTCGATGGCTGGATGAGAATATTAGTGATAATACGATATATGTATATGTGCTTAATCAACATGGCGATTCGAGTTTTTGGATCTATCCTTTTACCGGCATTCCGATTTTTTGGCACAGAACTGATACTACCCTTCCATATCCGGATACTTATGCTAGAGTGCGATTTCAACAGAATATTGCCGCTGGAAAGGCGTCGGAACTCAAGGCGTATGCACGCAAATATCATTTGAAATATGTTTATATATCAAGGAATATCGTTCCGCTGGAAAATTCACCTTACAAGTCGTTTTCTATCAGATTTTTTGATGATAACAGGGATCTGTTTCGGTTGGTCTACTCAAATTCAACTGTACGCATATATGAAATAGTTGGTGTTCAACCACGAAAGATATCATAGTATAGTAATGAAGATGCACTGAACGATGACATCCATACGGTGGTTGGACATTGCAGCAGGTATTTTGGGCTTCTTTTATGTTTTTAACCGGTTTCGTCATGGCCAAATGCGTCGGATCGATTTTTTTGCTCCATACCGTATTCAAGACATGGTGGAGGTAAAGGAGTTGATATTTCTCAAGCAATAAAAAAATGGGCATTGCGTCTCATTGGTCCTGTTATCCTCTTGATTCTTCTGTTTCAATTTGATATCAGAAAAATTCTGGAAGTGCTTCGTCAGGCTTCAATTATACCAATCGTACTTGCTTACTTGATGTTTATTCCATCCTTGTTTTTCCGGACCGTTAGATGGCGGCTTTTAATGGCCCCCCAGGGGATTCATCTGGGTTTTTCCGAGTCCTTAAACATCTATTCCCTCTCAATTTTTCTTGGCGTTGTGACGCCTGGGAGGTTCGGAGAATTTGTCAAGGCACTTTATTTGAAGCAAAAAGGAAATACTCTGGGAACGTCATTTCTTAGTGTCGTTCTGGACCGCGTTTATGACATCCTGTTTTTGCTCCTTTTCGGGTGCGGTGCGCTTTCATGGTTTGCTACGTTTGGGGAGGAGACTGCGACCATCATAACATGGACTTTTTTCGTGATGGTTCTTGGCGCAATCATGCTATGGGTCGTGACAAGGGATACGGGTAAAGAATTTATGGCAAGGGCACTAAAAGCGGTGTGTCCAAAGGTGCTAAAGGACCGTATTGCTTCAGGCTATCTGGATTTTTCGGCGGGCTTCGGTAAAATGAAACCTGCCGCGCTCCTATGGGCGTTTTTTTTTACCATTTTGGCCTGGGGTTCAAATTACGGGGCGGTTTATCTGTTCGGTATTGCCCTGGGATTTCATATTAATTTCTTTGCGACTGCAGGAATTGCCGCCGTCTGCGCGCTTGTAACATTGATCCCCATTTCGGTCATGGGACTGGGGACCCGTGACGCGGCGGTAATTTTGATGCTTGGGAAATATGGCGTTCCAGAATCCGATGCCATGGCTTTTTCGACCTTGATTTTATCGATGCTTTTGTTCAATGCCGGTCTATGTGCTTACTCACTGTTGACGCCGGTCGGGAAGTTTGAAAAAAGCCTAAAAGGGCTTTAAGCCGTCGAATGACTATTCGATAGGATTTTCGGTACTGCTTACCGGGACTTTTTGAATCTTTGACAAGGAGGCGTTCGTGGATGAAAAAGAGAATATTTAAAGTACGTTTTATTTTGAGACTGAGGGACATTTTGAGTGTCCTGCCAATCGTAGGCTTGATCTGTTTTATAATACCGGCCTCCATATTTGCAGCCGATCGGCTGGTTGTGAAAGACAATGGTGGCATGGACGTTTTCAAGGTAGAAGATGACGGCGCAATAACCTCTGACGGATCGTCATTCCCGGTCAGCAAAATTAGGCGAACTACCTCGTACACAACCGGCGGTAGGGGTGTTGCTGCCTTTGAATTGATGAGTTCCGGCAATATGAAGGATGGATTTGGTCCTTCATTTGAATTTTGGATTTCAGACAACGCACATACTGCGACAAAGGGTATTGTTACGCTAGAGGCTGTTCGAGATGGTGGGGATCAAAATGGCAAATTGGAAATTTTGACATCAAATGCAGGAAACCTTAAATATAGAATGGCGATTGATAGCGTTGGATACGTCGGAATAGGTCAAAGATATCCCGCCTACCCCCTGCAGATGGGAAGCGGCGCCTATGTTTCATCGGGCGGTGTATGGACCAACGCCTCCAGCAGGGCCTATAAACAGGATATCAAATCCCTTACCAGGGAAGAAGCGGAGGAGGCCTTGACGGCCCTTCAACCGGTACAGTTCAGCTACAAGACAAATCCGAAAGAACGGCATGTTGGTTTTATTGCTGAAGACGTCCCCGATCTTGTGGCATCAACGGATCGAAAGGGGATGAGTGCCATGGATGTGGTGGCCGTGCTGACAAAAGTGGTCCAGGACCAGCAGAAAACCATTGCAGAACTGTCTAAGAAAGTTGCGGCCCTTGAGAAAAAATAAAAGGCTCGGCAAGCCTGAAAATCAACAGGAACGGACCCGAAAATGAGAATCAGGATTTTCATGAAGGGATTCATTTTAGGTATTTTCATTTTTTGTTCGCTTGGTGTTTCAGCACAGGGTGCGGCGACAATGGTGACCGCTCCTGAAGGTGTATCACCGGATCTCATGAACGGCCTGCTCAATAGCCCGAAAATCAAAAGGGCGGACATGGTGTTGAAGGATTTTCTGGAAGAGCGCGCGTCAACGACCAGGGTAATTGTAAATTTGCGGGAAACGGAAACCATCAACACGCAGAAGCGTATGGAAAAACCCCATAATCGGGAATATGTTGCCAACCGTATTCATGATCTTGTGGATGGAATCCTTCAGGGTTTCAGTCCGGCACAGCTTCAAAACACCCGGGCTTTCAACTACATTGCCGGATTTTCCGCCCGGGTAACCCCTGAGGGCCTGGCGTCTCTGGCTGAGGACCCCGATGTGCTTTCCATTGAGAAAGACGCGCTCCTCTATCCGAATCTGGCACAGGGGATTCCACTGATGAGCGCATCAGCGGTAAGATCCATGTACAGTGGTGAAGGACTGTCGGTGGCCATTTGCGATACGGGCATTGATTACAGCCATGTGGCCCTGGGAAACGGCGGTTTCCCCAACAACAAGGTCATTGGAGGGTATGACACGGGGGATGATGACAATGATCCCATGGATGTTGAGGGACATGGGACCGCCTGCGCCGGGATTGCCGCAGGGAACCTTGGTTCTGATGGAGACTATATCGGGGGTGTTGCCTGGGGGGCGAAACTTTATGCGCTTAAAATTTCCCACGGCAGGGGCGGCAGTGCTTATCTTTCCAACATGATCGAAGCCTGGGAATGGTGTATTACGCATCAATATGATGACCCCGACAATCCGATCCTGATCATCAATACCAGCTTCGGGGTCGCCAGCTTCGGGTCCGGCAGATTCACTGGATACTGTGACAGCGATTCCCCAGCCATGACGACGGCGGCGGCCAATGCCAAAGCCGCCGGTATCACGCTGTTTGTTTCTTCCGGGAATGACGGTTATTGTGATGCACTGGAATGGCCCGGATGTATTTCACATGTGGTTTCGGTTGGGGCCGTATACGATGCCCACTTTACCGTTAATAGCATCGGTTGGTGTGTTGCGCAGGACTCTTGCGCCACCAAGACGCCCACCGGGGGCTGTACATCGGGATATTCCTCACCGGAAATACCTTATGAAGACCAGGTGCCCGTCTATTCCAACACAGCGACCTTCCTGTCTTTACTGGCGCCGGCCAACTGGGCTACCACAACGAAATTGGGTGGTGGATACTGGACTGCGGCTTACGGTTTCGGGGGTACTTCAGCAGCGTCGCCCTATGCCGCCGGTGCGGCCGCGTGTTTGCAGAGTGCCGCCAAGGCCATTACCGGTTCATTTCTTACGCCCGATCAACTGCAATCGATACTGGTAGACACAGGCGACAGCATTACTGACGTGAAGGTTGCGATTACCAAGCCAAGAGTGAATCTGGGAAACGCCGTTGCAGCTCTGGGTGGAGGAGGAAGTGCCATCTATGTGGAACCTTCCGGATCATGCGGCGGCAACAGCCCTTGCTACACAAATATTCAGGATGCCGTCGATGCCGCCGCTTCCGGCGACATCATTGAAATTTCGCAGGATACAACCGCCCAGGCGGTCAGTTTGAATACTGCGAAAAACGTTACGCTCCAGGGAGGGTGGAATCCTTCGTTTACGGTTCAAACATCACAAACGACCGTTACTTCCCTGAATATTCAAAAAGGATCTATGAGTGTTGATTCGCTGATTTTGCGATGAAATTCTGGCCAAAAAAGACATCTAAAACATTCGAAAGAGTTGAGCCATGATGATGAACAAAAGATCCAGGATCTATGTGCCCGGGCATGGCGGTCTAGTAGGAGCAGCCATCGTGCGGCGTCTTAAGGCGGAGGGGTATGACAACCTTATTCTCAGAACCCATGACGAGCTGGATCTCACCCGCCAGGCTTCGGTTGAGGCGTTTTTTGAAAAGCAGCGGCCCGATTTTGTGTTCCTGGCGGCTGCCAAGGTGGGAGGGATATTGGCAAATTCTTCATATCCTGCTGAATTTATTTATCAAAACATGCTGATTGAAGCCAACATTATTCATGCAAGCCATTGCTACGGGGTCAAGAAACTCCTCTTTTTGGGCAGTTCCTGCATTTATCCCAAACATTGTCCGCAGCCCATGAAAGAAGAACATTTACTCTCTGGATATCTGGAGCCGTCCAACGAACCCTATGCCGTGGCAAAAATTGCCGGCATAGAGATGTGTCAGGCCTATAACCGACAATACGGTACCTGTTTCATCAGTTTGATGCCCACTAACCTCTATGGACCTGGGGACAACTTTGATCTGAAAACCTCCCATGTTCTGCCCGCGCTGATCCGCAAGTTTCATGAGGCCAAAAACGGTGATTGTCCATTTGTAGAAATCTGGGGAACCGGCACGCCCAGGCGGGAGTTCCTGCATGTGGATGATCTTGCGGACGCCTGCCTTTTTCTGATGGATTCTTATGATGCCTCAGAAATCATCAACGTTGGTATCGGTAAGGATTTAACCATCCTGGAATTGGCTCAGATGATTGCTCGAGTGGTCAAATTCAATGGGGATCTTCGCTTTGATTCGGATAAACCTGATGGAACCCCTGTCAAACGCCTGGACGTCTCCAGGCTCAACGCACTGGGGTGGCAGCCGAAAATATCCCTTGAGGAAGGGATAAAAAGGGTTTACCATGCCTATGTTTCATCCCAATATGGGCAATCCTGAGTCTCCAAATAGTGCCATGACGATAATGTTGAAAGTTTCATGGCCTTCGGTGCTTATTTGTGCAGGCGTTTGCCTGAATGCACAATTCTCACGTTCCTGTTGGTCACATGCCTGATTTCGCAATCGTTATACCCAATTACAACCAAAGCCATTTTCTTCCCTGGGCTTTGGAGAGTCTGAGGCACCAGTCTGCGCCGTTCAATTTAGCGCTCATGGATGGCGGGTCATCGGACAACTTCCAGGTTGTTGCCGATACCTATGCTGATATGATTGCGCATTTGGAATCGGGGCCGGACGGCGGACAGTCTGCAGCCATTAAAAAGGGGAAAGCCAGCATTCCCGGCGACATTGTTTCATGGTTGAATGCTGACGACTACTATTTTCCGGGTGCATTGGACAAGGTTTCTTCTTTTTTTGAAAGCAATCCTACCATAGATGTTGTCTACGGGGATGCCGTCCATGTCACGGAAGACGGCTTTTTTTTATCGTATTTTCAACCAGTTCAATCATTTAACCCGAAAGATCTGGCGAGGTCCTGTTTTATTTGCCAGCCGGCATGTTTTGTTCGTCGAAAAGTCTATGAACGAATTGGCGGTATCGATGCGGATTTGAAATATACGATGGATTGGGATTTGTGGCATCGTTTGTCCCTGGCCGGTGCAAGATTTCACTATCTTCATGAATTGTTGGCAGCCGTGCGATATTATCCTGGGACCAAGACCATGAGCGGGAATCGGCGACGGTATTCAGAAATCTGGCGGATCGAAAGAAGATATGGACATCGGCTCCTCCCGTTTTCATGGCTTGGGTTTTACCGCTATGATCTGTCGTTCAAGGAAGAAAGAGATCCTTTTGAGAAATTCTGCCTTTATATGCTGGACAAATTGAGGAAATCCAAGAAAAGGCTTCAACGAACGAGAGGCGAGTTGAAACAAACCCTTTATGGTTTTCATCGCTGGGAACCGGTTGTGGCGAAAAACTGCACAGTCCATATTCCCTGGTACGGCAAACGACAATGGCAAAGGCTCTATTTAAAGGTAAAGCCTATTGATGACCAATACACCGTCACATTAAACGATTCGCCCTGTCGCTACGCAATCGATAACGAGGGTCGCCTGATGATGGATGTTCCCATGATGACCGATCCTTACCGGAAAATAGCGATTTCAAGGCCCGGCGGTGGGGATTGGCAAATGCTTTCGTTTTCCTGTCGATTGACAGGTTTTGATGGGGCTTGATTTCTTATGAAATCATCGTGTTAAAAATGGAATTGGCAACGGTTATCATTGTGAGCTGGAATGGCCGGCATCTTCTGCCGGACTGTTTGAATAGCCTCCAAGCGCAAGAATTCAAGGAATTTGAAACGATAATGGTGGACAATGGATCGTCGGATGGATCCGTGGAATGGGTTCGCAGGCACCACCCGGAAGTCAGGGTTGTTCCGCTTTCCAGTAATCAGGGTTTTTGTGCAGCCAACAACATCGGGTACCGTTTGGTCGACACCAAATATGTGGCGTTGTTGAACAACGATGCCGTTGCCCATCCCCTCTGGCTCAAAAGTCTGGTAAATGCGTTGGAGAAAAATAGCCAAGCGGGTTTTGCCGCCTCCAAAATTTTTCTCCATGAAAAGCCTGATACCATTGATCGTGCCGGTGACAGCTACTCCCGCGCTGGTGTGGGGCTTTTGCGCGGAAGAGGGATGTCCGTTCACGCCTACGATAAACAGGAATGGATTTTCGGTGCCTGTGCGGCGGCAGCGCTTTATGAGAAACGCATGATTGATGAAATCGGCTTATTTGACGAGGATTTTTTTTTGCTTCATGAAGATGTGGATCTCAGTTTTCGAGCCCAGTTGAAGGGGTACAGATGTTTGTACGTACCGGAAGCGAAGGTTTATCATAAAGCAAGCAGCAGCATCGTTCGAGATTCACCTGTTTCAATTTACTACGGACATCGAAATATGGAGTGGGTCTACCTTCAAAATATGCCGGGGCGTCTGCTTGGCAGAACGCTCATTTTGCATTTGGCACACATGGTGGGTTCTTTTGTCTATTTTTCCTGTCAAGGACAAATGCGAAATATTTTGAAAGCCAAATGGGATGCGTTGCGGAACATACAAAAGGTTTTGAGAAAACGTCGCCAGATTCAGACGGGTAAACGGGTGGAAGACGCTTACATTTGGCATCTTTTGGACAGAGAACTCTTTTTTGCAAGGCTGATGACCCATGTTCAAAAAAATCAAACGCGAAATTAATTAAGAAATTCTATGAAATCCCTGGATGTCATCATTGTTAATTATAACAGTACCCCTCAGTTACTGCAATGTGTCAGTTCTTTGTTGAGCGTTCGAGAGGGTATCTCCCTCAATATTCACGTTCAAGACAATGCTTCTCCAAAAGGAGATTTGAGTGCTGTAAAAAGGGATTTTCCGGAAGTGCTGTTGATCCGGAATGATCGCAATCTGGGATTTGCAAAGGCTGTGAACCGTGCGATAAAAAATGGAACCGCACCCTATGTTTTGATCCTCAACCCCGACACGCTGGTTTTGCCGGGTTTGCTCGATGTTTCCTTGGGGTATATGGAAAACCATCCAGAGGTGGGCGTTCTGGGCCCGAGGATACTGGACAGTGATGGCGTCATTCAGGGATCCGCCAGGTCCTTTCCGAACCTGCTAACAGCACTCTTTGGCCGAAGATCCTTTTTATCAAAGATTCTGCCCCATAATCCCATTACGCGGGAAAATATCCTCACGGCTCAAAGCGACGGTATGAACCCCATGGAGGTTGACTGGGTCTCCGGTGCTGGCATGCTGGTGAGGCGTGATGCCATAAATGATGTGGGACCTCTGGATGAGCGGTTTTTTATGTACTGGGAGGATGCCGACTGGTGCCGGCGGATGTGGCGGAAGGGGTGGAAAGTGATATATTTTCCGGAAGCTGCCATGATTCATCATGTGGGTGTCAGTAGTGAAAGCAACATCTTCCGATCCGTTCTTGAGTTTCATCGAAGTATTTACCGGCTATTTGACAAGCATGCTGAAGGATGGAACAGATATTTAAAACCCCTTGTCTTCTGGGGCCTGCTCTATCGTTTTATCTTCATCTTCCTGTCCCAGTTGGCTCGAAAGAAACTCGTCCAGACAGAACCCTTTCCTGTCGGGAAAAAAGAACCGATAAAACTGAGGCCTGAGGATTTCAGGATCAGGATCATACGGTTCATCGCGCGGCTGAATGTGGGAGGGCCTTCCATTCATGTGTATTTATTGACCACCGGGCTTGATTCGAAGCGGTTTCACTCTTCCCTGGTTACGGGAAGGATTTCACCCCGGGAAGGGGATATGCGCTATCTTTTCGAATCTGCAGCAGAGCAGCCGCTCATTATTGAAGCACTGCAACGGGATATAAGTCCCCTAATGGATACCAAGGCATTCCTGCATATTTTGAGGCTGTTGCGCCACGAAAGACCCCATATCGTTCATACGCACACGGCCAAAGCAGGAACCACCGCAAGGCTGGCCGCCATTATCTATAACTATCTTTTTAACGGGAACGCTCACACCGTTCATACCTTTCACGGTCATGTGTTTTCAGGGTACTTTTCCAGAACCAAATCGTTGATGATCGTCTGGGTGGAACGGTTACTGGCCCAAAAAACAGATGTGATTGTTGCCATCAGCCAAACCCAGAAAAGGGACCTTGTCCATAAATTCCATATTGCTCCTTCTGACAGAATAAAAGTCATTCCACTTGGTTTTGATCTGACCCCCTTTCTGAACAGCCATCAAAACCGTGGTGTTTTTAGGAAGTCAATGGGGGTGGAAGACAGGACCCTTCTGGTTGGGATTGTCGGCCGGCTGGTCCCCATTAAAAACCATATGCTTTTTTTGAATATGGCCGAAATCTTCTTGAATGAAAATCCGCATCTGAATGTCAAGTTCATTGTGATCGGAGACGGTGAACTGAGAAAAATGCTTGTGGATTATGTTGAAAGGAGGAGGCTCGTAAATCATGTCGAATTCTGTGGCTGGCGACGAGATTTGCCGCAGGTATACGCTGATTTGCAGATACTGGCACTCACTTCCAAGAACGAGGGAACACCTGTATCAATCATCGAAGCCATGGCCAGCGGTACGCCGGTTATTTCAACAGATGCGGGTGGTGTGAGCGATCTTCTGGGCTTCCCCAAGAAGGATTTGCCCGAAATGGAGGGATTCACGGTCTGTAAAAGGGGTATCCTCTGTCACAATGACGATGCCGTCGGCTTTGCTCAAGGTCTTGATTGCTTGATCTCGATGGACATAAGCCAACGCGACCAAATGGTTGATGAGGCCAGAGAGTTCGTTTTGCGGACCTTTTCCAATGAACGGTTGCTCCACGACATGGAAAAACTTTATTTGAAAATCGCAAAATTTCCTCCTGTCAAAGCGCTTTGATCTTCGTAAAAGGCCTTTGATCAAACCCATAGCGCATGGATTTAAAATTCAGATCGTGGTTGCATCGTATTCGCAGCGCAAAAGCCGAGGCCCTTTGGGTATTGTCGGGGCAAACCGGCAATGCACCAGGCATTCTGCTGTGCATGAAGATTCTGACGCAACTTCTGATATGTCGACAATGGCCGGTTATTTTCCATGGTCAAGGAAATATAAGACAGGCTGTTCTTTATCGGAGCTAAATAGAAGTGCCAAGGGGAATTCCGTGATCAGGGTAATGCATGTCATAACCGACCTGGACATAGGCGGAGCGGAAGTCATGCTTGCAAAACTGATCGGCGCTACAGATCTCAGCCGATTCAATCTTTCGGTGTTGTCCTTAAAAAGAAAAGGCGTTGTTGCCGGTCAGATTGAAAGATTGGGTATCCCAATCTTTGAACTCAATCTAAATCGCCCTTTTTCCAGTCCTCGGGCGATTTTGAAATTCAGAGAGGTGTTATCTCGACAAACTCCGGAAGTTATTCAAGGATGGATGTACCATGGCAACCTGGCAGCCAGTGTCCTGCATTTTCTGAATCCCGACGACTTACCGGTTATCTGGAATATTCGACACTCACTGAACCATCTGCATCAAGAGAAAAGCTCCATGCGTTTGCTTATTCGTGCGGGTGCCTTCTATTCCAAAAGGCCGGCAGCGATTATTTATAACGCCCATATCAGCCTGAATCAACATGAGGCCGTAGGCTATTTTCCTGAAAATGCCCATGTTATTCCAAACGGCTTTGATTTACAACGCTTTCGATCGGATCCCGAGACCAGGCAAAAAATGCGATCACAGCTCGGTGTCCCGGAAGACGGGATTCTGATAGGGTTAATTGCCCGTTACAATCCTATGAAAGATCATGCCAATTTTTTGCGGGCGGCATCGTTGATGGCCGAAAAAAGAGCAAATGTTCGGTTTTTGCTCATAGGGAGAAACGTTGATAACCCTTCGTCCGACCTAACTGGGATTATTGATGCCTTGGGTCTGACGGACAAGGTGATACGTCTGGGAGAACGCTCAGATGTTGTCCCCTTCTATGCAGCCCTCGATATGGCATCGCTTTCCTCAGCTTATGGTGAGGGGTTTCCCAACTTCATTGGGGAGGCCATGGCATGTCGCGTCCCCTGTGTGGTGACGGATGTGGGAGATTGTCGGCGACTTGTTGGCGACACCGGAATTATTGTTCCCGTAAAGGATCCGGCGGCCTTAAAAAAAGGATGGGAGAAACTGATTGATATGGGATCGGTTGCAAGATATAATCTTGGCTTGGCTGCCAGAAAACGCATACATGAAAAATTTGCCATCTCAAAAATCGCTGGGCAATATGAATCGTTATACGAAAGCTTTGTCGAATCACGAAGCCCGGAAATCCGTTGAATTATGGGCATTGACACGTTTGAATCAAAAAATCATTTCTCCGGTAAAGCCAACCATCACCATCGATTGTGGACGCTTCTCATGTGGGAGATGTGGCGAGAAAAATGGTTGGTTTAACGCTTTGCTTTTATAAAACAACTGCGGATAAGTTCAAAATGATTCTGGTGGGTTCTTATTTTCCACCAGACATGCCCCATCTTTTCGATGTTCCACTGGGGCCCGAATCCATTGTTACGAACACTCAAAATTTCCATCACATTTTTTACACCATCTCCGGAATAAGGCCCCTCATGGGTTCCTCCGAGCCAGTTGCCCGGCCCGGTTACTTCGTCGGACCATGAAAAGGGATCGGAAAAAAGGAACTGGGACTGTTTCGGTCTTGCAACGCGGTTCATCTCTTTAAGATGCACAAATGGCTCGGGAAGCTTGTCCACCAGATTCAGTGAGGCAAGAGATGCAAAAGAGCCGGATTTGAAGGGCAGCTTTTGCGCATCGGCCACCAGGAATTCCGTGTTTTGGCTTTTCCAGTCGTCCGGCATTGTGACGGTTTTTTTTTGGGTCACAAGGCCTTCCTGCAACAATTCAAATTCCTTTTCTCGCCTGAGCATCAGTTCTCTGGCCGTTTGAATGAATGAGATTGAATTATCAATGCCGATGGCAAAATCGCTCTTTCTGCTCAGTTCAAAAGTGAAGCGACCAACGGCAGAACCGGCGTCCAGAGCAAATCCGGGTAATAACCCCATCTGTTCACTCCAATCCCGATAGGCCTCTGAAGCATTTTCATCTTTAAGAAGATCCCCGTAATGGCTCCATAAGTAAGATGATACAACCGGTTCCGCTTCGTATTTTGAAACTTTGCCCCGCACCCTCTGATTTGATCCGGGATCAAGAAAAGCAATGCCGTTTTGAACGGCATACTCCTTGCCGCAGTGTAAACAGGATAGAACCCCTTCCAAAATGTCATCTTTTTCTTCTCTTATAATACGTGGGTCCAAACCGTGCTCTTCAGGAAGGCAAGATGGGCAAATCAGCATTTCCAAAATTCTTTTTTTCATATTCCGTTTCTTTCCCTAAAATAAATTATTCTAAAATCAAAAAGTTAATGGTCTCTATATGATAATTTCCCACAACGATCAAGAAACAAATTCGGAAGAAGGCCGTCCGTCCTGAAATGACGTTTTTAACATGCTGATGACATTATATTTTCGATTTTTCTTGACACAAAAACTGATTTTCACTACATTCGTTGCGTAACTATAATGTGATTACAATATAGCTCTGCAATGTGGGCTCAGAGGGATACTGGATACTTTCTTAAAGGGGTAAAAACATGAAACTAAAAAACAAAGTTGCTTTGGTCACCGGCAGCAGCCGGGGTGTGGGACGGGCAGTGGCCCTTGGCTATGCCGAGGAAGGCGCGAAGGTTGTTGTCAACTACACATCCAATCAGGGTGCAGCCGATGAAGTGGTTCAGAACATTCAGGCCCTCGGAAGTGATGCAATCGCGGTAAAAGCGGACGTGGCACAAAAATCGGAGGCTGAAAATCTGGTGGCAGCGGCTGTTGATAAATTCGGACGGCTGGATGTCCTCGTCAACAACGCAGGATTCACGCGACCTTCCCTGATGCTTAAGATGACTGAGGACCAATGGGACCAGGTAGTGGATATTCATCTGAAGGGCGCTTTTTTGTGTGCTCAGGCGGCGGGCATTCAAATGAAAGAGCAAAAGAGCGGAAAAATTATCAACGTAACCTCTGTTGCGGGCCTCGTTGGTACCGTTGGACAGGTCAACTATAGTGCTGCAAAAGGTGGGCTTCTCAGTCTGACCAAATCCATTGCCCGTGAACTGGCCCGCTATAATGTTTGCTGCAATGTCATTTCGTTAGGCATTGTGGCCACCGATATGACCGAAAAGATTCGATCAGACGAAAAGCTGAAAGAAATTTATATGAATCGAATTCTCTTGAAACGTTTTGCCGAACCCAAAGACATTTCCCCGGCCTTCGTGTTTCTGGCTTCCAACGACAGCGATTACATCACAGGCCAGTTGCTATGCGTTGATGGCGGCTATGGGATGATATAGCCGTGGTCCGCAACCGGCAGTTTAACCAGTAACCATAATCCGTAAGGAGGATAACAATGGCAGTACCCGACAAAATTCAAACTTGGCAGATGGTTCAGCCGACAACTCGCAACAGAGAAACCGGAGAAGTCACGCCGGGCAAAATTGAAAAAACAGAAATCCCCGTGCCGGCGCTTCAAGCCGGAGAAGTATTGGTGGAAGTGGCCGGTTGCGGCGTTTGTCACACGGACCTCGGCTATTTTTTCGATGGCGTGCCGACGGTTTCAAAACCCCCTTTAACATTGGGGCACGAAATTTCCGGTACCGTTGTTGCCGGAGACGAAGCATGGATGGGAAAGGAAGTCATCATTCCCGCGGTCATGCCCTGTCGAAAGTGCCTCCTCTGCAAGACCGGCCGTGGAAACCGGTGTCTCGATCAGAAAATGCCGGGGAACAGCATCGGTCTATACGGTGGTTTTTCGAGTCATATCCCTGTGCCCGGCATCGATCTTTGTGAAGTTGGGAATCGTGGGGACATCCCCCTTTCCAATCTGGCCGTTGTCGCTGATGCGGCTACCACACCTTACCAGGCAGCCAAGAGGGCCGATTTGCAGCCGGGCGACAACGTGGTCGTCATTGGGGTTACCGGGGGTGTGGGTCAATATATGGGGCAGATTGCCAAGGCATTAGGGGCAAACACCGTTGTGGGGATCGCGCGAAATCAGGAAAAACTTGATCGTTCTCTTAACTTTGGCGCTGATTTTGTCATCAATTCCACTGACAAAGATGCCAGAGCCGTGTCCAAAGAGTTCAAGGGGATCTGTAAAGGAAACGGGCTTCCCAATTTTGGGTGGAAGATCTTTGAAGTAACCGGGGCAAAGGGTGGTCAGGAGATTGCATTGACGTTGCTTGGATTCACCGGGAAGCTGATCGTGGTGGGATTCGGTATGGCCAAGACAGAATATGCCATTGGCCGTCTGATGGCTTTTGATGCTGAGATTATCGGGACCTGGGGATGCCTTCCCGAGTACTATCCAATTGTGTTGAACATGGTTTTGAACGGCAAAATCAATATGGAAGAGTTTGTCGAGATCCGTCCCATGAGCACCATTGCCGAAACCTTTGCCGAAGCCCATAAGACACCGCCCATGAAGCGTATCGTGCTCACCCCCGATTTTTAGGAAAGGTCTTCGTCGGTTTTTTTAGGTGTCTGACAACGCAAAACCAAAAAAATGGAAATCAAAGAAGTAAAGGAGAAAAGATTATGGCTTTAGAATGGATGCCCAGAGAAAATGAAATAAAGGATCACACGCTTCATACCGATGGCCACTGGGGCACGGAAGCACCTTGCGTGGTCTACGAAAAACGTCCTGTAACGGATCCAAAAGGCAATGTGGTAGAGGGACTTTATGTATCTTGGATCCGGCTGAACAACCCCAAACAGTACAACTCCTATACCACGGAGATGGTCAAGGGGGTCATCGCGGGTTTTGAAAACGCATCCCTGGACCGCAGTGTCGTTGCGGTGGTATTCACCGGTACCGGCCCCTACGCTTTCTGCACCGGCGGAAACACCAAAGAATACAGTGAGTTTTACAGTCTGCGCTCGGATGAATACGGACAGTACATGGAGCTGTTCAACCATATGGTGGACTCTATCCTTGCCTGCAAAAAGCCCGTTATCTGCAGGGTCAACGGCATGCGGGTTGCCGGTGGTCAGGAAATCGGCATGGCTTGTGATCTGGCCATTTCCTCCGACCTTGCCGTTTACGGGCAGGCGGGTCCCAAACACGGATCCGCTCCCGTCGGCGGGGCTTCGGACTTCCTCCCATGGTATCTCAGCATTGAAGACGCCATGTGGAACTGTATTTCCTGTGAAATGTGGTCCGCCTACAAGATGAAAGCCAAAAACCTCATCAGCAAGTGTGTTCCGGTTTTGAAGGTGGATGGAAAATGGGTGCGAAACCCCACGATCATCACCGAAGAGTACGTTCGTGACGGTGAAATTGTCTACGGAGAATACAAAACCGGCGAAGAAGCTAAGGAAGCCCGTGCTTTCGTGAAAGAGCACCAGGCCAACGCTGATTTCGAACTTCTGGATAAAGAGATCGATAGAATTACCTGGACCTTTGCCAACCTCTTCCCCGGATGTCTCATCGAATCCATCGACAGCGTCCGTCAGAAGAAGAAATTTTTCTGGGATACCATGAAGAACGCTCACAGGCATTGGCTGGCAGCTAACATGGGCGGGGAAGCCTTCCTGGGATTCGGGGCTTTCAACACCAAGAAAATCACGGGTCAGGACACCATCGATTTTCTCAAGTTCCGCCAAAACATTGCTGAGTGCAAGACCTGGAACATGGATATGTTTGCCGAAGTCATGGGGGCACCCAAAGAGTAGCTTTTCCGTAGAAGCTGAATCATAAACGGCAGGCAGGTCCATGAACTGGCCCGCCTGCCGTTCTTTTTTTATTTCAAAAGGAGCGCGTTTTAAAATGGGATACGATTATATTGAAGTCATGATGGAAAATGGTTTGGGAACCATCACACTAAACAAACCTCCCGTCAATATTCTGAACATCGCCATGATGGAAGAAATCAATGGGGTGCTTGCGTCATGGCAGGGTGAAAAGGACCTAAAGTTGGTTCTCTTCGACGCCAAAGGTAAATGCTTCTCTGCGGGCGTGGATGTGGGAGAACACATGGGAGATATGGCCCCGAAAATGATAGAGGCCTTTCACCGCATGTTCCGGCTTATGGATGCTTTGGGGATACCCACCATGGCCTCCGTATACGGTTCATGCCTAGGGGGTGGGTGCGAGCTGGCTGTTTTCTGCGATCTGGTCATTTCCTCGGAAGATGCCAAATATGGCCAGCCGGAGGTTCAGGTGGGGGTATTTCCCCCCATTGCAGCACAGATCATGCCCCGTATCATTGGCCGAAAAGCTGCCATGGAGTTGATTTTATCGGGAAAAATCATTTCCGCCGAAAAGGCGTTGGAGATGGGGTTGATCAACAAGGTGGTTGCAAAGAGTGACTTGAATTCCGCCACCCAGGATTTCTGCAAACCGTATCTCAACTTGAGCGCTGAAGTTCTGAGAAAAACAAAGAAGGCCATTATGGGAGGGCTGATGGACGATTTTGAGCCTTCACTCAAGTTAATCGAAGATATTTACTTGGATGAACTCATGAATACGGCGGATGCACAGGAAGGTTTGAATGCATTTATGGAGAAGCGTAAACCGGTCTGGAAAAACCAATAACCAAGCCGTGGCATGCCCCGCGCCGGATTTTGGTTGACATACGGTTACTCCTGTATTATGGCTCCTTTCTCAGGTGTTAGTAATAAACGGGATGACGCATTTGGAATACGAGAATATTGATTTAAAGTAATTTTAAGGATTCTGCCATGACTGCCAATGAAATATTGGATATGTTGTATGGAACGCTCCATACAACGGGAATTTATAATTTTCAATGGAATATCGTTATCATGTGGGGGGTGGGCAGTCTTTTCATCTATCTGGCCATCGTCAAAAAATTTGAACCGCTTCTTTTGCTTCCCATCGGTTTTGGAATTTTCATCGTTAACTTTCCTTTGGTCCCCTTGATGGGTTATTCCCACGGGCATCCCCAACTCATTGAGGTTTTTTACAAATACGGCCTCAAATGGGAAGTCATCCCTTGTGTGATCTTTCTGGGTTTGGGCGCCATGACGGACTTTGGGCCCCTGATTGCCAATCCCAAGACGCTCCTCATTGGCGCAGGCGCTCAGTTGGGTGTGTTCATCACCTTTACCGGTACGGTACTGGTCGGTTTTACCCTCAAGGAAGCTGCCTCCGTCAGTATTATCGGTGGTGCCGACGGCCCCACCACCATCTATTTGACACAGCATTTGGCACCTCAACTACTGGGGGCCAACGCCTTGGCCGCCTATTCCTATATGGCCATGGTGCCCTTGATTCAACCGCCCATCATGAAAATGATGACGAACCCGGAAGAAAGAAAAATTCGGATGCACCAATTGCGGCCCGTATCGCGTCAGGAAAAAATTCTCTTCCCCCTTGTCACAGCAGGCATCATCGCCCTTCTGGTGCCGTCCGTAATTCCGTTGATGGGAATGTTCATGCTGGGTAACCTCATGAAGGAAAGCGGCGTGGTGGAACGGCTGACCAGCACCGCCAAAGATTCCCTGATGAACATCGTGACCATTTTTCTGGGAATTTCAGTGGGCGCCACCATGCAGGCGGATAAGTTCCTGAGCTGGAAACCCCTCTTTATCTTTGGCCTGGGACTGGTTGATTTTGCCGTATGCACTATCGGCGGCATCGTTACCGTCAAAATCATGAATCTTTTTCTGAAGGAAAAGATCAATCCTTTAATCGGGTCGGCGGGTGTTTCAGCCGTACCCATGGCCGCAAGGGTTTCACAGATGCAAGGGCTTCGGTATGACCGATCAAACCATTTGCTGATGCACGCCGTGGGACCCAACCTGGCGGGTGTCATCGGATCCGCCGCTGCCGCCGGCATGTTTATCGCCATGTTTGACTGATAGGCCGATACGGTATATTTATGACACAAAGACTCAATTAACAAAGGATAAGCAAATGAAAACAACAGCGCTTTTGCTACTGATATTGTTGATGGTTCCAGTGGTCTCGAACGCGGAAGACTTTCTGGGGGCCCCCATT
>ADZZ01000153.1 GCA_000179315.1 delta proteobacterium NaphS2
TGGGTCTCAACCATGTAGAAAAATTGTCCCAGTTCATCTGGCCATGATAGTCGCCGGTTCGTTTTTTCGCCTCAAAAACAAGTTGAGCCCCGCCTACCCAGCCATCTTCCGTGATCGCATGAACCAATATGAAACGAGGGCCAACCCCTGAAGGCTTGTTAACGAGAGGACCGTCTTCGTTAAGGTACCATGTG
This sequence comes from delta proteobacterium NaphS2, assembly GCA_000179315.1. Lineage (GTDB taxonomy): Bacteria > Desulfobacterota > DSM-4660 > Desulfatiglandales > Desulfatiglandaceae > NaphS2. The sequence continues at coordinate 195 of ADZZ01000153.1, forward strand.
AACCGGCATGAGTGATTCTTGTTTATATAGGTTTCATCCAAATAGACTTCCGGCCGCTTCAATGTTCCATCGGGATTTCGATTGGCAAGCTTGGCTCTGAGGTATTCTCGTCGTGCAAATATAATTCGATCCTGTTCCTTCAGGCTATTTCTTCTTCGGCCTTCGCCATGACTGAAACCCCACCGGTTAAGTGCACGCCAAAGGGTCATTTTTGGAACATCGATCCCGTGTTTTGAACTCAGGAACTTGCACACCCTGCCGATGCTGACACGCCTTCCACCCAGGTTCTCAGTTCTAATAAATTTTCTCACAATGGGTTGGGCGATCGGGCACATACTTGACGGCGGTCTACCAGGACGTTCCTTTATCCGGACAACAACTTCATCGCCATCTTTTTTATACTGGGCCATTATTCTCTTTACTGTGGCGATGCCTATTCCCAGAGCATCTGCTGTCCGTTTGGCGGCATCCTTTGTTGAAACAAATTTTCCAGTTTTTCTTTCTTCATCATAGTGATTTTTCAGCCGGACAACAGTTTCAACCAATTCAGCAGGAAGCTGTTTCCCTTGAAACGACATTGAGGTATTCCTCCAAAAAGGTGACTTTTCCCATTTTCAGAGGAATTTTTAACATATTCAGAAAATGTTGTCAATAACAGTATCAAGATATACGGTATTGACTATAGAAAATGACGAATATCGAAAAACGATTCTAAACGGATGTACTTCGTTGGCTGAAAGATTCTCACAAATTGATGATAAAATCGTTCGCGAAAAATTGAAACAGGCGCAAAAGGACCGGGGGAAAGTGCCCCCTGCGTTAAGAAAACTCATCAGGCAGTTGGATCTACCTTACATTTCGCACGAGGCTCATACGACGTTTCCGCGTGCTCATGCGTGGGCTGCAAAAAGGACATTGATCAATGACGGCAGCAATGCTTTTCCTCTCCGGCGTACGTTATGGACAAACTCAAAAAAACTCAGATAAAGTGGTAAGTTTTCTTGAGACACGCCGCGATGTGGTCGCAGCCAAGATCGTAGAAGCGACCAAAAGCCCTCAATTGTATTGACATGAACTTCACAGAAGCCATCGCCGTCTTCATCTCTGGCATATTCTCCCTTACCATGACAAACAGTCTTATGGGTATAGCCCCAGTCAGTGAGATGATTGTAAATGCTGTACTCATCTGTATTCACCAAGGTTCCTGGTGTTATAACAGACCGCAAAATCGGTTCGATGGTTTTTTGTTTAACGTCTGGAAGCATAAAAATGGCGACATCCCCGGAACGTTCAATGATTCCGAGGACAGGAGTTTTC
>ADZZ01000152.1 GCA_000179315.1 delta proteobacterium NaphS2
GTTATMAGAAGTCAGAGCATCGGCAACATCCCGATGATGTCGGATGCCCAGATCCACCGTGTATAAACTGCTGGCACGCCACGGGTTAACCCGAAAGATTACATCACTGATAGAGACCATCGTCGCTTCGCCTACCTCAATGCCGGGGATTTGTTCATGAGTGATGTCATGTACGGTCCGGCGGTCAGGAAAAATGACGGCAGGAAACGAAAAACCTATCTCATCGCTTTTATTGATGATGCGACCCGGGTGATCCCCTATGCCGCTTTTGCCCATTCGGAAAATACCGCTGCCTTCATGGAGGTGTTGAAACAAGCCGTTTTAAGGCGAGGTATCCCCATGCGGCTTTTTGTGGATAACGGATCAGCTTTCCGGTCACAGCATTTATCCCTGGTCTGCGCAAAACTCGGCATAACCCTGATTCACGCCAGACCCTACCATGCAGCGGCCAAGGGAAAAATCGAGAGATGGTTCAGAACGGTACGATTGCAGTTTCTCCCGATGCTTTCGGAAAAACATATGTTGAATCTGAAAGCGATCAACAGAGCACTTTGGACCTATATCGAAACAGAGTACCACCGTTCGCCCCATCGGAGTCTCTGCGAAACGCCCCTTGATCGCTGGGCCAGAGTGGGTGAGAAGGTCCGATATCCCGAACCGGGCGATGACCTGGACGACCTTTTCCTTTTTGAATCAAAACGCAAAGTGCAGAAAGACCGTACCGTAAGTCTGAACGGTATGGCCTATGAAATTGACGCTTCCCTGGTGGGAGAGACCGTAACACTCCGCTACAACCCTTCCGAGCAGGGCAAAGAGATAAAGGTCTGTCACAACGGCCGTTTCGTCCAAAAGGCGAAACTGGTGGACACCTACGCCAATTGCTTTGTGAAACGTGATCGCCCGTCTAAAACCATTGAAGCACTTGATCCTGAAAAGGCCGTCGATCATAAGCGGAAAGCA
>ADZZ01000151.1 GCA_000179315.1 delta proteobacterium NaphS2
CCAAATATTTCCGTCCAGTCTCCAAATCCCTTATTGGTGGTTATGATGACGGATTTTCTTTCGTGACGTTCCGCCAATATTTGGAAAATCAGCTGTGCCCCTTCCTTGGAAAAAGGAATGTATCCCAGTTCATCAATAATGAGCAGTCCGTAAGAGGCATACCGTTTGACTGCTCGGCCTAACTGTTTTTCATCTCTGGCTTCAATAAGTTCATTGGCTAGGCCGCAGCCGGTGACAAAACGGGACCTGATTCCCTGCTTGCAAGCCTCCATGCCCAAAGCTGTGGATAGGTGCGTTTTCCCGGCGCCGCTTTTCCCAGCAAAAATTATATTGCGGYTTTTTTTCACGTAATCGCAATTGGCAAGCTCCTTCATGAGCCGGACGTCCAGTCCGGGAGCTGCATCAAAATCGAATGTTTCCATTGGCTTTAAGATGGGGAATTTGGCCTCCTGCAGTCGCCTTTTGCGGCCATTCTCCTGTCGGGTCTGAACTTCGGCCTCACTCAGATTTAAAAGGAATTCCTCATAACTCAGGCTCTCCTGATTCGCTTGACGGATCACGCCCTCCAGCTCACGGAGCATCGTGGACAGTTTCAATTTTTTGAGATTCTCAATTAAGAGTGCTTTCATACCGGCGTTCATCGTCCACCTCCGATCTGTCCGTAAATGGATACGTCCGGAGCCGGAAAGGTCTGCCAGTTTTCCAGGGCTGAAAACGATTGATCCCTGCCACATTCTCTATGGATTAAGATGTGTTTAACGGCCTGGCTGGAGCCCGCCCCCGATGATAGCGCCGTCTCAACTGCCGATTCGATGGCTTCGCAGAGTGGCCTTTGTAGAGCATCAAAACCAGAATGAACTCCTTGACACCTTTGGTATATCCCTGCTTTTGGCAGAATTTATCCAAAAGCCGTTCAGACAA
>ADZZ01000150.1 GCA_000179315.1 delta proteobacterium NaphS2
TGTTTTTTGAGAGAGGTCTTGAAAAGGGTTTTTTTCTTATAGGTTTACAGATAATTGAAAGCCATGTGGCATCATGAGGTTTGAGAGGGTTTAGATCGGCTTAGAAAAATGGATTAGCCGGCATCTGTTTTTCTGAGAGAAGGCCCATCGATATGAACATTGATGCACCGATGGTTGAGGCGATCCAGCAGAGCATCGACCATGTCCTTTGGTTCAAGGAGGGAATACCATTGTTCAGGCTGGAGATTGGTCGTAATAATGGTGGGCCGCCCGGCTTCATATCGCTCTTTCATGAGTTTGAAAAAGGCGTTCATTTGCTCCTTTTTCAGGGTCAGGTATCCCAGTTCATCGAGCAACAGCAGATCATATCGGCACAGGGCATTGAGTAGTTTGGGGGTGGATCGATCGGCGAGAGAGGCATAGAGTTGATCCAGCAAATCCTGAACATTATAAAAACGCCCCCGGTACCCGGCAATAATGGCTTGACGGAGTATGCCGACGGCCAGGCCTGTTTTCCCTACGCCGGTCTTTCCGTGAAATACGATGTTTTCTCTTCGATTGATGAAATCAAGGCCGGACAAAGTCATCATCCGGCTTTTCCGGACTCCGGGCTGAAGATCAAACGGAAAGGAGTTGAGGGTCCAGTCCCATGGGAGCCGTGCAATCTGAAGCCGATAAGTCATGCTCCGCTCCTGCCGGAAACGTAATTCCTCAGCCAGGAGGTTGTATATGACCTCGTAAACGGAAAGCCCGTTCTTTTCGGCCAAAGCCAACTGCTCATCGAAGGTCTTCACCATGCCTTTAAACTTCAAGTCAATGAGTAATTGCTCAATTTTCTTTTTCATGACAGATCAAAAAAGTCACCCGCGGTATAATCGAGGATGATGTTTTCCAGACGGGACAGATCGTCGAGTAGACCGGTTTCTTCAGCAACCTTAACGCAATATGCCTCAGACTACGCCCTCGCCGCACGCGGCTACTACGTATCATAAGACCACATGAGATTGGTAGCAGTTGGCCCCGGCCCCTCCCAGAACCGTGCTTGCGCTATTTACGCACACGGCTCCTCATGAGTACGCTTCACGATTAAGCGAAAAGGTTTACCGTAATACGGGGTTGCGGCAGAGGAAACTTTTTAAGAAGTAGGTTAAACTTCTCCCAGTTCATACACCCTCGTTTACCTCGCCTGTTCAGCCATTTGAACAACAGACGATGAACCTCATAGGAAAACCGGTTGAGACCTTTTGAATTGTCCGTGACTCCGTAGTAGCAAAGTGTCCTGCAATTTCGAGCCTACCTTACCCATTAGCTCATCGGTCG
>ADZZ01000149.1 GCA_000179315.1 delta proteobacterium NaphS2
CGCCACTTCCGGCTTATTCAGACGATAAGCCATGCATATAGGCGCCTTGATCCCGGCCTTCTTCCAGTTTTCCGCCAGATATAGCCATTCTCCCGGGCGTTTCTCAGCGGTTATGGCAGCATTGGGGGATTCATGCCAGCCAACGGTCACACTGAAGAGGTCTATGCCTATCTCTTCACACATCTGGGCGATTTCAATATACTCTTCCTCAGTATTCCCCTCGTCTATCAGATCGGTGCCGTTCAACCTGAGAAGAAGCGGGTAATCCGGTCCCACGACCTCTTTGGTGCGTCTCAGGATCTCCAGAAGAAATCGCGCCCTGTTCTCAAGCGATCCTCCATACCTGTCCGTACGCTTGTTTGTCCACCTGCTCAGAAAGTTGGGAATCAGGTATCCGGCGATGCCGCATACTTCTACGCCATCAAAACCGGCCTCCTTAAACCGCCTGGCTGCCTGAGCATGCATTTCCACCTGCTCTTCTATTTCCTCAAGAGTCATCTCACGGCAAGGCGTATAACGCTTTATCGGACTCGACATGGCAGTGGGTCCCACAGGGTTCCCCGGCACTTTTTTCCCTCCGGCGATCGCCTCATTCACGCCGTATTCGTGGAGATGTCCGTATCTGCCCGTGTGCATGACCTGTCCGATGGTTATGACGTCATCCACTTTCATGGCCCTGGCCAGCCGCGTCAGCCCCGGCAGGTGCTCATCCTTATCCACACCCATGGAGCCGATATAGCCCTTGCCCAAGATATGCGGATAACCACCTGCACTGACGACCATGCCAAAACCTCCCTGCGATCGCTCTCTGAGATAGCCTATCTCTCGTTCAGTTACCTCGCCCGTCTTATAATCACAAAAGTTGTTCACCGTGGCGGCATATTTCATTCTGTTCTTCACCGTAAGGTTTCCGATCTTGCCCGGCTTGATCAAGTTCTCAAACATAATTTCTCCTCTCCTTATCCTTG
>ADZZ01000148.1 GCA_000179315.1 delta proteobacterium NaphS2
GCGGTTGTGGCCTTTATGAGCCTCGTGGATACGCTTACGCGAGATATCAACCATAAGCTTGAAAAATATGGCGCCAACATCATGGTCCTACCGAAAACGGAAAACCTGTCGCTCACCTATGGCGGTATGGCTGTCGGCGGGATTTCTTTTGAGATGCGCGAGATTCGAGAGGAGGATCTGGGGAAGATCAAGGAGATCAAGAATGCCGCAAATGTGGCGGCGATCGGTCCCATGGTTCTGGGAACCATCAAAGTTGCTGACAAAAATGTGCTTCTGGCAGGGGTAGATTTTAAGCAGACGCATATTTTGAGGCCCTGGTGGAAGATCAACGGGAAAACCCCCGGCCGCGATGGAATTGTTCTGGGATCGGAGGCGAGCCGTATTCTCGCTCTGAAACAAGGCGATACCGTGAGGGCCAGCGAAAGAGACCTGGTAGTGTCAGGTGTGCTGGATGCCACCGGAAGCCAAGATGATCAGATTCTTTTCACACCGCTAAGAACGGCTCAGCAGATATTGGGCAAAGAAGGCCGTATTTCCATGGCGGAGGTCGCGGCGCTTTGTGCGGCGTGCCCCATCGACGATATGGTTGGCCAGATTTCGCGCATTCTTCCAGATGCCAAGGTGATGGCTATTCGACAGGTGGTGAAAGGCCGTATGGAAACGTTGGGGCATTTCAACAAATTTGCTTATGGCCTTTCTCTTTTGGTCATGCTGGTGGGGGGATTGGTGGTGCTGGTCACCATGATGGGAAGTGTTCGGGAACGCACATCGGAATTCGGGATTTTCATGGCCATCGGTTTTAAGCGGAGTCATGTGGTTCGCATGGTGCTTTTCGAGGCTGCCGTGATCTCGGCCGCGGCGGGGATAGCGGGCTATTTCATGGGGATGGGTGCGACAAAGCTGACCGTTCCT
>ADZZ01000147.1 GCA_000179315.1 delta proteobacterium NaphS2
CGAATATGCGGCAACCCGGGAGGTTCTCTGCGCTCTTGCTTAAAAGCGAGTATGCCGGCCAACCGATAATAAAGGGAGAATGGCAAACGGGGCAGGGGAAGTCGGATGGCGTCGTAGTACCTGAGAAGGCGGGTAACTCCGCTGGAGGAAAGGACGTCACATGAGTAACAGTGTTGCGAGGACACATCATCTATGCTCAGAAATAGAGAAATGGTGGAAACGAAATTACAACGCATAGCGGAGAAGGCCCGCAAAGAAGATGAATGCCGATTCACCAGTCTGTTTCATCTGATGAACGAGGAGATGTTGCGGGAATGTTTCCAGGAGCTGCGCAAAGACGCAGCATCTGGCATTGATAAGGTTACCAAGAAGGAATATGGGGAAAAACTTGGCGAGAACCTAAACGCTCTGGTCGGAAAATTGCATCGGATGGCGTATATTCCATTGCCGGTGCGCAGGGTGTACATTCCTAAACCGGGGAGTAGCAAGAAACGACCGCTGGGCATMCCAGCCCTTGAAGATAAGCTGGTACAGGCGGGATTGACACGGGTGCTTTCGGCGATCTACGAGCAGGATTTCATTGACGATTCGTATGGATTTCGGCCCGGTCGCGGGTGTCATGACGCGTTGAGGGCACTCAGCAAAGAGGTTGAGGGATGCCGGGTTCACTATATTGTGGACGCAGATATCAAAGGGTTCTTTGATAATGTTGATCACGATTGGATGATTAAATTTCTCGGCCACCGAATAGCAGATAAACGAGTGTTGCGCTACGTCAAGCGGTTTCTCAAAGCAGGTATAATGGAGGAAGGCAAAGAGATTGCCAGTGACAAAGGAACGCCTCAGGGCGGGATTATTTCACCAGTACTTGCCAATATCTATCTGCATTACAGTCTGGACATCTGGTTCACGCGAGTGTTTCAGCAGGGC
>ADZZ01000146.1 GCA_000179315.1 delta proteobacterium NaphS2
CAGCCTTGCTATGAAACTGAACCATTGGGGCTTTGAACTTAAACCTCAATTGGAGTTGTGTGGTCTGCCGAGACTTAGATCCCTTGAGCGAAACTGGTTCACGGATGGGTTTCTGTTGTGGGAGACAGTTTTGAACGGGATCAAGACACGCGAAAATATTGAACGAAAAAAAGACAGCGGAAGAGAGATTCAGTTTACTTTCGTGGAGTTATGTGGAAAATCTGCATTTGGTTCCATTTTCGGGTATGATTTTGGGGAGTTAATATAGACCCACTGAGCGATGGGGGGTCTGATTTATTAAAAAAGGTAAGGCCCGAAGTTGCCGCTTCGGGCCTCTTTTTTTGGGAAAAACAGAAGCAGACCGTCTTCCCCGGACAATATAAAGCATACCCATCATAGGTCTGCTTTTGATCCTTTTCAAGATCAAAGGCGTCATGCCCTTAAGGCTTCTAAAAAAAAATCCAGTGTAAAAGTTGTGGATTCATTTTCCATGTGTGCCGGAGCTGTTTCAGAGGCCAGGCGTACTGTAGCGATCAATGTCGTGAACAAGCCCGCACGGAACAGCGACGACAAGCACAACGCCGTTACCGGCAAACAGAAAAAGGCCGCAAAGCTCATCGGAGGGCGGAACGTCGGCGAAGAATAAAAAAAAGTAAAAAAACCGTGGATGATCAGGGTTCAACACCCCCGTCATCCGGTGATAAGGTGCCCTCCAGGTGGTCCGGCGTGGGTCCGAGATGCCGTTTTTGCGGCTCATGGGGTGTTRTTGTGAAAGATTTTCCCCGCCGAGGCTACGGCAATCATCCACAAACTGTTCCGGAGGTGTTCACATGATGGTTAAAAAGCCTCTTTTTCCAAAACGAATACGCAAAATCGCCRGCGGTTTTGCCTTTATTGAACATCGCTTTTTGCGAAAGGGTTTTTGGGAGAGCCTGAGTCA
>ADZZ01000145.1 GCA_000179315.1 delta proteobacterium NaphS2
TGGATAGAGGGTGGCCAACTCTTCCCCGGCCCTCACATACTGCCCCAATCCCACGTCTTCCACTTCCACGCGGCCGTTGAAGGGGGCCTTGATCTCGGTTCGTTCCAGGGCCAGGTGCGCATTTTTGAGATCCGCCTTGTCGGCTGCCAGTTTGGCCCTTGCCGCCGCCAGTTGCGGTTGCTTGAGCACCAACGGCGTGGGGTCTTTAGCTTCTTTACCATCATCCATATAAAGCTGTACCCATTCCTCTTTCGCCGCCGCAGTCTCCTCTTCCGCCTGTTTCAGGAGACTCTGGGCGTTTTTCACTTTTGATTCCTGCAACACCACCGCCAATTGATAGTCCTCCGGTTCAATGCGCAAAAGGGTCTCTCCCTTTTTGAAGGCACCGCCATTGATCATGGAGGGAGAGAGGAAGACGATCTTGCCGCTCACCTGAGGCGCCAGATCGATTTCCTTTAGTGGCCTTACGGTCCCTTCACCTTCAATGGTCATGGCCTTTGAAGCGGTTTGAACCACCATGGTTCGGACCATGGGAAGGGGCGCCGCCATCTGCCGTTTCTTCATCTGGGGTTTGCTTTCCGTCAGTTTGATCATCCCAAAGGCTCCCAGGGCAATCAGGACCACTACCAGGAAAAGCTGAATGAATCTCTTCTTTCTCTTGGTCATCATATGTCGCTCGTCTCTTTCCGTAACCGGTTACAGCAAAAAGTTCTACGCTTCATGACCTCACCACATGGTATAGGACGACAACCCTTCGGTTTCTTTCCCTTTGACCGGTGGTAAAATGGCCCAACCCCCACCCAGGGCCCGGTGCAGGGTCACCCGGTTTGCCAGAATGGTCAATTCCACCCTCAAAAGCTGGTCTTCCGCCTGAAATCGCGTTTGCTGGGCGTTCAAGACAGTCAGATAATCCACCAATCCGCGCATGTATCGGGTTTCGGCCACCCTTTGGGTGGCGCGGGCTTCCACCACAAAGCTCTGTACGTCACCACGACGCTCGAGCTGCTTTCTTCGGGTCAGAAGGGCGTTTTCCACCTCTCTGAAAGCCCCCAACACCGTCTTGCGATAGGCGGCAAATCCCTGTTCATACCGTGCTTCCGCAGCTCTCTGATTGGCTTTCAGTCGGCCGGCATCAAAAAGGGGCTGCACCAACCCGGCGGCCAGACTCCAAATGCCGCCGGGATCAAACAGGTTGGACAATTCCTCGCTGGCGTAACCGTAGCTGCCGGTGAGACTGATGCTCGGGAAACGGCTGGCCTTGGCCACACCGATCTGAGCATTTAACGTCTTCAACTGCGCCTCTGCGGCGCGGACATCCGGTCTGCGCAACAGAAGTTCGCTGGGCAACCCCGGCGGGATGGCTCTCAACTTCCTGTAATAATCCTCCGGCTGCGGGTAGGGCTTGCGGGTTTTGGGATATTCCCCCAAAAGCACCGCCAGGGCCTGTTGCGCCGTGCCCAGCTCCTGCCTCAATTGCGGGAGGTTCCCCTTGGCCTGGTTCAGGGTCCTGCGAGCCTGTCTGAGATCCAGAATGCTGGTAAGCCCCCGCTTGTAGCGCTGTTCCACGAAGGTGACGCTGTCCTCGTAGTTTTTCAGGCTCTGAACGGTGATCTGGATTCTTCTCTCAAGGGATTGAATCTGTAAATAAAGGCTGATGGCCTCCGACACCAGACTCTGCGAAAGGGTCAACCGGTTTTCCTCCGCCTGCAGCAACTGCGCCCGGCTCGCTTCCTCGGCCCTTGCGTATTTTCCCCATAAATCCATCTCGTAGGAAGCCGGCAGTGAGAAACTGTACTGGTCCACGGTACCGCCCACGGAAATGCCGGGGCCTACAATGGACTTCGGCTCATGTTGCCGTTGCGCGCCGGCCTTGAATCCCAGGGACGGAAATCGATCCGCACGGGTCTGCACCACCTGGTACTCCAATTCCAGAATGCGTGCCGCGGCCTGCTCAAGATCCGGATTGTTCTTGAGCACCTTTTCCACCAGCCGGTTGATTTCGGGATCATTGAAGACCTCCCACCAACGATCTTCCGGAAGGGTCGCCATAGGCTTCCGGGGCGCATATTGAAACCGTTCAGGCGCGGCTACAACGCTGTCGGGTTTCTTGAAATCCGGTCCCATTTTCACGCAGCCGCCCATCAGCAAACAGGAAGCCGCCAATATCCACCAAAACGCTTTCATGGACCTCATCGTCCGCCTCCCTGACCGGCTCCGTTCAATCCGTTGAGACCGAATTGCACCACATGTTCAACCAGTTCATCGGTAAACGGATCATCATACTGCATGCCGGTGATCCGCATGATCGGATTTCTGACGAAGTTGAAATGGATGACCATGCTGATGATGCTTTGAATATTGAGCAACAACGCCACGCGGCCGATTTCCTCCGGCATAAACGGGCGAATCAATTGTACCATCCTTCTTTGAAACGGACCAATCACCTCCCCAATGACCATTTCGAATGCCTCCGTAGGCCTCGCCATTTCCCGAATCATCAACTGGGAGTGGCGCAGCCGTTCTTCATCGGAAAGGTGCCCCTTTATAAAGGCTTCCGCGAGGGCGCGGACGATCCCTTTGAGGGTCACCTCACCGCCGGCCGATAGCTGGCTTTCAAACCGGGCAAATATGCGTTTGGCCCTCGGTCCCCAGAGGGATCTGAAAACCTCCATGTAGAGATTGTGCTTATTTCCAAAATAGTAATTCACGGCAGCCAGATTGCAACGGGCCGCCCGTGTTATTTCCCGAACGGTCACTGCATAAAAACCACGCTCCGCAAACAGCGCCTCCGCCTCATACAGAATCCGATCTCTTGAAATACTGGCCTTTGTTCCCTCTACCGCCAAAATTAAAACCTCCGTTTCATACAAACATATGTATGAAACAAATGTTTTAATGTCAAGCGTTTTTTTACAGCGAATAACACAGTCTTTTTATTTGGCAGATTGATGAAACAGGTGGAAAATTTGGTTTAGAAAACCGCCCCAGCGGTCAACATTTTTTCAATTTCGGATTCCGTATAACCGGTTTCCCGAAGTACTTCTGACGTATGCTCACCCAGCGAAGGCGCCAACGTTCGGGTTCCCGCCGTACATTCACTAAAATGAACCGGATAACCCGGAACCTGGACTTTTCCGAGTTTTGCATCCACAAGCTCAACCACGTAACCGTTGACCCTGGCCTGGATATCATCCTTTACTTCGTCGGCGTGCTGGATCGAACAGAACATAAGCCCTTGGGTCACAAATATCTTCATCCATTCATCCCTTGCTTTGCGGGCAAAAACCTCGTCAAAGTGCTCCACAAGTTCTCTATTATTGGCTGCCCTCGTTTCAAGGGTTGCGTAACGAGGGTCATCGGCCAAGTGAGATTGCTCCGTGGCGTCGCAAAACCGCTTCCAGTACTTATCCTCCGGGTGATGAGCACCGATAATCCATTCCCCGTCCCTGCAGCGAAAGAAGTTTCGGAGGGGGGAGTGGGCAATTCGGTCGTGATGAATCACAGGCTCAACAGAGAGAAGATTCCCGATCAACAACGTCGGATGCATAAGCCACTGGGCCGTTCCGTAAAGAGAAACATGAATTTCCTGGCCCACCCCCCTTCTCTCACGGACGAAAAGGGCCGTGAGGATGGCTTGGCTCATGGCCATGGAAGTCGCCTGATCCAGAATGCCAATGTGCATGAGAAGCGGTTCCTCCCGACCCGAGACAAACATCATGCCTGAGCGGGCGAGTCCCAGCGGATCAAACGCTCCCAAATCGCTCATGGGGCCTTCCGGGCCGTATCCGGACACATTGGCGTGAATCAGTTTGGGATTCACCGACAACAGCGAATGATAGTCGATTTGCAGTTTCTTCTTGGTGCTTTTTCGAATGTTTGTCAAAAAGACATCGGCATTTTGGATCAACCGATGGAAGACCTTTCTGCCTGCCGGATTTTTAATGTCCAGACCGATCCCTTTCTTGTTGCGGTTTGAGGACTGAAACATGGCGCATTCCCCGTCAGGAAGGGCGAGATCCATCGGACCCAGCCTCGTCCAATGTCTTTCAGGGTCTCCTTCCTTCGATTCAATTTTGATGACTTCCGCACCAAGGTCCCCCAAAATTGCAGTGGCACCGGGTCCTGCATGAAAAATTCCGTATTCCACCACCCGTATGCCTTCAAGAGGCCGTGGCAGCACGTCCTTATGATTTTTTGATTTATCCATCACTGTTGAAGCTCCAGATCCTTTAAATAATTGTTTAACTCATACCAAGACTGATGCGATATACCCAATTGCAAAAAAACACGATACCGATTATCCGCCAGAGACGGCGCGAACGGCATAACCGGTAACAACCGGATTCGATCTTGATCCTCATCAGAAGCGCAGCCATATGCCACACAAAAAAGAGGATCACAAATTCATAAATTACCAGAGAAATTGGGCAGTTGTAAACTGCAAGAAATATGTTGCCTTCCTGGATGGACCGGAAAGAACGTGTAAAGCCGCAAAAGGGGCATGGAAAACCGGTCACTTTTAAAAAAGTGCACCTGATGAGGGGAAGAGACCGGAGGGGAACCCAGAACGGCAGCAGCAAAGCCAAACCGGTCAGCAAAACAAACGGCAGGTGCGCCACCACCACATCCCGGTATGAGTCAGGCCTGGACCATACCGGCAACAACGATTTCTCTTTTTTTGGGCTGAAACGCCCGGCCGCCATCTTCATTTCAGCAGGTCAGGACAACTGCATGTAAAAGGGCAGTACACGGAT
>ADZZ01000144.1 GCA_000179315.1 delta proteobacterium NaphS2
AAGAACCGGAACTAACCGTTCCGCTGTTAATCAAGAAAGTCAGAGCATCCGGCAACATTCCCGATGATGTTCGGATGCCCAGATCCACCGTGTATAAACTGCTGGCACGCCACGGGTTAACCCGAAAGATTACATCACCTGATAGAGACCATCGTCGCTTCGCCTACCTCAATGCCGGGGATTTGTTCATGAGTGATGTCATGTACGGTCCGGCGGTCAGGAAAAATGACGGCAGGAAACGAAAAACCTATCTCATCGCTTTTATTGATGATGCGACCCGGGTGATCCCCTATGCCGCGCCCATTCGGAAAATACCGCTGCCTTCATGGAGGTGTTGAAACAAGCCGTTTTAAGGCGAGGTATCCCCATGCGGCTTTTTGTGGATAACGGATCAGCTTTCCGGTCACAGCATTTATCCCTGGTCTGCGCAAAACTCGGCATAACCCTGATTCACGCCAGACCCTACCATGCAGCGGCCAAGGGAAAAATCGAGAGATGGTTCAGAACGGTACGATTGCAGTTTCTCCCGATGCTTTCGGAAAAACATATGTTGAATCTGAAAGCGATCAACAGAGCACTTTGGACCTATATCGAAACAGAGTACCACCGTTCGCCCCATCGGAGTCTCTGCGAAACGCCCCTTGATCGCTGGGCCAGAGTGGGTGAGAAGGTCCGATATCCCGAACCGGGCGATGACCTGGACGACCTTTTCCTTTTTGAATCAAAACGCAAAGTGCAGAAAGACCGTACCGTAAGTCTGAACGGTATGGCCTATGAAATTGACGCTTCCCTGGTGGGAGAGACCGTAACACTCCGCTACAACCCTTCCGAGCAGGGCAAAGAGATAAAGGTCTGTCACAACGGCCGTTTCGTCCAAAAGGCGAAACTGGTGGACACCTACGCCAATTGCTTTGTGAAACGTGATCGCCCGTCTAAAACCATTGAAGCACTTGATCCTGAAAAGGCCGTCGATCATAAGCGGGAAAGCAGACCCAAACAACCTGTTAACTTCAGCAGGATCTCCGAAGCCGAAAAGGGGGATGGCTATGTATAAAAAGGTCTATGGGCTGACCCACTACCCTTTTGAAAAAGATCTGGAACCGGACAAACTGTTTGGTTCAAAAGCTGCTGATGAGCTTGAAGCCCGGCTCCATTATCTGTTGAAGCTGCGCGGTATCGGGCTTGTCACCGGAGAAGTGGGCAGCGGGAAAACCAGTATCTGCCGAAAGATGGCCGCTTCTCTGAATACGGGTCTGTACCGGGTGTTTTACGTTCCTCTGACCACCGGCAATGTAACGGATATCTACAAATCCATTGCCTGGGAAATGGGGCTAACCACGGAACGGAGCCTGGCAGCCCTTTATCGTTCCATCCATATGGAGGTCAACCGACTCTGTCTGGAATCCAAAATCAGGCCAGTGCTGATTATTGATGAAGCGCAATACTTGAGAAACGAGGTCCTCGAAAACCTCAGGCTGCTGACAAACTATGAGATGGACTCACAAAATCGTCTCTGCATGATATTTGTTGGCCAGGCCGAGTTGAGGCGACGGCTTTCACTGTCCGTCCATGAGCCTTTGGCTCAAAGGCTTGTGGTGCGTTATCACATATCCGGTCTTGCAAAAGAGGAGTTGCTCCCTTATCTGAAACACCGGCTTGAGTTGGCCGGAACCCAGATGGATCTTTTTGAACAGCCGGCTCTTGAAGCGCTTTTTCAGGCGACAAACGGTCTGCCACGCAAAATCAATCTGCTGGCACACCTCTCATTGAATGTGGCGGCACTGCAGAATGCCCAGCTTGTATCGGCTGAACATATTCTTACCGCAGTGGAGGAAACGGGATAGTGCTAAACCTGCATGATCAGATTCGGTGAAACAGAGGCGAGCTCTGCTGAGGAGCAACTCGCCAAGGGATAGCCGGATAGGCGACGACGAAATATCGTCATCGGGAGGGGAGTCTTCGGGCTCCCCTTTTTTATGTGATATTTCCGAGGAGCCTTCATGCCTAAAAAAACCTCGGGGTTTGGGGCAGAGCCCCAAGGGTTTTCTCGAAACAGCACCCCGATCAGAAGATAGGCAGTCCGTCACGCATCGCCTTGCAACGATAAATCAATCAGGCAAAAACAAAATATTCTTCGTGCTTTATTGTGGACAATATCCGGTGGGATAATGTGAACGGCAACAGCCGTACTCTGGCGCAAAAGAAGTTACGGCACACGCAGTGAAAAGGGCAACCGATGGGTGGAGCGCATTTTGTCTCTCAGGCAAACGTGCCGGCTCAGAAACAAACCGACTTACCCGGTTTTGGTTGACGCCATGCGCGCATATTTCAAAGAACAGACGCCGGATCTGGCGTGGATATCACAGTACTGAATATACCCCGTGATCGGATACATGGCTTCTTTTGTTTTCTGGCGCTTTTCTCCTTTTCCAAGCCGGGCCTGTATCTTGGCAGCCTCTTGCTTGATGACAGGAACGCCTTTTCCATCGAAACCAATTACCTGAACGCTGCCTTCGCTTTCCGGACTCGGAGGCTCCTTACTCTCATAAAATTCATCGTAGCTATACACTTTAAGAAAAAGATTTTGGGGTTGGCAATGCCGAACGCCCTTAAAATATGGTTTTCCAACGAGATCTACCCCAAAAATATTATCTTGAACAGTATATTTGATGATTCCTGGTTTACAACTTCATAACGGCTCGGATGTATTTTCAAGTTCAGCAGTTTTTGCAGGGTGCAAGAGGATTCTCCGAAAGAATCTCGAATGCTCAAAAGATCCATCCATTCTTGGAGAAGGTACGAGTAGCTTCTTTCAGGAAGATTTGCCTGAGCATCCAATGGCATTACCCCATTAACACCATCTGCTCGATAGCAGGTGCGCGGAACCGAAAGTTTGCCAAAAACCGAAAAGTAATTCCTGTCAGAAGGCGACTTTTGCCTTTTCAATACGGTTCCGTCCTCCAAATCCAAGGAAGCTCCTACGTCTCCGGTACCTTTCTGAGCAAAATAGCCTTTCATGGCAGACAGACCAATTGCAAGAATTTTGAAAAAGATGTTCTGCTCCATCGTGTATGCGTCCATAGACGCAGCATTATCCTCAACAAATTCAAAAAGTTTTTTGACTTCCACATGACCTTCAAGTAGACTTTCTTCCATTGAATACGCTGGCATTTTCCCCTCCGCTCAAGATATTGGCTACTCTTTTTCACCAATAGTCTAATTCGCGAATGAGAGAATGTCCAGCTATTTGATTTTAAACAATTTCAATAGGTTATAGAGAATAAGTTCAGCTCAGCGAAAAAGGTTACACTCATTCTATTTTTAGGAATGTTCATCGACTGGATCGGTATTCTCTTGATCGTCGTTCCCATTTTTTCGCCCATGCTGTTGAACCTGGGGTTTGAACCCCTGTGGGTTGGCGTGGTCATTTGTACCAGTTTGCAGATCTCATTTCTGACACCGCCCTTTGCCTATTCGATTTTTTTATCTCAAGGGGTTGGACCTTGGCCTCGAACTGATGGAAATGTACAAAGGGATTATCCCTTTTGTGTTTCTGCAGATGCTCGTGGTCATTTTGTTGATCATTTTTCCACAACTCTGCCTGTGGCTTCCCAGGGTGCTCGGTAGTTGACGGCAGGTTGCGGTCACCGATTCACGCGTAAAGAACCGCTATTTTTTTTGAATCAGTTTAATGGACGGTGCCAAGACGCCCGGCTACCGGGATTACCATGCCCTTACCGATGCTGCCGATGACGCCGACCCCCAGGGGATCGAAATCCATGAGGACGATATCTACAATATCATGTACAGCAGCGGCACCACCGGCGATCCCAAAGGGATCGTGATCAGCCACAAAATCCGCATTGCCTACGCCACATTGTCGGCCTCTATCTTTCGCATGACCCCTGAAAGCGTCATGCTCCACTCGGGGGCGCTGGTCTTTAACGGCGCGTTCATCACCCTTTTGACCTCCATGTTTCTCGGGAGCACCTTCATCCTCCATCCTCAGTTCGATACGGAGGCCTTTATTGAAACCGTCCGCAGTGAAAAGGTAACCCATGTGATGATGGTGCCGTCCCAAGTTGTGGGAGTGCTTCATTCCCCCAATTTCTCCGCTGAAGCCCTGTCCACGCTGGAAATGATCTGCTCAGTGGGAGCGCCGCTTCACAAGGAACACAAGGAAGAACTGATCAGGCGCCTGCCCAACAGGCTTTACGAGCTTTATGGTCTCACCGAAGGATTCATGACCATTCTGGACAGAAACGATTACGAAAAGAAGACCGGCTCCGTGGGAGCCCCCACCGCTTTTTTCGATCTTCGCATTGAGGATGACCGGAGAAGACCTGTTCCCGCGGGTCAAGTGGGCGAAATCGTGGGCAAAGGCCCAATACAGATGGTTGAATACTATAAACGCCCTGAAATGACCCGCCAGGCCATCGTAAACGGATGGCTCTACACCGGGGACATGGGGTATGTGGATGAAGAGGGTTTCCTCTACCTGGTGGATCGCAAAAAGGACATGATCATATCCGGCGGCGTGAACGTATATCCCAAGGACATCGAAGAGATCATCGTTCAACACCCGGACGTCATAGAAGCCGCGGTATTCGGCATTGACGACGAGAAGTGGGGTGAAACCCCCATAGCGGCCGTCACCCTGGCCAAAAACGCAACCCTCACCGCCGAAGCACTGGTAAAATGGACTAACGAACGGGTCGGCGCCAAATTCCAGCGCATCCGTCAGGCCGTTTTGTTGGATGATTTTCCCAGGAATGCGGCTGGAAAAACACTTAAAAGAACCATTCGCGATGATTTTATGGCAAAAAACACATGATATTTCAGACCGTCGGCCAACAGCTGACGGTCAAAGCCCATTGCTGAAATTGAGGAGTCAAATCTATGAAGCTTGAAGACATCAAAAACATAACGGTTCTGGGATCGGGCATCATGGGGCACGGCATTGCTCAAAGCTTTTTAATGGGCGGCTACCCGGTGGTGCTTTTTGATATCTCCGATGCCATCCTGGCGACCGCCAAAGCGCATATCAAAAAGAACCTTGCGCTGTTTGAAAAATCAAAGCTCATCGAAGAAGCGGATATTGAAGCCTCCCTTCAAAGGCTCTCCACCACCACGAACCTTGAGGAAGCTGTCGGCAAAGCTGATTTTATCATCGAAGCGGCCCCGGAGGACATAAGTCTGAAACAGGACCTTTTTGAAAAAATTGAGTCCTTCTGCAGCGAAAATGCCATTATCGCAAGCAACACCTCATCCCTGACCCTTCAGGCTATCGGGGAAAGGGTCAAAAACAAATCCAGGCTGGTGGTCACCCACTGGTTTAATCCTCCCCATATCGTCCCCACGGTGGAGGTGGTGAAAAACGAGGACACCGGCGAAGAAACCGTCGATGTCGCCTATGAATTGATGGAAAAAATCAGAAAATCCCCGGTCAAAATCAATTGGGAAATCCCTGGGTTCATAGTCAATCGCATCCAGATCGCCATGGTCCGGGAAGTGCTCAACCTTTACAAGAAAGGGGTTGCCAGCGCTTCCGATATCGACCGGGCCGTTAAAGGAAGCATGGGCTTTCGACCGGCCAGCATTGGGCCATTGCTCACCATTGATTTAGGGGGTGTTGAACTCTGGAACAGCGTCTGCAAAAACCTGCTTCCCGATATCGAAAGCGGAACGGACGCTCCCGTCGCCTTGGAAGATCTGATCGCCGAAGGGCATGACGGCATCAAGAGCGGCAAGGGATTTTATGACTATACCACCGATTTTTCGAAAGAAGATTTGGACAAAGCCATTGAACAAAGGGACCGGGAGTTTCTGAACCGGCTGAAAAATCTCTATCTCAAGAAGTAGAAGTGCTCAAAGAGGGGAAACCCCATGACACGGGCATCCGAACTAGCGCTCACCCACTTAAGAGATCTTTCCACTCTTTGTGGCCATCATATTTGTGCTCTGGCTCAGAAGCCACACGGCCAGAATCATCATGATCGCCTCTCTTTATATCGCCGCCATCATCGCCAACACCGTCTGCCTCGGATTCTTGGGGTGGGTTTACTGAGAGTCAAATATACGCTTAAACGGTTTCAACTACCGGCACTTAGGCCGTGGTAATCCGAAGTGGTGAAACCGTTTTACGCAGAGTGCCGGCTAAGGTACAGGCTTCAGCAGGAAGCATCCTTTTTCAGGTTAACGAAATACGGCGATTGGTTTAGACTAGTCTTAGACTGGTTTAAGGAGGATGAAAATGGAAACTGTCGGCGCTTATGAAGCCAAGACCCACCTTTCCAAGTTACTGGATCGCGTCCAGCAAGGGGAGCAATTTATCATCGCAAAACACGGAACCCCCGTTGCGGTGCTGAAACCCGCCGACCCTGAAAAAGCGAGGGATATTCAGTCCGTGATTTCTGAAATCCTGAATTTCAGGAAGAAACAACGACTGGATGGCTTAAACCTCCGTGAAATGATCGAAGAGGGACGACGGTAGATGGCGGCACTGTTTGTGGTCGATAATTCCGTCTACCGTCCGACCCCGGCCCCATCCCCTGTTTTCCGCCCAAGCAAATATGTTTGATAAAAATCGTTGATGCGCTTGAATCGGTCATTCAACCCCGCCAGGAAGGCCGCGGCCGTGGCATCGGGTCCGAGCACCTTTTTGGACAGGACATCCAATTCAACCGGATCCTTTGGAAGCACATGAATTTGCCGGTCTTCCAGAATCTGCAAAAAATGCTCAATTCTTCTCAAAAAGAGATAATCTTCTCTCAGTTGTCCGGCAATATCCCGCTCAAGGATCCCCGTTTCGTTAAGGACGTTCAGCGCCTGCAGGGTGTTACCCTGAAGCAACATGGCATTCTCCGGAGCGTGAATCAGTTGCAGGCCCTGCACCAAAAATTCGATGTCCCTGATGCCTCCGAAGCCGCTCTTGACATCCGTTCCGCGTTGTATCCCCCGGGTGGTGGCGCGAATGGCAGCCCTGCGCATGTGCTCGATGGAATCCACGACAAGGCGCCTGTCCCTTTTCTCCAGAAGGAGCGGTTTCAAAGCTTCCAGAAACCGGTAGCCCAGGGAGAGATTGCCTGCCATGGGCCGCAGCTTGAAGGCGGCCTGGATTTCCCAAAGGGAGGCCTTCTCCCGGTAATAGGTCAACAGTCCGTTCAGGCTGGGTACGAGGTCACCGGACGACCCAAAAGGCCTCAACCGGAGATCGACGCGATAAACATAGCCTTCTTCCGTATGATCGGACAGGTCGGATCTTACGAATTCCATAATCTGCGTGTATAGCCGCTTCATATCTCCCCGGTGCGGAGATGGCGCATTCGGGTCGGACGCATCTTCATAGAGCGCCAGAAGATCGATATCGGAACTATAGTTGAGTTCATTACCCCCCAGCTTTCCAAAAGCCATGACACAGAAGCTGCTGTCCGGATCTTTCAGCGTTTCCGGAAGCCTCCCTTCCTCGCCTAAGCGCTGCCAGTCTTTTTCCACCACAGCCTGAGTAATGGCGTCGGCCAGAATCGACAATTCCGCCATCACCTCGCGGGTATCGACACCCAGGCAGATATCCCGTGTGCCGATGCGAAGGATCTCACGCCTTCTGAATCTTCGCACTTTATTGAGCCATTCGCCATGTTGCCTGGTGACGGATGCGGCCCGACGCAGCTCCGCCATCAAGTCTTTGCTCAGGCGGGTTTTATGAAGCATCTCCGGTATGGTCAACCAATCCAGGAAACCGGGATTGCGGATCAGGGTGTCCGCCAGAAACTGACTCACCGAAAAGACGCTCAGAAGAAGCTCGAGACGCATTGGCTGGGAGAGGAACACTCCGTACTGGAACTCGGGACTGAAGGTGGTATGAATGAACCGTTCCCAGTTATTGAGCGCCATATCCGGGTCCGGCCGCGTGGACAGGATATCGAAGGCCAACACCGCCAACCTGGAAAAGGCATTCCGCCGTTCTCCTTCTCCGGCCAGACGTTTGAGGTTGGCATGGGCCCGACGGACGTTCCTGAACCCGGCCTCGCCTAAGATCCGCCCGATTACCTCCTCCGGCAGGTCTTCGGACATCACCAGGTCCACGACGCTTCCGGTTTTGGGATCGGGAAGGGTCTCACGCCCGAACTGGCGCTCGACAAAGGTTCTGACCGCGGCCGTATGGGTCTCGTAGTCGATCCGTAACTGCTGCCCCGGAATCAATCCGCCCATTTTTTCGTATCCCATTCGCCGCGCCAGATGATCGAATTCATCTGAATCCGGGTCCGGCAGAAAGAGGTCTTTCGCAGAGCCTCTGAGCATGCGCATACCGTTGATCAGACGCCTTAAAAACACATATGCGGAATCCACCCGCAGGAACTCCT
The DNA here is from genome assembly GCA_000179315.1 of delta proteobacterium NaphS2. GTDB lineage: Bacteria > Desulfobacterota > DSM-4660 > Desulfatiglandales > Desulfatiglandaceae > NaphS2. The sequence continues at coordinate 8,364 of ADZZ01000144.1, forward strand.
CCGCCTCCAACACACCTGCTTCGGTCAACGCCACCAACGCCTCATGAATCCGCTGCGATCGCAGCTCGGGGCCTTCCTTCCCATACATCACCTGGAGGCTTTGCACGCCGTATTCCAAATCCACCAGTCCTCCGGCACTGAACTTGGCATTCGGCCCCTTCTTTTTGCCCTTTTCCGCGAATTGCTTTTCCCTGAGGATCCGCACTTCCTCAAAATCGACACAATCCGTCCCGTAAATCATCTCATCCCGCAGCCGCTCCAACTGGGCGCCGAAGTCTGCATCGCCACCGATGGCCCGCAGTCGCACCAGCGCCAGTCGCTCAAAGGAGTGGGCCCCGCCGCCCGCGCCATAATACTTACAAAAGTTCTCAAGGCTGGTGGCCAGGGGGCCGGCGCTACCGTAAGGGCGAAGCCTGAGGTCAAGATGGAAGATGCCCTCCCGTTTGGCCTCGATAAAACGTGACACGCCTTTCACAAGTCGGTCATAAAATTCCGGATTCGTAATGACATCAGGGCCGTCCGTCTGCCCGTTATCGCTGTAGACGTAGAGCAATTCAATGTCCGATGCATAGCCGAGCGCCCTTCCACCGAGCTTTCCAAGTGCCATCACGGCGAGTCTCGCCTCGATACCCGCAACGGTCCTGGGCTTGCCGAACCGAGCCACAAGGTCTTCGTAGACGAAACCCGTGGCAGCACGCACGACGCTCTCAGCCAATACGGACACCTTCTCTGAAAAGGCGGCGAATTCGATATCCGGGTAAAGGATGTAGTCCAGGTCGATCAAAAAAATTTCACGGTCCTTGAATCCATTGAGAGCCCTTTTCCGCTCATCCAGGGTCTCGCCTTCCGAAGTGGCCTGGGCCAACCGTTCCGCAACGGTCTTTTCACTTTCGCTGAAACGATGTCCGCGGACGTGAGGCTCAAACATGGGAAGGAGGCTTTCATACTGCAGACGAATGAAATCCTCCCACAGATAGTCACTTGCGCCCAAGAGCCGCGCCAGGTCCCTGAGTGTGTGGGGATTGGCCAGCAATTCCATCCATCGCCCTTTTTCCGGAAGCGCGAGAACCTCTCTCGTGAGCTGTTCGAATCTGGAAAGCGCTGCATGCGGATCGGGAGATTTGGAGAGAAAATAGGTGAATTGCTTGGTCAGAAGCACGGACAGGCGCACCCGGTCCAGGACATCGGGATCAATAATCTTCCGACCGGATGCGTTCACCAGATCGATTCGATCTTCGATCCGGCTGCCGATGGTCCGAATCCGAACATGTTCAATATGGACACGGTTCAGTGACAGGGCGTTACTAAGAGCATAGAGGAAAGCAGGATTGTCTTCCCCGATAACCCGCAACCGAGTGAAATGCGCGTGGTCGTTGTTGATCTGGATCGTCACCGGGTAAAGGAAATCTACGCCATCAGAACCGGTTTGCGCCAGGCGCTGCACCACCAACCTGTTGACTTGGTGCCGGGCTTCGCCGGTTGAAGTATCGCCGCCTTTCTCCATGAGCCCGATAATACCTTGAAGTTTTTCCTTCAACTGGAAGGCCCAGGCCTTGAAAGAAAGTGTCGTTTCCAAATGACCGGTAAAATGATCGATGATGCGTCGCCTTTTCAGTGGATCGGGAACAAATTTCGCCCGGTGTCTTCTTGGCAGGCTTTTCCGGGGTGCAGGAGCTGCGGCCGGCCCATAGGTAAAAATATCACCTGACAGAACGCTGAAGCCCAATCCTGCCAGGATCCCTGTGATAATGGAAAACTCAAAAGGATAGTCGAATGCCAGAACCGTAATATCCACGCTCCCATCCCGGCGAGTCCCGGCCGTCACCGTCAGCGGCCGTTTGGAAGAAAGTCCGGCCAGTCCCCTTGCGTGGCGATAAATTTCTTTTTCCGGAAAGCTACTGAAATAGGTGTCACTAAGGCGCTGCAGGTGTTCTTTGAGGAAGCGCTCATCCACCTCAGGACATGCGGACTTGAAACTTCTAAGGTCGGGCTTCATCTGTTCGATTCTCCATCTGGAGCGTGGATCGCATGGGTCCGCGACGATGCGTCAAAAAACGGTAATCGCAGTAATGATGATGGTACAATTGTGGAAAAAGGCCATTTCTGGATAAAAACCAGCCTCCAGTGAATATCGAATATCCAACAAAGAATGTCAAACGCCCAAGCGGGGATTTCCGGCTGATGGATAAAAAAAAGCCCCCGTTTTCAGGCGGAGGCTTTTTGGGGGGATTGGAAATTAGATGTCGTAGTAAAGAGCGAACTCCCATGGATGGGGCCGCAAATCAATGGCCTGCACTTCGTTTTTCATTTTGTAGGAGATCCAGGTTTCGATGACGTCCGATGTGAAGACATCACCCTTCAGCAGATAATCATGGTCAGCCTCAAGTGCCCCCAGGACTTCCCGCAGGGAACCCGGCGCCTGAGGCACCTGGGCCAGTTCTTCGGGCGGCAGGTCGTAAATGTCCTTGTCCAGGGCCTCACCCGGATCGATCTTGTTTTGGATGCCGTCGATGCCCGCCATGAGCATGGCGGAGAATGCCAGGTAGGGATTACAGCTGGGATCCGGGCAGCGAAATTCGATTCGTTTGGCCTTTTCCGACTGCGAGTAAAGGGGGATACGGATGGCGGCGCTTCGATTCCGCATGGAATATGCCAGGTTGACCGGGGCCTCGAATCCGGGCACCAGGCGCTTGTAGCTGTTGGTGGTCGGATTGGTGAAAGCCAGGAGCGACGGCGCGTGCTTCAAAAGCCCACCGATAGCAAACATGGCCATCTCCGACAGTCCCGCATAGCCGTCTCCCGCAAACAGGTTGGCGCCATCCTTCCAGAGGGACATGTGTACGTGCATGCCTGTGCCGTTGTCGTTAAACAGGGGCTTGGGCATAAAAGTGACGGTCTTCCCGTGCTTACGGGCTACATTCTTGATAACGTACTTGTACTTGAGTAGGCTGTCGGCCATGGTGACCAGAGGAGAAAAACGCATGTCAATCTCCGCCTGACCGCCCGTGGCCACTTCGTGATGCTGGGCTTCGATAAGGACCCCGATCTGCTCCAGGGTGAGCATCATATCGCTCCTAAGATCCTGCATACTGTCGGTAGGGGGTACCGGGAAATAACCTTCTTTGTAACGCGGTTTGTAGGCCAGGTTGGGCTCCTCTTTCCGGCCGGTATTCCATCTTCCCTCAACAGAATCAAGATGGTAATACCCCTCGTGCTCGTTCTGGTCGAAACGGACGTCATCAAAAACGAAAAATTCGGCCTCAGGCCCGAAAAATGCTGTGTCGGCCAATCCCAGGGACTTTACATAATTTTCCGCCTTGCGGGCGATGTTACGGGGATCCCGGGTATAATCCTCGCCGGTCACGGGATCACAGATATTACAGCTGATGACCAATGTTTTTGCTGCGAAAAAGGGATCGATAAACGCGGTTTCAGGCACCGGTTTTACAAGCATGTCCGACTCGTTGATGGCCTGCCATCCACGGATGCTGGACCCGTCAAAACCCAAGCCGTCTTCAAAGGTTCCTTCTTCAAATTCCCTGGCGGGAATGGAGAAATGTTGCCAAAGCCCCGGAAAATCCATAAACCGCAAATCCACCACTTGGACCCCTTCCTTTGTAATCAGGTCCATAACATCTTTGGGCGTTTTCAATTCGATCATCTTTTTGTTCCTCCTTTTGGTGTTTTATATCGATCGTACAAACAATTGGAAGCGGGTTAATCAAATCTATCAAATCGGGTATCTCAGTAGAGTGCATCCCGTTGAAGCTGTCCTCTCCTGTCGAAAAGCAAAATACATGCCACGGAATTGGGGCAGCCAATTTCACCGTCTTCACGGGGTGTTAGGGAAACTTCACCTTGAAATGCGAAAAAATGGCTGCCATACGTCGACATTTATGTATAAATAAGACCCGATTTTTTACAAAAATGTAATAATCCGTAAGGAATGCAGCCAAAAGCATAATGCCGGCGGGCTTTTCTCGTTCCGCCCTCTCAGCGGCCTAAATCCGGGCGCCTTACTCGAGGCAGAATTTGGAGGTCATTTTGTCAATGGGTACGGGGTACTCACCATTAAAACAGGCAAAACAAAGGTCCTGATCGGGAATGGTGGTCGCATTTTTGAGACTGTCGATAGGGAGATACCCCAGACTGTCCAGACCCACGAAATCCCTTATTTCCTCCACCGACTTGCTGGCCGCGATCAATTCCCCCTTGGTAGAAAAATCGATGCCGTAATGGCAGGGGAAGGCATGGGGCGGGCAACTCACCACCATGTGCACTTCCCTGGCGCCGATTTCGCGAAGGGTTTTCACCCGGGTCCTGGCCGTGGTGCCGCGGATAATGGAGTCCTCCATGATCAGAACCCGTTTCCCCTTCAACAGATCCTTTACCGGATTGAGCTTAACCTTGACACCGAAATCCCGCATGCTTTGGGACGGCTGAATGAAGGTCCTGCCGATGTAATGGTTTCGAATCATACCCATCTCGAGGGGAATACCCGATTCATGTGCATATCCGATGGCCGCATAGTTGCCGGAGTCGGGAAAGGGCATCACAAAATCCACGTCCAAGGGAAATTCCTTGGCCAGCAGTTCACCCTGCCGCTTTCGAAACAGGTAAACGTTTTCGCCGAAAACATTGCTGTCGGGTCGTGCAAAATAGATGAGTTCGAAAATACACTGACTTCGCCGGGATGCAATACCGGAGTGGATGCTCCTGACGCCGTCCTTGTTGATAATCACAATTTCGCCCGGTTCGATGGAACGGATAAACTCCGCTTCCACCAGATCTAAGGCACAGGTCTCCGAGGCCAAAACATAGCCGGAATTGAGCCTCCCCAAGCACAGCGGACGAAAACCGTTTGGATCCTTGGCGGCGATGAGGCTATCCTCGGTCATAACCACCACCGAGTAAGCCCCCCTCAGTTGGGCCATGGTCTCAATCATGGCCTGCTCCATCCCAAGGCTCAAACGCCGGGCCGTCAGATGCAGCACCACTTCGCTGTCCATGGTAGTTTGAAAAATGGACCCGTTTTGTTCCAATTCCGAACGGATCCGGTGGGCATTGACAATGTTGCCGTTATGGGCGATGGACATGGAATGGCCCGAATGACGCACTCTGAAAGGCTGGGCATTGACCAGCAGCGAAGATCCGGTGGTGGAATAGCGCACATGTCCCAAAGCCATATCCCCTTTGAGTTCATTCAGGATCTGCTCATCAAAAATCTCCGGGACCAATCCCATGGCCTTGTGTTCACGAACCTGCTTCCCGTCGGAAACCACGATGCCCGCACTTTCCTGGCCACGGTGCTGAAGGGCATAGAGCCCGAAATAGGTCAATTTGGCAGCCTCTTCATGACCGTAAACGGCAAAAATGCCGCATTCATCCCTGGGACGTCTGGATTGGCAACCTGTATCATTCATGATGCATCATACCCGTAAAAAATGCTGATGTTCCGGAACCTTGGACGAAGAAAGTGACGGATGCCCGGAAAAATCCCAATTTTGCAGTCAACCATTGTGGTATTCCTGTACGGTTCGTACCTTCATTTCTTCTCGGGACATGGAACGGATCGCGGCAAGGGTCGCTTTCGCACCGGCCAGTGTCGTGGTGTAGGGAACGTTCAGGGTCAACGAAGCCCTGCGAATGGAATATGATTCGCCAATTGCCTTTTTATCGCTGGTAGTGTTGATGACCAGGTGAATCTCCCCGTTCTTGATCATGTCCACCACGTGGGGACGACCTTGTCTCACTTTGTTGATCGGTTCGTTGATCACGCCCTTCTCCGTCAGAAACCTTGACGTGCCCTTAGTGGCCACAATTTTGAAACCCAGATCGAATAGTCCCGCGGCCACGGGAAGAACCGCTGCTTTGTCCACATCTTTCACGCTGATGAACACGGTTCCTGAAAGGGGGATTTTTTGACCGGCGGCCAACTGGGATTTTCCGAAGGCCAGTCCGAAAGTGCGGTCGATTCCCATGACCTCGCCGGTGGATTTCATTTCAGGCCCCAAAATGGTATCCACCCCCGGAAAGCGGCTGAAGGGAAACACCGCTTCTTTCACCGAAACGTAACCCGGAACCACTTCCCGGGTCAAGCCCAGTTCCTGTAGGGTCTTTCCCATAATGACCTGGGTCGCCATTTTCGCCAGCGGCACGCCGGTGGCCTTGCTGACAAAGGGAACAGTCCGGGAGGCACGCGGATTCACCTCGATCACATAGATGATCCCCGCCTTGACCGCATACTGGATGTTCATGAGACCCACCACCGACAACTCCCTGGCCAGGGCCCGGGTGTGTTCCATGATGGTCTCAAGGATGTCCGGCTCCAACGAAACGGGGGGCAACACACAGGCACTGTCGCCACTGTGGATTCCAGCTTCCTCTATGTGTTCCATAATACCGCCGATAACGGTGGTTTGCCCGTCGGAAATGGCGTCCACATCGATCTCAACGGCTCCATCCAGAAACCGGTCGATGAGGACCGGTTTTCCCGGAGAAACCTGGACCGCCGTCTCCATGTAATATTCCAGATCTTTTTGATCGTAGACGATTTCCATGGCCCGTCCCCCCAGAACAAAGGAGGGCCGCACCACCACGGGATACCCGATGCGGTCCGCTATATGAATGGCCTGCCGCTGGTTCACGGCGATGCCGTTTTCCGGCTGAAGAATTCCCAGCTTCTTGAGCATCACCTGAAAACGCTCCCGATCTTCGGCTTGATCGATGCTGTCCGGACTGGTGCCCAGAATCTTGACACCGGTCTCAGCCAGGGGAACGGAGAGATTCAAGGGCGTCTGACCGCCGAATTGCACGATGATTCCTTCGGGGTTTTCCTGCTCTACGATATGCAGCACGTCCTCACGGGTGAGCGGCTCGAAATAGAGCCGATCGGACGTATCGTAATCGGTGCTCACGGTTTCAGGATTGCTGTTCACCATAATGCTTTCGATACCCATTTCCCTCAACGCCAGCGAAGCGTGAACACAGCAGTAATCAAATTCAATCCCCTGGCCGATACGGTTGGGGCCGCCTCCCAGGATGACCACTTTCCGGTTTTGGGACGACCGAATTTCGTTTTCCTGCTCATAGGTGGAATAGTAGTAGGGCGTGTAGGCCTCGAACTCGGCGGCACAGGTATCCACCAGTTTGTAAACCGGCGCCACGCCTTTTTGTTTCCTGACCAGCCGGATCGCTTCCTCGGTGGTACCAAAAATGCCGGCCAGTTGAATATCCGAAAACCCGTATTCTTTGACTTCTTTCAGAAAATCCTCGTCCCAATGCCCCGGAGGGTTTCCTTCGTGGGCCATTTGCCTCAGCCGGTTTTCAAAAAATTGAATCTGCTGGATGTGAAAGAGGAACCAGGGATCGATCTTGGAGAGTTCATAGAGCTTCTCAATGGTCATCCCACGGTTGAACGCCTCATAAAGGTAGAATAGCCGGTTGGAATTGGGGTGAATAATGCCTTGCTCCAGATCATCGAAATCCGTCTTGGAGAGAACGCACTCAGGGGTATCGGTCCCCAGGCCGTACCGTCCGATCTCCAGGGATCTCACCGCCTTTTGAAGAGATTCCTTAAAGGTCCGGCCGATGGCCATGGTCTCCCCAACGGATTTCATGGATGTGGTGAGCAGATCCCGGGTGCCCGGAAATTTTTCAAAGGTCCAGCGGGGCACTTTGACAACGCAATAGTCGATGGTGGGTTCAAAGGAAGCCAGGGTTTCGCGGGTGATATCATTGGGAATTTCATCCAGCGTATACCCCACCGCCAGCTTGGCGGCGATCTTGGCGATGGGAAAGCCCGTGGCCTTGGAGGCCAGTGCCGAACTTCTGGAAACCCTTGGGTTCATTTCGATGACCACCATTTCTCCGGTATCCGGATGAACGGCGAACTGGATATTGCTCCCTCCGGTTTCCACGCCGATCTCTCGAATGATGGCAAGCGACGCATCCCGCATGATCTGATATTCGTAATCGGAGAGCGTTTGAGCGGGCGCCACGGTGATGCTATCGCCGGTATGAACGCCCATGGGATCAAAGTTTTCAATGGAGCAGATAATCACCACATTATCCTTGAAATCCCGCATGACCTCCAATTCATATTCCTTCCAGCCGAGAAGGGATCTTTCCATGATCACTTCTGAAATCATACTGGCGTCCAGACCGGCCTTGGCGATCTCTTCCATCTCGTCACGGTTGTATGCCACGCCACTCCCGATTCCCCCCAGCGTGTAACTGGCGCGAATAATAATGGGATAACCGATCTGCTCCGCCGCGTACCGGGCTTCATCCATATTTCGGGCAATGAAGTTGTCCGGCACTTTAAGGCCGATCTTCTTCATGGCGTTTCGAAACTGTTCACGGTCCTCCGCCTTTTGAATCACGGGGAGTGACGCGCCCAGCATTTCCACACCCAGTTTTTCCAAAATACCCGACTCCGCCACTTCCACGGCGGTATTGAGACCGGTCTGCCCCCCCAAGGTGGGCAGGATGGCCTGGGGCCGCTCCCGCTCAATAATGCGGGAAACCGCTTCAGCGGTGATGGGTTCGATATAGGTGCGATGGGCCGTACCCGGATCGGTCATGATGGTGGCGGGATTGCTGTTGATGAGCACAATTTCAAACCCTTCCTCCATGAGCGCCTTGCAGGCCTGGGTGCCCGAGTAGTCGAATTCACAGGCCTGGCCGATGACAATGGGGCCGGAACCGATGATCAGAATTTTTTGAATGTCAGTGCGTTTGGGCATGTTATGTTTCCATCATTTCAATAAAACGATCGAACAAGTATGCGGCATCGTGCGGCCCCGGCGATGCCTCCGGATGATACTGGACCGAGAAAAGCGGATGTTTATTGTGGACCATGCCTTCCAGGGTATTGTCGTTCAAATTCAGTTGGCTGGTTTCGATATCCGGGTCTTTCATGGTATCATCATCCACGCAAAACCCGTGGTTCTGGGAGGTGATTGCCACACGGCCGGTTTTCAGATCTTTGGCGGGCTGGTTGGCGCCCCTGTGGCCGAACTTCAGTTTATAAGTTCCGCCGCCCAGGGCCAAACCCAGCAATTGGTGCCCCAGGCAAATGCCGAAAATAGGGCGTCGACCAACTTCCTTTTTAATAGTCTCAATGGCATACGTCACGGCCGCGGGATCTCCCGGGCCGTTACTCAAAAAAAGACCGTCCGGATTCAGACTGTTGATGGTTTCCGCATCGGTTTGTGCCGGCACCAGAAGCACCTGGCAACCGCGCGCCTCCAGACACCGCAGGATATTGTATTTGATACCGAAATCCATGGCCACCACGCGAAATTTCTTGTCTGCCTTCGGCCAGTTAAATGAAGCAAGATCCGTTTCAATGGGCACCGGTTTTCCATCTCGCCACATGAGCGGTTCTTTACAGGTCACAAATCGAACAAGGTCCGCACCTGCCATCTGAGGCGACGCTTTCGCCTTTTGAACCAGGGAATCGGGATCCGGATCCTCCGTGGACAAAACCCCCCGCATGGCGCCGGAAAGACGTATATGGCGCGTCAGCGCCCGGGTATCAATCCCCTCCATGCCGGGAATGCCGTTCTCTTTAAGATAGTCTCCCAGACTCTTTTGTGACCGGAAGTTGCTGGGGTATGGCTGGTACTCTTTGACCAGGAAAGCCTTCACATGGATGCGGTCCGATTCCACATCGGTTTCATTCACGCCGTAATTACCGATCAACGGATAGGTCATGGTCACCATCTGACCACAATAGGAAGGATCCGTAAGAACTTCCTGGTAACCGGTCATACTGGTGTTAAACACCACTTCCCCTTCAGTTTCCCACTGACCCGTAAAAGAGCGACCCTTGAAGACCGTACCATCTTCCAAAGCAAGTAACGCTTTCATATGCTTTTCTTTTCTCCCAGAAACTTCATGATGCCCCGAGCGGTCCGTCGGCCGTCGGCAATGGCCTTAACCACCAGAGACTGGCCCAGCGCCATATCTCCGGCTGCAAAAATGCCTTCAACACTGGTCATACCCCAATGATCCGCCTGAATATGGCCACGCTCATTTATCTGAATGCCCAGGTCATCCACGATTCTGTTTGGTGTAGGCGCCGTAAAGCCCATGGCCAGTACGACGAGATCCGAATCCTGCCGGAACCGGGTCCCCGCTTTTTCAACGGGTCCCGTCAAACGCCCGTCCTTTCCCTGCTTCCAGTCCACCTCAACACACTCAACACCGGTGACCATCCCACGCCTTCCCAGAAATTCCTGTGTCATAACGGCCCAGCGGCGCTTTCCGCCTTCCTTGTGGGCATGGGTGGTGCGCAGAATCTGAGGCCAAACCGGCCAGGGGGATGATGCCGGACGCTCAACGGGCGGTTCGGGGAGAATTTCAAACTGCCATACTTCCTTGGCGCCCTGCCGCAAGGCCGTTCCCACGCAGTCGGAACCGGTATCTCCGCCACCGATGACCAGCACTTTCTTCCCGGCGGCGTGTATTTTTTCGGCAGGGGTAATGATCTCACCCGAGTTTCTGCAGTTTTGCTGAATGAGATAGTCCATGGCAAAATGAACGCCCTGAAGTTCCCGGCCGGGAATCTTGAGATCCCGGGGCGCTCCCGCACCACAGGCCATGCAAAGGGCATCAAACCGCTGTTTCAGAAACCGATAGGAGAGATCCTCGCCCACCGTCACCCCCGTTTCAAAAAGAACGCCTTCGTTTCGCATCAGTGCGACCCGGCGCTCCACGACCCATTTTTCCAGTTTGAAATCGGGAATACCGTATCTGAGGATTCCCCCCGGATGCTGGTTGCTCTCAAATACCGTGACCAAGCACCCCGCTTTGTTGAGGGTGTCTGCAACCGCCAGACCTGCGGGACCTGAACCGATCACCGCGACTTTTTTCTCTGTTCGTCTTTTCGGTGGTGTAGGAGTTATATAGCCGTTTAAGAAGCCTTTTCCAATCAAAAAGAGTTCAATCTGCCGGATGGTGACAGGATCGTCATAGATGCCGTCCACGCACGCCGCCTCGCAGGGCGCAGGACAGATACGTCCGGTGAACTCCGGAAAATTATTGGTGCTCAATAAAATCTCCAGACCTTCCCGCCACTCTCCCCGCCTGGCGCAGTCATTGAATTCCGGGATGACGTTCGCCAGAGGGCATCCGTATGCATGACAAAAGGGGGTGCCACACGCCATACAGCGGGACGATTGGATCCTCACATCGTCATCATACAGCTGTCGCTCAACCGCCGCATAATCGTTCAATCGCTCCGACACCGGCCGGTAGCCCGGATCCTTTCGTTTGGCTTCCATCATCGCGGCCGGATTAGCCATGTTGCACCTCTTCCCTCTCGGTCTCCTCGTCTTCCTTACTCATCTGTCCGAGCACCCGTCTGTACTCCATGGGAAATACCTTGACAAAAAAGGGCAGGCTGGACTCCCAGTTATCCAATATGGACTGCGCCTTGGGACTTCCCGTATGCGCCACATGCTGAAAAAGCATATTTTTCAGCTCCGCCTCATCCTCCTCGGTGACCACCAACTCCAAATCCACCATGTCAAGATTGCAGCGAAGGTCAAAGCGTCGGTTTGGATCGTAGACATAGGCAATGCCGCCGCTCATGCCCGCCGCAAAATTGACACCCGTCTCTCCCAGGACCACCACCCTTCCGCCGGTCATGTACTCGCATCCATGGTCTCCCACACCTTCCACCACGGCGAGCGCGCCGCTGTTTCGAATGGCAAAGCGTTCCCCCGCTTTGCCGTGGAGGTACATTTCACCCGAGGTGGCACCGTAAAGAATCACATTGCCGGCGATGACATTCCGGGACGGCACAAAAGTGGCGTCTTTGTACGGTTTGACAATAATCTTTGCCCCCGAAAGCCCCTTACCCAGATAATCGTTGGCCTCCCCTTCCAATATGAAGGTCACCCCTTTTGCGCCGAAAGCGCCGAAACTCTGGCCGGCAGCACCTTGGAACCGGCATAAAATGGTATCGGCCGGAAGTCCCTGGTTTCCGTAGCGCTTGGCCACTTCACCACTGAGCATTGCACCCGCCGTCCGGTTTATATTTCGTATGGGAGAGGATATTTCCACCCTTTCACCATGATCGAGCGCTTTCCGCGCCTGGGTGATCAGGTCCTTGTCGAGCACATCAGAAATGGGATGCTCCTGCGACTCGATACACCGTCTGGGGGATCCGTTATCAACGCCGGGAAAATAGAAAATTTTTGAGAAATCCAATCCCTTGGCCTTCCAGAAATGAATGGCACGGGACATTTCAAGCAGATCGGACCGTCCGATCATATGGTCCATTTTTCTGAACCCCAATTGTGCCATATAACCACGTACTTCCTCCGCCAGCATGGTAAAGAAAATCTGCAGGTGTTCAGGCTTCCCTGAAAACCGTTTTCGAAGGGCTTCATCCTGGGTGGCAATTCCCACCGGGCAACGATTGTTGTTGCACTTTCGCACCATGACACATCCCAGGACCACAAGCGCGGCCGTGGCGAAACCATACTCCTCGGCGCCCAAAAGGGCGGCCACCACCACGTCACGGCCCGTTTTCATCTGTCCGTCCGCCTGGACCCGAATCCGGCTTCTGAGACCATTTAATATCAGGGTCTGCTGCGTATCGGAAACACCCAGTTCCCAGGGTGCTCCCGCGTGGCGTATGGAGGAAAGCGGCGATGCGCCGGTGCCGCCGTCATAACCGCTGATGAGGACCATATCCGCATGGGCCTTGCTGACGCCCGCGGCAATGGTCCCCACGCCCACCTCTGAGACCAGCTTGACGGAGATTCTCGCTTCCGGATTAACGTTCTTAAGATCGAAAATCAGTTGGCTGAGGTCCTCAATGGAATAAATATCATGGTGCGGCGGCGGCGAAATCAGGGTGACACCGGGCGTGGAATAACGAACCCGGGCAATCTCCAGATTGACTTTGTGCCCGGGAAGTTGTCCCCCTTCGCCGGGCTTGGCCCCCTGGGCAATCTTGATCTGAATTTCCTTGGCGTTTACCAGATATTCCGCCGTCACGCCGAAACGGCCGCTGGCCACCTGTTTGACGGCGCTTGAACGGCTGTCGCCATTTTCCAGCGGCACGTAGCGGGCCGGATCCTCACCGCCTTCACCGCTGTTGCTGCACCCCCCCAGACGGTTCATGGCGATGGCAATGGTTTCGTGGGCTTCCCGGCTGATGGATCCGAAACTCATGGCGCCCGTAAAAAAACGTTTCACGATTTCGGAAGCCGGCTCCACTTCCTCGAGAGGGATGGGATCGGTTTTTCGAAAAGCGAACAACCCCCGCAAAGTGGACTGTTTTTCGGACTGGTCGTTAATGGCTTCGGCATACCGGGCATAGAATGCGGCATCGTTTTCCCGGACAGCCCGCTGAAGATGGTGAATGGCTTCCGGTGTCCATAGATGCCGCTCACCATCCACACGCACATTGAAATGTCCGCCGCTGGGCAGAATGCTCGGCACATCGGGCGCCGGGTGGCATGCAAAATGGTATCGGTCCACGGCTTCTTTTGCAATTTCATCCAAACCGATGCCTTCAACCCTTGAATCGGTTCCCCTGAAATACCGGTCCACCACTTTCGTATTAAGTCCCACCGCTTCAAAGACCTGGGCGCTTCGATAGCTCCTGAGGGTGGAAATGCCCATTTTACTCATTATTTTGAGCAGGCCTTTGCACAGGGCCTTAATGTATTTTTCAATGCTGACAGCTGTGCCCATTTCTCGGCCCAACGCCTTACGGACCGACATGGCAGCCACCGTCTCAAAAGCCAGATAAGGGTTGACAGCAGTTGCACCGTACCCAAGCAGCAACGCCATATGCATCACCTCCCGGGCCTCCCCGGTCTCGACAATAAGACCTGCGGACGTCCGGATGCCTTCTCCGATCAAATGTTGATTGACTGCGGATACCGCCAGAAGCGACGGGATGGGAGCCGTCCCCTCAGGCAGATCCCGATCGCTCAGGATGATCAACTGATGCCCCTTTGAAATGGCCGATTCGCTTTCCTTGGAAATGCGATCCAAAGCCGCCTCCAGCATCACACCCCCCCCCTCGACGGGGAACCCGATTTTGACGATCTCGGCGCGAAAACCTTCCACATTGAGATCTGTTAATCGAATCAGATCCTCGTTGGTGATGATGGGGTGAAGCAATTTTATCAACCGACTGTTGCGGGGGGTTTCCGCCAGAATGTTTCCGGGATTTCCAATAAAGGTCATCAGGCTCATGACCAGTTCTTCCCTCACCGGATCAATGGGCGGATTGGTCACCTGGGCAAAAAGTTGCTTGAAATAGCCGAACAATAACTGATTTTTCTCGCTGAAAACAGCGAGAGGCGTATCCGCACCCATGGCACCCACCGGCTCCTGACCGCCGGTGGCCATGGGGCCAATGATCATTTGAAGATCTTCACGGGTATAGCCGAACAATTTCTGATGGAAAGGGAGCCGCGCAAAATCCGGCTTGATAGAGGCCACTTCTCCGTAAAATCCCCTCAAACTGACCCGGTTTTCTTCCACCCACCGACGATAGGGTTGACGCCTGGCGTTCAGATTCTTGATTTCCCCGTTTTTGAGCACCCGTTTCTTTTCAAAATCCACCAGGATCATCCGACCGGGTCCCAACGCCCCCTTTTCAAGGACATCCTCCGGGGCAATTTCCAGTACCCCCGCTTCCGAGGCAAAAACCACCATCCCCTGACGGGTGATGGTGTAGCGGGCGGGTCTCAGCCCGTTTCGATCCAACATGGCACCCACCTGGCTCCCGTCTGAAAAGGAAACGGCCGCCGGCCCGTCCCAGGGTTCCATCAAACCCGCATGGTATTCAAAAAAGCCCCGTTGATCCGGACCCATGGGATATTTGACGCCCCACGCTTCCGGGATCAACATGAGCATGGCGTGAGACAGAGACCTGCCGGCGCTTGTCAACAGCTCCAGCGCATTGTCCAGGCAGGCGGAATCGCTTCCCCGCTCATCAATGATCGGCAGCAGCTTTTCCATTTCTTTTCCGAACAGTGGAGAGGAAAGCGCCTGTTCGCGGGCTCGCACCAGATTCAAATTCCCGCGGAGCGTATTGATTTCACCGTTGTGGGCCATGTAACGAAAAGGCTGCGCCAGTTCCCAGGACGGAAAGGTATTGGTGCTGTATCGCTGGTGCACCACAGCCAGGACGCTGACCATTTCCGGATCTTTCAGATCTTCATAAAAACCGACCAATTGCTGGGCGGTAAACAGTCCTTTATATACGATGGTGCGACAGCTCAAGCTGGGCAGATAGCATTTTCCTGCGGATTCGCCCCCGGATGCTTCAAGCGCCATGAATCGTTTCTCAATGACCTTACGTGTCACATAAAGTTTTCTCTCCAGCGCCGCTCCTTCAAGACTTCCGCCATCTACAAAAAACTGGCGAATCAAAGGCTGTGTCGCCCTGGCCTGCCCCGCGATGACACCTTCATTCACCGGAACATCGCGCCACCCCAAGAAAGTCAGGCCTTCACCCGAAACGGCTTGCTCGATCTCCCTGACCCATCCGTTACCCAACCCCGAATCCATGGGGAGAAACACCATGCCGACACCGTATCGGCCGACCGGCGGCAAGACGATATTCTGTTTTGTACATACTTTTTTGAAAAACAGTTCCGGCAATTGGAACAAAATGCCGGCGCCGTCCCCCGTTGTCTGATCACCGCCGATGGCACCCCGATGCATAAGGTTTTCCAGCACCTTGAGGCCATTGACGATGACGTCGTGATCTTTATGTCCGTCAATATTGGCCACAAACCCCACGCCGCAACTGTCATGTTCATACCGGCCGCGGTAAAGACCCTGTGAAGGGGGATATGCGCCAAACCTATTTTCGTACTGACTCATCACCATCTCTTTTTGTGGTTTCAATGCCTGCTCAATGCAGCCATCAAACGATGCTTTGTCTCCGCCATGGCGGACGGTTCATAGACTTTTTCCCCGGCTGAATCCCTCACATAAAAAACGCCGTTCATCTTTTCGCCGTCGCTGTCCACCTTTGCCGCTCGAATATCCAGATCCATTTTGAACATCACGCATGCCACATCGTAAAGAAGGCCGAGTCTTGCGCCCGCCCGAAGTTCGATCAACGTAAAGAAATCGCTTTCATCGTTATTGATCACGATTTTTTCCTTGATGGGCCTTCCATATACCCCCAGCATTCCCGCATCTCTTTTTTCCTGAATCAGCCGGTCCAGCATCAGCCCTCCGTCCAGCGCCTTTTCAAAATCATTCCGGGTATTTTCCCATTTTTCCGTTTCCTGGTAAAGATCCGGAGGATTGGTTACCTCATAGGTATCAAAAGCCAGTCCGTTTTTCAAAGTGAAGATGCCGGCGGATAATATGGCCATATTGTTCAATGTAAAAACGCCCGCCATTTTGCTGAACAGACCCGGTTTATCGTACGTCACCTGGATAACGCGGGTAACGGGGACGTCCTTCCGCCTCTCGACTTGCCACGAATGGTGTTCGTTTCCCAACTTCAGTGCCAGAGAGAAATGAACCGCCATATCCGAAAGGGAAGTATTCAACATGTATCGGGGCGAAACCTGGTCCAGGATATGCTCAACCGCCTTTTCATCAAAATCCTTGAGCAGGGCCTCCCGGATATAACCCCGTTTGCCCCTGATTTTTTCGGTGGCATCGGGCGTTGCCAGGATACCGCGAGCCAGTATGCGCTGCACCTTTTGAAACAGCTCCGTCAGCAGCATAATCTTCCAGTCGCTGCGGGCCATGGGTCCGGTGGCGAAACTGTCCGCCACGGACAACAGGAAAAGCATTTTCAACAACTGCTTATCCTGGATGGCTTGCGCCACCTGAACACATGTTTTCTCTTCTCCAAGATCCCTGCGCTGCGCCACCCGGGGCAACAGCAGGTGATGCTGAATCAGGGAAGCAATAGCGGGTGACCAGGAAGGATCAAAGCCCAGACGGGCCAGGATTTCCGGAATCAGCTCCGGCCCCTTTACGCAATGATCGCCACCGTAACCTTTTCCGATATCGTGCAGCAGGGCCGCCAAAAAAAGGGCGCCTTGGTTTTCGACCTCATCGAAAACAGCCTTAAAAACGGGCCATTTTTCATCATATACGCCTTTTTTAATTTCACCGATCACCGCCACTGCCCTGAGACAGTGAAGATCCACGGTCATCACGTGGTAAAAACCGTACTGGGGCAGATTTCGAATCTTCTTGAACTCAGGGATAAACAGACCCATCAGCCCTATTTCATGGGCCAACCGAATGATCTTGGGATTTTCAGGCTTAAGGAGCAAATTCCGGAACAGCGCTTTTGCCCCTTCTGAACCGGCCAGAATTTTACCCTTTTCACTGATAACCTTTTTGGCTTCCCAGATGAATCCCGATCCCAGGAAAAGCCCCCGCTCGTTGGCCTCCCCGAAGCCCCGCAAAATCACCAGAGGATCCATTTCAAACAAGGCCCCTTCACTCAAAACCAGATTTCCCTTTCGAACCGCAAATTCGGAAGGGAGGGTTTCCCGCTTCTGCTCAACGGGAGATGGATCGATCATATCGAGGATCTTTGTCTGGAATTCCTCGTGTCGGTATCGAATCCGGTTGAGGTGCAGATAGACATCTCGCATGAGCTTTTCGGGCCCTGAAATGTGAGAACCGGCTTTATAATCCAAAATCTTTGCAATCTGGTCCTGATAGGAGAGTCGTAGGCTGTCTTCTTTACGATGGGCCAACCAATGCAGGTGGTTTCGAATTTTCAGCAGAAAACTTCGGCTGATTGCCAGTTTTTGAATTTCAAAATGTCGGAAGGCCGCAAAACGCTTTATTTCCCGCAAGCGTTTGCAGTCAAACCATATGCGGGCCATCCACGCCAGCATGTGTATGTCGCGAAGTCCGCCGAGACCCTCTTTCAGGTCCGGCTCCACAAAACACCCCTCGCCCTTGTTGCGCTCGGCCCGCTCCCGTCTCGATATCAGAAATTTGCCCACCAGTGCGCCTTTTTCACGGCCCATGCGGGACCAAAAGGCCTCCTGGTAGAGTCGGTAATAGGAATGGGAGCCCAAAAGAAACCGGCTGTCCATCAGAGCGGTAGCCATTTTAAAATTTTCCATGGCCAGCCGCATACATTCCTGAAAGGTCAGAATGGAATGCCCCACCTCCAGCTTTGCGTCCCATAGAGGATAAAGGGCGCGGCGAATCACCTCTTCTATTCGAGGGGACAACCCGCCTTGGTGTATCACCATCAGATCGACATCCGACCCCAGACAAAGTTCCCGACGTCCGTAGCCGCCCAAGGCCACTACCGCCAGTTCATCCGCTTCTTCCGGCGGCCCCCCCTTTCTGAGTCCTGCCATCCTGAACAGATCCCGGACAAACCGATCCACTACATCGGTATACATGTGGGAAAACCTCAGACCGGTTTCAGACGACATCGCCTTTTCCGCGAGGGCATTCCGTTCCGAGATAAACGCGTCGACCCTTTTTGCAGCTTCAGTCAAAATGTCCGCCTTAGATGGCGTCCCGGTCTTCTTCCCCCGTTCGAATGCGGATTGCTTTTTCAATGGGGATGATAAAAATCTTTCCGTCTCCGATTTCGCCGGTATAGGCCTTTTCCTTGATGGCACCCACTACCTCGGCAACCCGTTCGGCGGCCACAACCACTTCCAGCCTTATTTTCGGCAAAAAATCCACCACATATTCCGCACCCCGATAGATCTCTTTATGTCCCTTTTGTCGACCAAACCCCTTTACTTCGGTCATGGTAATACCGCTCACGCCCAGTTTCAGGATGGCATCCTTCACCTCGTCCAGCTTAAAGGGTTTGATAATCGCCTCGATTTTCTTCATATTGTACTGTCTCCTTGCTCTTCCAGACCATCTTTTTCCAGATCTACGGCTTGAATGGGCCTCACTTTTCGGTAGATCTCCAAAGGACTCCCGGGCGTTCCATCCACCGTCAGTAGATCCTTTTGAATGGAAATGCCGAAGAGCCGCTCATTCTCTTCCAGGTAGGGTAAAATAAGATCCCAGTCTCTCTTTTCAAGCGCCACCACCGCACCGCCGTTCAATTGCTGATCGTCTATCAGGTGGTGAGGATCCCGAACGTAGATGGCGCCCCCTGACGCCAAACTGAACAGATTGGACCCCGGATAGGGCGTCTCCTGCGGCGCAATTGTACCGTGGTCGTCAAACATCATGCCGTTTAACACCACAAACCCGCCACCGTTATGGGGATCGCCCGCCATAAAGGACTCACCCAGGTAGTCCAGACAGGTACCGTTAATGACCACCCGGGGACGTCCCACCGCGTTGATGAGGGGACGACCCGCGGCGTTTCCCATGACGTATACCTCGCCCCCTTTGGCGCCGTACATGAAAGTCTGTCCCGTATCCCCGTAAATGACCATCTTGCCCGCCTTCATGATCTGTCCCAATTGATCCTGGGCATTGCCGTGCACATGAATGGAAAGTCCATCGATGCCGCTCCCCAGATAGTCTCCCGAAGAGCCGTAAATGTCGATGCGGACCCCCCCGGAATCCGGCCCCAGACCGCATCCGTGAAAGCGTTGCCCTTTCAAACCGAATACAATAAACCGCCGCCAGCCCCGCATAAAGGCTTCGGCCATCAGTCGGCTGTCGCAATGATCTCCCTCCGGTGGAAACAGGGAGGCATCGACAATCAGAACCTTCTCATCGTAGGAGGGGCCTCTGAAATGGACCCTGGTCTCCCAGTCAATCAACCGGTAGGCGGATTTCACATCATCCCGGCCCAGGGACGGAAAATGGCGAAAGATGTTTTCCAAGGTCTGATTCACCATCTGCAGAATGGATCGCCGCTTTTTGTCGTAAGTGGGGTAGCGTCGGTCCAGAAGAAGGGTCAACGCCGAAAGCGCCACTTCCAGGTGTGCATCTCCTTTGAGCGCCCACGCTTTGACCTCTTTCAAACAATCCATAAAATCCGAAAAATCCCAATTTGCCAACGCATCACGCATGTACTCAAAGAGAAGATCTTCCCGCTGCAGCTCAAAGAAACGGGCCACATGAAATCTTTCCTTTTCTTCAGCTTGATCCAGGTAATATACCCGGCCGGGCAGATAAGCCCGCTGATTTTCCGGTGCTTTGATTTCCCGGCCGAATTTGTCCATACAGGAGATGTTCCGTTCCTGCGTGTCGTCGCTCGTTTTTTCCAAATTGAAAATGAAAGCACCGCCGTCCGTATGGCTGCCGCCACGCGCATTCCAGTAACGATCCGCCACCGTACCGACCCTGGGGTCTTCGTCTGCCAAGCTCTTAAGCGTGGCGTCCAGCGCCTGTTTTTCAGAGCAAACCAGTCCCACCTGAATCTGACCATCATGCAGCCCGAACACCTGAGGTCGCAGCATGGCCGTATCGGTAATGCCGATCAACTGGAATCGATCGTTTTCCGTGTCATTTCTGGCGATGATAAAAAACCAGGGGCCGTCGGGGGAGCCATGCACGTGAGTGGCCTGAATCGCCCGATAAATCTGCTGTTTCTCGATGGGAAGTTGGTCGAAATCCCGTTCCATGGTCGGCGCCAGCGCTTCGATCACATATTCCAGAGGGTATTGGTAAGTCCGGCTGTAGAGATCAAAGAGAAGCGCCGACACTTCCGTATCCGTCAAAAACTGGGGAAAAAGATTCCGCTGGCGCAGATATTCCGCCACTGAGTGGTAGTTGGCAAAGTCCCCATTGTGAACCAGGGCTTCGTTGAGCCCCACAAAGGGGTGCGCACCGCCGGGGTGCCATACCCGGCCTTTGGTGGGGTATCGCTGATGAGCGATCCACACGTGGGCCTTAAAATTGTCCAACTGGTAATATTCAACAACCTTTTCGGCATAGCCGACAATTTTGAGGATAAAGAAGTTTCGGCCGTGACTCAACACGAAGGCATGTTGCTCTTTATATGCGTCATAGTAGGCTTTGTTAATGCTGAAACTGTTCTGGTAAATAAATTCATCTTCCACTTGCCTTTCAGGCATCCCTTCCAAGCCGTTTCGTTTTGTAAACTGCCTCAGGACTTCCGGTTTCACCCGCACAAAATAGCGAAGAACCTCGGGAGGCTTTACATCCAAACCCAGAATGTCCCGGTAATCGGCAACATGGGGAATCCGCTCCGAGAAATCGACGGTCAGAAATGGATCGATAAACCGCGCTTTGAGATCCGACACAATCTTTTCATTCAAAACGGCAATCTGAAGGATATAGTCTTCCTCAAGAACCTCATTGGAGACACCCAGCATGCGAGCGTCAAACCCCATGGCGGCGATGCCGCCGCCCCGGCCGTTCCCGCGGTTGTGCATCTGCTTGGAAGGTTCGTAAATATGCTTTCCCCTGACCGGAACGCTGCAGCAGAATCCCGTAACGCCACAACCCCCTTCGGTCTCCGTTTCGAAACAGGCTCTTCGGGGGAAGTCCTGAACCAAGGCCTTTCTTGAACGAATAATATTGTCAATGTTCATATTTTTCATCATTTCCGCCACACCTATTCATAATAATGGTGAATCGTGAAAAACAACGGGTCATTTTCTTGCTCACCCACCATTTTTTTTCATATAGTCCAAATGCACCAGACAATCGGTTCGACCCACCAGTTCTTTCAGGTTTTTCATACCCAGTTTTCTCAGGATGCGTACGAGTTCTTTTCTCCAGGCAAGAAACAGGTTCAAAATCCGCTGGGTCCCCCATTCCACCTCAATCAAATTCATCAACTCGCTATCCGTGGAAGCGATACCCCTGGCACAGCCCCGACCACTTTCACAATTATGGCACCTTATACACTCCAGGGCCACCAGATCCGCCGTTCCCGTACAGACGCCGTCGGCGCCCAGCGCAATGGTTTTAGCCACATCGTGGGGCGTTCGAATACCGCCGCTGGCAATGACCGTGATCTTGTCCCGGACCCCTTCTTCCGTCAGGAATCGGTGCACTTTGGGCAGGGCGTATTCAATGGGCATGGCAATGTTCTTTTTGGCAATATCCGGCGCGGCCCCTGTGCCCCCGTAACTGCCGTCCAGATGAATGATGTGGGCACCGGCATAATAGCTGCCCACCGCCACCATATCCACATCCGTGGGGGTGGACACTTTTACGGAGACCAGCGCCTTGGGGTTGATGGCCTTGATCCAATCCACATGCTTCTTATGGTCTTCCACCGAGTAGACGCTATGGAAAGGGAAAGGCGAAAAAAGTGGATAGCCGACAACCGCCTCACGCATGCGTGCCACACCGGGTGTCACCTTATCGCCCAACAAATGGCCGCCCAAGCCCGGTTTTGCCCCTTGGGCGTATTTAAATTCAACAATTTTGACCCGCTGGAGCGTTTCCTCGCGCACCCCGAAAAGACCGGTGGCCACCTGAGTGATCACATGATCATCGTACGGTTTTAGTTCGTCGGGGTATCCCCCTTCGCCGGTGCAGCAAAAAGTCCCGAGCAAGGTTGCCGCCTTCATCCGACTGAGCATGGTGTTGATGCTCACGGAGCCGTAACTCATGCCGCCACCGTAAAAGGGGACCTCGATCCTGGCCAGATGGGCGTTGTCCCCACGCCGGTTCAGAAGGACGCCCAAATCCATATCGTCGTCCTCCCAGGTGTCCGTGCCGATTTTGCCTTTGTCAAAGGCGATTCGCAGTTTATCAAAACCGCCGCCGGAATCACCGATCTTGTACGCAAGCCCCTTTTCCGGGACTTGACCGAATTCGGCCATATGCCAGGAACTGACCAGCAGATCGGCCGGCCATCGACGGTCTCCCAGCACCTCAAAATCCGTATTGCGCCGAAGTGTCAGCGCCTGTTCAGGGCAAACATCCATACAAGGATTTTCACAGTCCTTCCCGATACAACGGTAAGCGTTTTCGATGAGGACCCGGCCCCGCCGGGCCACATGCACTTCATAAAGGCATGTTTCAACGCATTTGCCGCAGGCGACGCAAGCGTTGGTCCGGTTCAATCGGTACTTCCCGATGGGATTTCTAAACCGGGACGGCGTACGCTTAGTTTCAGGCATTTGAAATTGTTCTCTTTTATTCAAGTTCACATTCCTCCACAACCGCTCCCATGTTTTCAAAGGTTTCTCGATCCAACTGATCAAAAAACATGGCACGGCCCACCTCTCCCCGCAGGCGACGAGCGTCCCGAATACCCATGGCGCCCATCACTTCGAGCAGTTGATTATGCCACGCTCCCACAAGGTTTATGACTCTGCCGGCCGTCCATTCCGCCGATGCATCCTGAATATCCACCGGACAGGACAGACCCTTTTCACAACGCCGGCACATCCGACATTCCAATGCGATCAGCATGGGAAAATCCACCAGGACACCGTCCGAGCCACAAATAATCGATTTTGCCACGTGTTCGGCCATGGATATTCCACCGCTGGCCAAAAGGGTCACATTATCCCGGGTCCCGGCATCCACCAGCTTCAAATGGATCGATCGGATGCCGTCTTTCAAAAAAGTCCCGGGGTCATCATGCCTTCGGCCCTGAAAATCGGCCTCCAAATGAATAATAGACACACCGGATGCCACCAGGCTTTCCGCCCTATCCGCCATGCCTTCCACCATGGGTATTTTCTTTGAAACCAAGATGGACGGATCAAAATCTTTTATTCTTTTTATCGCTTCCGACAAGCCATCCTCAAAGGCCAGTTCCACCATGCGACATCCATCGGGCAGACCCTCCAATGCCGATGCGGTGGAAAAAGAAGGAAAGAGCCACCTGCCATAGTCTGCCGGAATGGCTTTCAGCATATCTTCCGGCACCGTGAACAGCGTCCCCAATCTCTTGGCGGCTTCCGCCCATCCCACCAGGGTTTTTTCACTGATGGCCCCGAATGCGGGAACCTTTAGGATGATGGGCAAAGGAATATTCATGAGTAGCGAATCATCTTCCAAAAGCCCGCTTTCAGCATCGAAAACCAGATGGGCCGGCGTTCTTCCAAGATCAACGGCGGTGCTGATGTACTCGCGGCCATGGATACCGTCCCGGGTGGGCCTTACGATTTCGGACATGTCGGTCCAGATGGCATCGAAACCCGGGCCGCTGAAAGGCCCCGGGTAACCGGCGCCGGAAACGGGAATTTTACCACTGTCCGACTGCGCCCAAAGGCTGGCGATAATATTCGGCGTCCAGTGTTCATCCCCCATGGCGGCAAATTCGGGATTGATGGATTTGTGTATGAGTTCATTGGGGCATCCCTGCACGCACCGCAGGCAGTTCATGCACTCGTTGTCAATGGATTCCACCATCTGGCGTGCATTCAAGCCTCGATGGTCGTAAACACTGTAAACGCATTTTTTTTTCACGCACACGGGACATTTGAGACACCCTTCCTCCCAGGCAATAATACCCGATTGGATCAGTGGTTGAAAACGACGGAGGACGGTTTCGGTATGGATCACGTATTTGGACGGCATAGCAACCCTCCCCTTAGCCTTTGTCCTGGAGCGGCCGGGGGTGCAGCCCCGCCTGCTTGACGATTTCACCCACGGCTTCTTCCCATTCGATGGCCATAATATGCACACCCTTGACATCCGGCAGTTCCTTCAAACGGGAAACGGTCTCTACGCAAATGTTGATCCCTTCCTCCCGCTGTTTCTCTTTGGGAACCCCTTCCATCCGTTTAATCACATCATCGGGTATGTCCATGCCCGCCACCCTGTTTTTCATGTATCGGGCCATACCCGCCGATTTAAGCGGCGTCACACCCCCCAGGATATAAGCTTTCTCAGTTAATCCCCGGTCTGCGGCCATGGAAAGCCAGGACTCAAAGCGATCCAGATTGTAAATGCACTGGGTTTGAATGAAATCGGCCCCCGCCTTGATCTTCTTAGCCAGTCTGACAATCCTAAAGTTCAACGGGTCGGCAAAAGGATTGGCGGCGGCACCGATAAACATATCCGGCTTGTGGTCCAGAGAATCGCCGCCCGTAATGACACCGTCGTCCCGCATCCCTTTGACCACCTGAACAAACTGAATGGAATCCAGATCGAAAACACCCACGGCTTGCGGCTGATTGCCGAAGATTTGATGATCACCGGAGAGGCACAGGACATTACGAATGCCCAAAGCCGACGCCCCCAGAATGTCCGACTGAAGCGAGATGCGGTTGCGGTCCCGGACCACCATCTGCAGTACCGGATCCAGACCGGCCGTTTTCAGCAGGCTGCAGGCGGCCAGGCTTGACATGCGAACGATGGCCGTCTGGTTGTCGGTTACATTTACGCCATCCACCGATCCCTTGAGCAGCTCACCTTTTTTCAATATAACGTCAGGGTCCGCGCCTTTCGGAGGGCCGCATTCCGCCGTAACAGCGAATTCGCCCTGTGACAGAACTTTTTTCAATTGGCTTTCATGATTCACTTTTGCTGATCCTCCCTGATAATCTTTCTGGGACCCCCACCCTGTTTCTTAGACCAGTCCTTGGGGGGATAGATGTCTTCCAGGCGGTCCAGGCCTCCGAATTTATCCAAACGATCAATAATCAGTTGCCACGCACACGGTATATCCGGATTCACCTCGCAACGACCGTCAACAGATCCGCCGCAGGGACCGTTTAAAATCTGCTTGGAACAGCGGGCCAAGGGACAAATGCCGCCGAAATGGTAAAGCATGCAATCCCCGCATCCCAGGCAGGTTTCCGCCCACTCGCCCTGAGCCTTCGTTTCTCCCAGGAACTCCGTGTTGAGCCCGGGAATAATCGGCACTTCCGGATACATCTCCGCCACGGCCTGCACGCCTGCGCCGCATCCCAGTGAAAGCACCGCATCATAAGGATCGATGACTTTGTCCAGTTGGATCACGAATTGCATGACACATTGGCGGTCCAGGGTCATCTCTTCAATGGTGACATCTTCATTATTCATTCGTGCCGCCATGCGTAGCGCTGATGCCAGCATGGCCGTTTCTTTTTCACCGCCCGCCGAGCACTCGGCAACGCATGAACCGCAACCCAGCACCAGTATCCGCTTGTATGGGGCAATCATCTGCCTGATCTCTTCAACAGGTTTTTGTTCTCCTGTGATCATATCCTGTTCTCCTCATCATTTTACTTGGCCGATCTGTGACCTAATTGCCGCCCACGGGACCCAACGCGGGCGACGGCCCAAGGGATGAAATGTCTTCCAGGATCTCTTGAGCCAGTGCCGCCAGAGACTTGGGATTCTCCTTGGAACAGACAATCAGCCCCACCCGTTCCCTTTCAAGACCGATGCTTTCAATGATCGATTTTGTCCTTTCCATGCGTTTCATGGCCCGCGAATTTCCCTCAAAATTGCGGCAGGCCCCCTGGGGACATGTAATCACATAAGCGGCGTCGGCAAATTCCTCCAAAGCGCGGAGCAGATGCACCGGTTCCACCCTTCCGCTGCAGGGCATGGGAAAAAGCGCCATGGTTTCCCCACAGGCTTCTTCCAGTGCCTGTCGATCCGCTTCCCGGCTTTCAGGGACATTCTGACAATAAAAAAGCGCCAATCTGCGCCTCTTTGCGTTTACCATTTCCTGTTTTAATCCTTTCCCTTTCGTTGGACAACACAAAGCCGCTCCCTGCTAATATACAGGGCGGACGGCATCTTTCATTAAAAATAACAGATTATATTACAGGATCGGAAGATATTTGTCTAGCTCAAATTGACTCACATGCGTCCGATAGGCATCCCACTCGATCCGTTTATTTTCAATAAATTTGTTAAATACATGATCCCCCAAGACCTTTTTCACCAGTTGGCTCTTTTCGGTGGCGAGGATAGCGCTGTAGAGATTTCCGGGTAAATCGTTGATCCCATGGGCTTTTCGCTCGGCCGGGTGCATTTCAAAAATATCCTCTTCGATGGGCGCCGGCAACTCATAATTGTTTTCAATCCCTTTCAGACCCGCGCCCAACATGACGGCAAAAGCCAGATAGGGATTGCAACTGGGATCGGGCGACCTGTACTCAATTCGGGTTGCCTGTTCCTTGCCGGGTTTGTACATGGGCACCCGAATCATGGCAGACCGATTCCTTCGTGCCCAGGAAACGTAAACAGGTGCTTCGTAACCGGGCACCAGGCGTTTGTATGAGTTGACCCACTGATTGCAGATGGCGGTGATTTCAGGCGCATGCCGCATCAGTCCTGCGATATAGCTCTTGGCGACGGACGATAGATTATATCTATCGGAACCATCATAAAAGGCATTCTTATCTCCCTGGAACAGGGACTGGTGCACATGCATACCGCTGCCGTTCTCTCCGAAGATAGGCTTTGGCATAAACGTGGCATAGATCCCCTGCTGTCTGGCGATTTCCTTCACCACCAGGCGATAGGTCATCAAATTATCCGCCATGGTTAACGCATCTCTATACCGCAGGTCAATTTCGTGCTGGCTGGGAGCCACTTCATGGTGGCTGTATTCCACCTGAACCCCCATCTCCTGGAGCGCAAAAATGGTTTCACGCCTGAGATCGCTTCCCATGTCAATGGGCCGGGCATCGAAATATCCGCCCTGGTCCAGCATTTCAGTGCTTTTGTTATCCTTGAAATAAAAATATTCGGCCTCAGGCCCCACATAGAAAGTGTATCCTTCTTCCTCGATCTTCTTCAAAAGCCTCTTCAACACATGCCGTGAATCACCTTCATAGTGCGTTCCATCCGGGTTCAGAATGTCGCAGAACATTCGCGCCACCGGTCGGTCACCGCTTCTCCAGGGGATAACCTGGAACGTGCCGGGATCCGGTTTTGCGATCATATCGCTTTCCTGAATTCGGGAAAAACCTTCAATGGAAGAACCATCAAACCCCATTCCTTCGATCATTCCCTCTTCAAGCTCCGAAGGGGTGATGGCAAAACTCTTGAGCATGCCCAGGACATCGGTAAACCAGAATTGAACAAAGCGGATATCCTTTTCTTTTACAATCTTCTTGACGTCATCATACGAATGGCAATCCCAATCCATCTTTTAACCTCCTGCCTATTTCATGAGCTTAGCTCGAAAGAATAGTGTAACCGTTCATGGTTCTTGGGCTACAGGACAAAATTCCAGCCAACAGGATTGACATACAAGCTTAATGCCAAAAAAACTGGATCTGAGAAAAATCCCAATGAAAAAGCTGAAGGACCATTGAATTGATGCCTGCGTTACAGAGACGGCCTGCTGAATGGAAATTGGAACCGCGAAGATGATAACCTTGAAATGAAATAACCCGCACCGCTTACGCTTCACAAACGAAAAGGGGGCCGTCACGACCCACCGCGAGAAGGGACATTTCTGTTGGTTTCAGGGGTATAATCCTACAAAAATGTGTTCGGCGGATATCGGGAAAGAATTTTTTCGCTCCTACTCCACGGTAACACTTTTTGCCAGATTACGGGGTTTGTCGATGTCTCTTTCAAGAAATTTTGCACAGTAATAAGCCAACAGTTGGCAGGGAATCACGCTCAGTATCGGTATCAGAAAATCGAGGATGGGGGGTATTTCAATGACATCATCCGCGATTTCCCTGATCTTTTCGTCCCCCTGGGTGGCTATGGCAATGACCGGACCTTTTCGACTCTTGATTTCGTGGATGTTGCTGAGCATCTTTTCATGCATTTCATCATCGGGAATAATGGCCACGGTGGGCATTTCCGGATTGATCAGTGCAATGGGTCCATGTTTCATTTCTCCGGCCGCATACCCTTCGGCATGAATGTAAGAAACCTCTTTAAGTTTTAACGCCCCCTCAAGGGCAATGGGGTAATTGTACTTCCTTCCCAGGAAAAGCCAATTCATGCAATGACAGTATTTTTCTGCGATGGCCTCAATGTGGCTGGATTGGCCCAGCAATTCCTGCACTTGGCCGGGCAGAGCTTCAAGTGCACGAATGGCTTGAATTCCTTCCGTCAGCGAAAGGTGTTGATGACGTCCCAGAAGCAGCGCCAGCAATGTAAGGGTAATCAGCTGGGAGGTAAAATTCTTTGTGGAAGCCACACCGATTTCAGGTCCCGCATGGTTGTAGATGCCGGCATCCGTTTCCCGTGAAATGGTACTGCCCACCACATTGACAATTCCCAGTAGACGGGCACCTTTGCGCTTGGCTTCCTTAATGGCGGCAATGGTATCGGCGGTTTCTCCGGATTGGCTGATGGCAACCACAAAAGTGTTGGATGGAAAATTTAATTTTCGGTAGCGAAATTCGGAAGCAAGGCCCACTTCCGTATCAATTTCGGTTAGTTTTTCAAAAATGTATTTTCCAACACAGGCTGCATAGTAAGAAGTACCGCACGCCACCAAAACCATATGCCGACAATCCCTGAGATCTTCCCAAACGGGCATGATGCCGCCCAGTTTCGGTACGCCCTCACCGGGTTCGAGGCGGCCCCGAAAGGCATTCTTGATGGTGTAAGCCTGCTCATAGATCTCTTTCAACATGAAATGGGGAAAACCGTTCAGTTCCGCATCTTCCGCCCGCCATTCAACGGTTTCCGTACTCCGTTGGATCTGTTGGGCCGAAGCCGTGGAAATGGAAAAATCATCTGCTGTCACCGTCGCCAGCTCGTTTTCCTGAAGGTGCACCACCTTATTGGTATATCTGACCATGGCGGAAACATCAGAGGCCACGAAATGCCCTTCATCGCTCACACCGATGATCAGCGGACTTCCCCGTCTCGCCACGACGATCTGTCCGGGAACCTGCCGGTGAATGACACCCAGCCCGAAAGTTCCTTCCACCTGGCGCATGGTTTTTCTGACCGCATCGGCCAGATTGCCGTCAAAATAGAGGGCAATCAGCTGCGCCAGGACCTCCGAATCGGTTTCGGAACGGAAGGTGATCCCTTTCTTTTCCAATTGTTTTTTCAAAAGGTGGTAGTTTTCGATAATGCCGTTGTGAATGACATAAACATTTTCTTCCTGATCCCGTTGTGGGTGTGCGTTTTGTACCGAGGGCTCACCGTGTGTTGCCCAGCGGGTGTGAGCGATACCGGTGCTCCCTTCCATTGATTTACCATCCACCAGCGCTTCCAGGTTTGCGATCTTTCCCACCTCCCGGTAACATGAAATTTGCTTACCGTTTTGAACGGCCAGTCCCGCCGAATCGTATCCCCTGTACTCAAGCCTTCTCAAGCCCTCGATCAAAATGGGTTTTGCGCTTTTTTCTCCCACATAACAAACAATCCCGCACATATAAGACTCTCCTTAAAAATACACCACTTCAGTAAAAACAAGATGGATTTCTTTACGAAAAAGCATCCGCTGATTCAATGTTCGAAACAGACAAAACACTATATTTTAACTTTTTACTACTGAATATACAATCGAAAATTTGGCATCACTTCTTTTCGATAATCGTCAAAATATGGCACACGGGTTGCAAGGCTTCAGTTTCCATCAGGCACAAAAATAATCAAGCGTTGAGGCGGCAAACGCATGAAGGAGATCTATAATGTTGGCAGCACAAATCACTGGCGATAAGAATAACCCCAAAAATCCTGCATCGAAAGCTCTCGCCGATTCCAAACGTGCCCTGAGCGCGGAATTTGAAAATGGGCAATCACGCCATTCCTTTTCGGAAGCATACGCTGAAATAATAGACCAGTATTTTAGACAAAGTCATCAGAACAGCGAAATTGGACGTTTATTGTTTAAGAAGCGCAAAGGTTTTGCGGTGTTGGCTGTTGGAGGGTATGGCAGAAAAGAGCTCGACTTTCATTCTGACATCGACATTCTTATCCTGTTCAGCTCAAAAATTCCCTCCAGCGCAAAAAAGCTGGTGGAGGAGTTTCTATACCCCTTATGGGACTTGGGGCTCGATCTGGGCTACGGCGTACGTACCGTCAAAGATTGTCTTACCTTGTCCAGGAATGATTTTGAAGTCTTGACTTCCTTGATGGATGCGCGATTCATATGTGGGGATTCCCCCATGTACCTTTCCCTCATGGAGACGCTTCACAATAAAATAGCCCAAAAAAAGGCAGTTGAGATATCGCGGTGGCTGGAGGAATCCCACAAAATCCGCATGGAAACCTTTGGAGACGCAAGCCATCTTCTAGAGCCGAACCTCAAAGAGGGAATAGGGGGCCTGCGGGACTATCACCAGGTTTTATGGCACGCAAAAGCGCTTTTTGAACTGAGGGTCCCCAGGGACCTGGAGTATCATGGAAAACTCTCCCACAAGGAGTACGGAAATCTCAGGAAAAACCTCAAATTCCTCTGGGCGGTTCGAAACAGGCTGCATCAACTGGCCGGAAGAAAAAACGATCGGCTCTGTTTTGAATACCAGGAAGATATTGCGCAATGGTTTGGATACAAAGATAAAGGAAGTTTTCTGGCCGTAGAACAGTTCATGGGGAAACTCCATCGGGTCATGATGTCCATCAAAAACATGAACCGGGCCTTCGCTAAGGCCCACCTCCCGATCCAGGGCGGTTTTACGAAGAAGGACCAATATGTCACGCCCATTCGAGAGGGTCTTGTCATTCAGAACGGTGAAATCCGCTTTGAATCAGCCACGGCCATTTTATCCGATCCTTTTTTGCTGATGGACGCATTTGGCCAGGTAGCGCAATCAGGCTGTGTCTTATCCTTGGAAACCGAGAGGCTGATTGGCGAGTTTCTATTCCTGGTGGATGACAAATTCAGGTCATCCAAACGGATGGGGGAATGCTTTCGGGAGGTTCTCAACAACCAAAGGGCTTTTGAAGTCCTTGACAAAATGTTTGAATTGGGCTTTCTGGAAGCATATCTACCTGAATTTTCAGAGATCAGGGACCGTGTACAGTTCGATACGTACCATATTTTTCCGGTGGGACGGCACTCTTTGGAAACCTTAAAACAACTGAAAAAGCTGGGTGGGGGAAAAGACATTTTGCTGGTGGACATTTTCAGCGATCTGCCTGACCCGGAACCGCTCTTCCTGGCAGGGCTCCTGCACGACATCGGAAAGAGGGGCAAAAACCATGCACAGAAAGGCGCTGAAATTGCTGAAACCATATTGAAGCGACTCAATTATCCTGAAACTGAAACGGAACAGGCAGTCTTTCTCATCAGACATCATGTACTTCTGGTGGAAACCGCCACCAGAAGGGATCTGGCTGATGAAAAAGTGATTGTCCAGTGTGCACGCACCATCGGGGACATTGACAAACTGAAAATGCTCTATGTTCTGGCTTGGGCGGATGCTCGCGCCACCGGTCCCCGCGCCTGGAACACCTGGATGGCAAACCTGATTCAAGAGCTCTTTTTCAAAATCCTGAACATTTTCCTGGGAGAAGAACTGGCGACCCGGGATGCCTCGGAAAGGGTTCAGGATACACTTTTGAAGGTCCGTAAAGCTTTCCCGGATTTGACGGATGAAGCGTGTGATAAGCTGTTTTCAGCCATGTCTCCCCGGTATCTGCTAAACGTTGCATCTAAGGACATCATTCACCATGTCCACATGCTGAAAACCTTGCAGGAACAACAGAAAGATGAAGAAGCCCAACAAATCGCAGTGGAAATCAAGGAAAATGAGATGGAAAGCTGTGTGGACATTACTTTCATGTCCAAAGACCGGCCGGGCATTTTTTCCCGGATGGCCGGTGTGCTGGCCATCAACCGGATAAACGTGGTGGCTGCCAATATATACACCTGGGGGGACGGTACAGTGGTTGATATTTTTAAGGCAACCCCGCATGCCGACCGCCACCACGCGCTTGAAGTATGGAAAAAGGTACAGAAAGACGCGGAAGATGTCTTTCGAGGAAACCTGTCCCTGGAGGATCGACTCAAAGAAAAAGCGAAGCCATCTATTTTGGACTCAGAATACAAACCTTCCCATGCACCCAAAATTCTCGTGAATAACCGCGCTTCTGATTTCTTTACACTTATCGAAGTGTTTGCCGATAATCGCGTCGGACTCCTTTATGACATCACACGAACACTTTTTGAACTGGGTCTGGATATACGAATCGCCAAAATTGCGACTAAAGCGGATCAGGTTGCCGACGTTTTTTATGTGCGGGATCTCGAAGGACAGAAGGTGGAGGACGAAAAAGAAACGGCTCGAATTGTTGAAACCTTAAACAAAAAACTCGGGGGCTGATTTCTGGTTCTCCCATACATCTACATAAATTATATGGCGGAATCGGTTGGCGTGGAAGGTTCACTCGATTTCCCGCACCAGTCTGAACCCGGTGGTTTGATACCGGTTGGCGTAGTGACTGAAGTTTCGGTTGGCGCAGCGGCAGCGGATGCCGATGCCGTACCAGCTGCCACCCCTTCGGACTTTGTCGGTTCCTGTTTCCAGAGAAGGGGTTTCGCCCTGGGATTGCGATTTTACGGCAACATCCGGTTTATAGGGATGGTACCAGTCTTCAGTCCACTCCCAGACATTCCCATTCATGTCATAAAGCCCCAAGGCATTGGGGGCATAGCTTTTCACGGGCGCTGGTTGGTCCGTGGGCAACCCCATTGATTTAACGGTATCGACACACCTGGGGTTCTTCAGCGTGTTGGTGTTGTTGGCATACATGGCACTGTTGCAGGTGATGTCATTTCCAATGCCATAGGCGGTGTTATTGCCGGCCCTGCACGCATATTCCCATTCCGCCTCGGTGGGAAGCCGATAAACGCCCTCGTCGCGGGCGTTCAATTTCTCAATGAACTTAATGCAGTCCTGCCACGAAACCCTGACCACCGGCATATCCGGCGAACCTTTCTTGCCGCCAAAAAAGGGTTTTCCCATGATGTCACGCCATTGTTTGACGGTCACTTCGGTGGTTTGCATATAAAAAGGTTTGGTGATCTTTGCCGTGTGGATCACTTCATTCCGGTTCCGTCCGGGCTCATCCGTGGGACTGCCCATGGTAAAAGTTCCGGCCGGTATCAGCACAAATTCCATGCCCAGAGAATTGGTGAAGGTTTTTTCCAGCGCCCCACTTCCGGAGGGCAAAAAGAGGCCTGACACAAAGACCATTAAAAGCAACAGGGCTGATTTTCCACCAGATCTAAGCGTATTAAACACAATGACCCTCCTGGCATGCGGATAGGTTATTTTGAATTTCCTTTTTTTAGAATATCAAAAAACCGGTGGGAGTGAAAGAAAAAAACCCCAATAAGGGCTTTTCGATGCACTCAGAGAGCCTTGCCGATCTTTTTGAGACATGCAAAAATTTCTGCTTTGACCTTTTCCGCTTTTCCGGGAACAAGGTTTTCCGTCACGGGGTCCACGTAGAGATCCTGATTGATCTCAATTTGAAGCGCCATCTTGCCTTTGGCTGCCAGTCCCGGTCCGTAATGGGCGACAATAAATCCGCCCGCATAGGGAAAATTGATGGACACGGAAAAGCCGGCCCCCTCGAAAACCTGCCGTACAAAACACATAAACGCCGGTGTGCAGGTAAGCTCTCCCCTGGCAGGGTCCTTTTTTCCGTCGGGTCGACCATTGTTGCCCAGCGTAATATTATATCTTCTCTTACCCGCGTCGGGGGCTTCGGCCGGGCCCGTCCCCTGGAGAGAATGACAATCCAGAAGTCCTTTGATGTGGGCCGTTTCGACGGCACTTGCCAGTTGCCGG
Source organism: delta proteobacterium NaphS2 (assembly GCA_000179315.1). Taxonomy (GTDB): domain Bacteria; phylum Desulfobacterota; class DSM-4660; order Desulfatiglandales; family Desulfatiglandaceae; genus NaphS2. Next base: position 42,884 of record ADZZ01000144.1, read on the forward strand.
TGGTACGGTTCGTAGTAGGTTGAAAGGCGGCGAGTGATCTCTTCTTCATCCGGAAGGGCATCAGCTCGGTAAACCTGCCGTCCATGGTAATCCACCAGAGCGATGGGGCCTTTGGCATGTCGCTGGTCGGAAGGCCGGTTCAAGTCCACCACCAGTCTGCTCCATTGCGCGCACAAAACTTTGAAAGCGGGCAACCCGCCGAAGATCTCCCGGATGCCCAGATCGATGGCGTCAGCCGCTTCCATCGGGGTCAACCGAATGCCGGACCGAATCCGCGTTGGTATCCTTCCGGAGCAGTGGGGCAGAGAAATGACGAAGGGGAGTTTCACGCAATACCCCCTTTCGCCGTTTTTTCACGGACCCAATTTACCGCCGATAGGGCCTGCGGGGAAAGCATGCCGTTCCGGTTCACCACCGGGTATGAAAAGAGAAGCCGGCAAAGTCTGTCGTGGGAATCCTGTCGGGTCGCTTCCCTGGCTTTTCCATACATGGGGCCATCCGTTAAAATGAACCGGTCTTCGTTTCCAATGTCCTGATAAGCCATTGTCTCCTTTAAAAAATGAAATCCTCTCTCCGAGGGGCTGTATTCGTAGAGTCCCGGCCTTACGATTGCACCCCGGGTTTTGGATGCCGGCGGACGAAACAAAAGGATGTGGCTACCCGTTACGGTTTCCGCGTAACGTTTGTTTATTGCATTTCGGTCCAGCCGGTAGGGAATTTCAAGAAATTCCAGCATGTGAAAAGCTTCCATGGGTATAATGCCTTCCTGCAAATGAAGCAGGGACAACATGGGGAGAGCGCCGGTCAGACGCGGGTTGATTTCAATGGGATAGACTTTCCCGCTCTTCCGTTGAACAATGAAATCAATACCCAGGATACCTTTGTATCCCAGGCTTCCGAGATGGTCACCGATTCGGCATGCCTGTTTGAAAGCGGATCTGCGAACCTGTTCAGTCCACTCTAAACCGCCCCAGGCATGGCCGCAAAACACCCCGTTTTCAGCAAAACCTTCGCAATAGGGAAGATCGAGCAGTTGGCGCTGCAAAGCAGATACCAGTGTACCGTGGCGGGTCACGCATACCACGACGCTGGATGGAATCCCTTCCAGGAATTTGTGTACGGAAATGGATTCCAAATTCGTGTCTCGCCACCGATCTTCAGCCAGCCTGTCCCGAAGGTGTCGGTAATCTCCCTCTGAATGTACAAAGAATGTGCCCCTGCCGCCACCGCGTTCAATTTCCGGAAGCTGAACCACGAAGGAAGGCCCCAGGACGTTTCGCCACGCTCCATATTTCTTCAGATGAAGGGCCGTAATGGGGTGGATATCGCCGGGCGTCCGAGGGAGGTTCAGGTCAACCGCCATTTTTTTAAAAAACTTCCTTTTTATAAGGCGTTGCCGAAGCTGCGGCGGGTTGGCCAGAAGGCGCCACCCATTGGTCCGGGCAGCGGATCTTAAACCGGGATAATCCTGATACAAAAAAAAGTATTTTGCGTCCGGGATGCCGTCCAGAAAACATCTGGTTTGCGGATGGAGCAGAAGGTTTTCGGAATTTTCTACGGGGACGGGGGCCCCTTTTTGTGTTTCCTCTTCAAGACAAAAGATGTCCGCTTCCTGCCGCAACAGTGACAGGTCTTCCGTCCTGTGCAGGGCGATGATTCGGTAGCCGTCGAGAAAGGATGCCGGCAGGATGCGGGAAAAGGCGGTCATTCCCGCACCGATAAATGTTCCGGGCACGGACCGGAACAATGCCCTTATCTGTCGAATATCGCGTATAAACATTGATGATTCAGATAAAAGTGGGGTACTCCCTTAAAACTGGCTCAGAAAACAGGCAACCATGTGGTGATTCCCATTGTCCAGCAGTCCGGGCTTTTCCAGATTACACCTGTTCTCCAAGGCCAGGGCGCATCTTGAAAAGAAATTGCATCCCACCTCCTCAGCGACATCTCGTCTGTGTGCAAGCAGGGTACCATACCGCTTTCGGTTTCCGCTGTGACCGAATTTGGGGAGCGCATCAATAAGCGCTTTGGTGTAAGGATGTCTGGGATTTCGAATCACCTGATCGGACCGTCCCACCTCCATGAGGCGGCCCCGGTACATGACGGCGATTCGGTCGCAGAGATAGCGGCCCGCGGCAAGGCTGTGGGTGATGAAAAGCTGCGTGACATTCAGTTCGTTTCGCATCTTCAGGAGGATATTGAATATCTGGGCGGAAATCGAAGCATCCAGCATGGACGTGGGTTCGTCGGCAATGACAAACTCGGGCTCCAGTACCATGGCCCGGGCAATGGCCACCCGCTGGCGCTGCCCGCCGCTGAGACGATGGGGATACCGGTAAATAAAATCATCGGGCGGAGACAATCCCACGGACTTGAGCGCCTGTCGTACACGATCCTTTCTGTTGCCCGCATGTCCAATCCGATGAATGGCCAGAGGTTCTGATACGGTATCCAGGATCGACCGCTGAGGATTGAGAGATTGGTAAGGATCCTGAAATATCATTTGGGCTTTACTGCGAAATTTCTTGAGTTTTTTTCCTTTCAACCCGGTAACAGGTTTCCCATCCATAAAGATTTCACCGGAATCCGTCTCTTCCAGGCTCACAATCAAACGACCGGCGGTGGTTTTGCCGCTGCCGCTTTCCCCCACCAACCCGAAAATTTCACCCTTGTTAATCTCAAGGGATATGTGGTCAAGTGCTATCACATCTCTGCCCCGGCTGGCAAAAAGACCTGACTTGGTTCTGTAAATTTTGGTGACGTCCTTGATTTCGAGAATCGGGTTACCGTTATGATCCATGCTGACCTCGGATGAAATCCATGATCTCTGTCTTGCTAACAGTGGCAACAAAGCGCTTTGTGTCCGGGTCCTATCCGGACCCATTCGGGCGCTTGTGAGCAGGTTAAAGACACCCCGGGACACCGCCCGCCGAACCGGCACCCCGAAGGCGGATGAATCAGATTCGGGGTTTCCCCGGGGATCGGTGTCAGATCGCTCTTTTCGCCGGTAATCGTGGGGAATGACGAGAGCAGTGCCTTGGTGTACGGGTGCACGGGTTCCTCAAAAACCGCCTCCCTGGGGCCGATTTCCACCATCTGTCCGGCATACATGACCGCAATATCCTGACACATATCCGCAACAATGGAAATATCGTGCGAAATGAAAATAACACCGATGTTAAACTCTTTTTGGAGTTTTTTTACCTCTTCCAGAATCTGATCCTGAACAATCACGTCCAGTGCCGTGGTGGGCTCGTCGGCAATGATCAGTTTTGGATGACAGGCCAGCGCCATGGCGATGATGGCCCGCTGTTTCATGCCGCCGCTGTATTGATGGGGATACCCCCTCAGGCGATCACGAGGGATTCCCACCAGATCAAAAAGCGCCTCCACCTGGCGCAAGGCAGCCTCCTTTTCCACTTCCGGATGATGCACCAAAATGGCTTCGGCAATCTGGTCCCCCACACGCTGCACCGGGTTCATGGCATTCATGGCCGCCTGAAAAATCATGGCGATCCGGCGCCAGCGAGTCTTTCTTCTTTCCGCCTCCGTCATTTTCACCAGATCCTGTCCGTCAAAGAGAATTTGCCCCTGTCCGATGGAACCGTTGGGGGGCATCAATCCCATCAAGGCCATGCCGATAGTGGTTTTCCCGCATCCCGATTCGCCGACAAAACCCAAAGAACGGCCTTCTTCCAAGGTAAAGGAAACATTCTCCACGGCTTTGAGATACCCTTGTTTGGTGCGATACCCGATGCTCAAATTCTTAACTTCCAGTAGGGCCATTTAATCTGCCTGGTCCTCCTTTCTCAGTCTCGGGTCCAGCACTTCGTCCATGGCCCGGCCCAACATGTAAAAGGACAGCGTGATGAGTGAAATACAAATTCCCGGCGGAAGGAGCCAGTAAGGTGCCTTGAACATATACCCGGTCTTCCAGACCCATTGCAGCATCATGCCCCAGCTGACGGTTCCCGGATCACCGAACCCCAGAAAAGCAAGGGATGCTTCAATAATGATGGCGGATGTCACACGAAAGGTCATGAACAGGAATGCCAGAGGCAGTACATTGGGCATGATATGCCGGAAGATGATTCGAAGGTGGCCTGCCCCGGCCATCTGGGCGGCCTCGATAAAGGGGCGGTGTTTGAGGGAAAGGGTTTGCCCCCGAATCATTCGGGAGACGCCCGGCCACCGAAACAGCGCAATGATGAGCACAATGGTCCAGATGTTGAGCTGACCGAATACGGAAGATATAATCAGAACGAACAACAAGGTCGGCATCACCATGATCATGTCGGCCATTCTCATGAGGACGGTATCCATGAATTTCCCCATATATCCGGCGGTCATGCCGATGGCCGTACCCAACACCACACTCATGACGGCAGCTGAAACACCCACCATAAAGGCCACGCGCGCCCCTGCCAGCAGCTGGCTAAAAATATCCCGTCCCATGAAATCCGTTCCCAGCCAGTGCTGCCAACTGGGCGGCGTGCAGCTGGTGATTTTCGGATCCACACCGGTCATGGGGTTATACATGGGATTGATCATGGGGGGAATGTAGCTGCAGATGGCCATGAGCGCAAACATGATCAGAAGGGTCAACCCGATGCGACCCAGAAGACTTTGTTTGAATATGCCCCACCCGTCCAGGAAAGAATTGAGCCATGGATATTGTTCACGTATGTTGTTTTCCCTGCGTGAAGGGTCTGCAGTCATAAAGGTTCCCGTTCAGTATCGAATTCTTGGATCGAGGTAGGCGTACAGGACATCCACCACGAGATTGGAAAGCAAAACCACAATGGCGATCAACAGAAAAGATGCCTGCGCCAGAGGGTAATCGTTTTGACTGACCGAAAAGACCAGTTCCCGGCCGATGCCGGGCCAGGTGAAAACCGTCTCCGTAAGCGCCCCGCCATTTATGGAAAAAGCCAGGCTCAATCCGACGCTGGTAACCACCGGAAGCGCCGCGTTGGGGGCGGCATGCTTGTTCCGAATCATCTTCTCATCAAGTCCCTTGGCGCGTGCCGTCAAAATATAATCCTCCTTGAGGGTTTCCAGCATGCTGCTTCTCATGATCAGCAGATAGGCGCCGAAATGGATCAGAAACAGGGTCGAGAGCGGCAACACCATATGGTAGAGCACATCCAATGCTTTGATGACGAAACCGTTATCCGGGTCCAGCCATACCTCGTCCGAGATCATCCCGTTTATGGGAAACCAACCGAATTTATAGGCAAAAATCCATATCATAATGAGCGCGAGCCAGGGAAGGAAAAGTGTATGGGTAACCAGTGCCCCCACGGTCATGATACCGTCGGTCTTTTTCCCCTTATACCAGGAAGCAATTTTGCCCAAGAAAACCCCCACCAGCGCAGATAGAATAATCCCGGTGGTGAATAATAAAATGGTATTGGGCAAACGGTCCCAAATGATGTTTACCACGGGCTCACCGTAGTGAAACGAGTACCCGAAGTGGCCCGTGAAAAAATTCTTCAGATAGATGATGTATTGTACGCCTAAAGGTTTATCCAGCCCCAGTTGTACAATCAGGCGTTGCGCATCCTCCGGTGTCATGTCCGGGTCCACCATTCGCGAAATCGGATCCCCCGGGGCCAGGCGGAACATGAGAAACAGGACCGTCAGGATCACAAAGAAGATAATGGTGATCTGAATCAGCCTGCGTGTGATGTATTTTCTGAGTTCCATGTTTTGATTGCGGGCTGCGGAGCTCTCCAGATGCCCGGTTCACCCCGCATTCCCCAATTCTAGAGGGGTTTCAACTGACAGAAAGACCAGAGGTTGCCGATACCGCCCAGCATCTGAACCCAGCCGGCGAACTTCCCTTTTCGGGTCGCTTCAATGAGTTTCGGATTATAAAGCGGCATGTAGGGCACATCCCCCATGATGATTTTCTGCATTTCCCAGATCAGTTTCCGCCGTTGGTCCCGGTCCATGGTTTCCGCTGACTTGTTAGCGATTTTATCAAATGCCGGATTGTTGTAACCGCTCATGTTCCACCCTCTGGGCTTGTTGTTGGTTGAAATAAAGAAATTTCTCAAATAATCGGGATCCAGAGAAAGGCTGCCGTAGCCAAGGATGAATGCCTCGAACTCCCTGCGCACTTTTACCTGCTCGATGAGCGCGCCGAATGCCATGGGTTTGGAATAGGCGGGGATTCCCAGCATTCTGAGCCATTCCTGCATCATCATGCCGCACATGGCGCGATGGGGGTCGTAATCGGCCGGCGGCGTCAAAATGGTGAATTGCTCCATGAGCTTTCCATCGGGCGTCATGATCCCTTCGCCGTTAACCACATTCCCCGCGTTGTCGATGGGCGGTATCTGCCATGTGTAGCCGGCATCCGAAAGCATTTTGTAAGCCTTTTTGATGCGCTCCTCCCGGGTGAGCCCCACGCCGTATTTTGGAACATCCGGGCAGTACCAGAAGGTATTACCGGGAGGAATAATGGAATACATTTTCACGCCGTACCCCTGAAGAATCCGTTTGATGATGAAATCTTCTCCCACCAGGGTTGCCGTAGTCCGCCGCAGGTTGACATCATTGAAGGGCGGCTTTCTGACATTAAAGCCCAAGTAATAGAGGGCACTCTTTTCATTGGTGAAAATTTCCATTTCAGGGTTGGCTTTTAAGTCTTCCATATATCCCGGCTGAATCCCCCACCAGAACATATCGATGCTCCCTTTCTTAAGCGCCAGAATCGCGGCATCCGACGTGCCGTAAACCTTGAAAATAATGCCGTCAATGTAAGGCCCTAGAAGGTGGCCGCTGATGGTCTTGCCGGAGCCAAAGAAAAGATTGTTTTTTATGACGTAAATATAGGCCCCTGATCGCCAGTCTTTCAAGGCGAAAGGCCCGCTGCCGATGGGCATCTTCATCTTATGTCGCAAGAGTGAACGAAGGGGTTTTTCATCCCCCCTCACCCTCGTGATCACGTCCTCCCATTGCTTTTTTTGAACAATGGGCGTGGTAAGGGTTCGGGTAACGAAGATGGCCTGAGGCTCGCTCAGATAGAATTTTACGGTTTGTTTATCAGGTGTTTCGATTTTCTTGATAAATTTCCATTTGGACAGGTATCGGGGTACTTTAAATTCCAGAATGGTGCGTCCGGTAAAAGCCACATCTTCAGAGGTCAGTTCCGTGCCGTCCGACCATCTGGCGGGTCGAAGCTTAACCGTGTAGCAAAGATTTTTTGCATCATACTCAGGGGGGGCCGCCGCAAGCCAGGGCACCAGATCCAGTGTCTTGGGATCCCTTATATAAAGGGATTGATAAATCAATCCCAGGATCTTCAGCGACCAGCGATCCCCGGCTCTCCAGATGTTTAAGGTTTTGGGCTCCTGCAAAACGCCCATTTTGAGCATATCTGCGGCGGAAACGCGCGAAGCCGGCAAAAGAACGCTCGTCATCAGCACCAGAACACATAAAATCGATAGAATCCACGAAGCAGACAACCTGTTTGTTTTTCCATTCGTACGGCGCATTTGTCATCCTTTCTTTTGTTGGATCTTCGGGTTGGAGGCGAATGACCATTCGCCCGCAATGCTCATTCGGATTTAAGGGTCTCGGCAAAAAATACTTGCACAATTATTTTTTTCCGAGACCCCAATCGGGCCGGTTATTACCCGGCCGTTTCATTTCCGAAACCTTCTGTTCGATGAAATCGACCACCATTGCTTCGATCTTTATCCCATCCAAACGGTTGATTCGTGGGATACCACCGGGACTCAGGCAGTTAATTTCTACCATCTTGTTACCGATAACGTCAACCCCTACGAAAAAGAGCCCTTCGTTTCTCAAACTGCCTTTGATCGCCTCACAAATGGCGCGATCGTCATCCGTAATTTCGTGTTTGTAGGCCCGTGCACCCGCATGGATGTTGGTCCTGAAATCCCCATTGCTCGGTTTTCGCCGCATGGCACCGACAATCTCCCCATTGAGGAGGAGAATCCGCACATCTCCTTTTGTTTGGACTTCCTCCAAATACTCCTGGACCATGATGGGCTCCCGCTCGGGGTATTCGCGATAGGCCCTTACATAATAATTGATCAGGGAATACAAATTCTCCTGGTCCTTCAGGCTGACTTTGATCACCCCTTCCCCACCATAGCGCTGAAGGGGTTTTACCACCATGGCGCCGCCGAAGTTTTTGATAATCTTCCTTAACCGTGCCGGATCACGGGATACATGGGTCTCCGGGATGATTTCCGGAAAATTGAGGATATAGAGTTTGCTGTTTGCGACAACCTGCCCCATGGTGTTGTTGATCATAAACACTTTGTCGCTGACCGACGACAGGAACTCCATGGTTTGATAAATGAGCGGCGGATTTTTTCTCAAGAAGAGTGCATCCAGATCCGCGATGGTTTCAAATATGAGTTCGTCTTTCTTGAGGCATCGAATCAGTGCGCGCCAGTATTTCTTCATGGAAAGATTGGGTGATACGGAGATGTTTCGCATCCTGGCCACAACCTGATTCTCCCGTATATAAATATCATGGGGTTCCAGGAAGTAGACCGTATGCCCCCGTTGGTTGCATTCATACATGAGATGGCTGGTCGTTTCATTTTCAGGGCGAATCGAAGCAAGTGGATCCATCAAAAAAGCGATATGCATAAAATGCTCCTTATTTTGATGTGGTCGCGTAATGAATGATCTTTTTGGCGATATTCAATCCGGTAGCGGCTTCAAGCCCTCTGAAACCCGGTGAATAATTCACCTCAATCACTTTGGGGGAACCGTTCTTTTGAAGGATGATGTCGCAGCCCGAAATTTCAAGGCCGAGGGCGCGGGACGACCGCACCGCCAGTTGTGCAAGACGCGGCTCCAGGGTGACCTTTCGTCCTCTCCCCGTAATATGAATATTGGTCCTGAAATCCGCCGGATCCGGCTTCAAGGCCATGGCGCCTACGACTTTCTCTCCCAGTATAAAGGCGCGAATATCGGTGCGTCCTTCCGGGGGAATGTACTCCTGAACCAGAACCCCTCGTGCGTTATCCATGAGATTGTTCATGATGAAAGAAGCGGCGATCCCGTTTTCAACCAGCGTGACGCCGCTGCCCTGCCGGCTGCTGGGCATTTTGGCCACAACCGGATATCCGCCCAGCTGCGCCACGGACCTTTCAAATTCATCCGGGGTCACGGCCAGAAACGTATTCGGGACCATGACACCCTGCCCTGCCAGGCGTTGAAGGCCCATAAACTTGTTTCGTGCCATCAGGATCGATTCAAAACCGTTGATCACCCGCGTCCCCGAAAGTTCAAATTGCCTTACCACGGCCAGAGCATAGTCGTTGATGGTCGCCCCCACCCGCGGCAAAAGAAGTTCCGGCACATTCCCCTCGGGCAATTTGACGATTTGGCGGCCTTCTTGAATACAGGAAAGACAATCCCGCGTGTGAATCAGTGAAACCCTGTGTCCCGCATCAAGTGCTGCCGCCATGAGCCTGCTGTTGGGATGGTAGGTTTCATCTCTGACGCTGAGGAGGCCGATATGCATTACTTGAGCAGTCCTTCAATGCCGTCCAATACGGGTGCTGTTTCGGCTGCGGACGGGCCGGCATCGGGATGTTTTCTCAGGGTCAGCTGCAACTGCCGTTTCAGCCTAAAAAGTTCCCTGATATGCTTTCTTGCGTACCCTTCGCCCCGAAGCATTTTATAGATTTCCTCCACATAGGATTGCCCATCGGTAAAGCTGTCGGGGATCAGTTCAATCATTTGCTTCAAAAGGCCGGATGCTTCCACCGAGTCCATTGTCTCATGGACCCATGCCGAGCCGAGACCCCTCAATTTCCGTTCCTCGCGCTCCTGATGCACCAGGGTATTTGCCGTGTAATAAAATAGATACGGCTGGTAGTACGGAAGTCCGCTTTCGTTTATGAAATCAATGGTTTCAAAAAACGTACCACGGGTTTCTCCCGGATAGCCGATAATGAAACTGCCGCGGCTGACAATGCCATGATCATTGAGCATGCGGACGGCCTCAAAGGATTGTTTCGAGCTGAGCCTTTTGTCCATGTTGTCCAAAATTTTCTGGCTTCCCGATTCCAGTCCCAAGTCCAGGAACTCACATCCGGACTGTCTCATCAACTTCACAAGTTCGGGCGTTAAAGCGCTGGCCCGGGCAAAAGAAGACCATTTAAATGAAAATTTTTCCCGGATCATCATCTCCAGAACCGCTTTGATGCGGTCATTTCTGGCGGTGAAGTTATCATCCGTAAACCGCACATGTCTTACGAATCCCAGTTCATTGACGGCCTTCAACTCCTCCCTCAGCACATCCAGAGAACGGTAATGCACCCGGGGAAACAACCAGTGGTACGTGCAGAAACGACATCTGTAATAGCAGCCCCTGCTGCTGTTGACGGGCAAGGTGTGTCGGAGGTATTCCTTGGGGATCCCGGCCCAGTCAATAGCCGTCTGATCCATGTGGATCTCTTCTTCACGTCGGGGGGTGAACGTCACACGTCCCTGCTCATCAAAATATGCCAGGTTGGGAACACGGCTCAGGTCTTTACCCCCTTCCAGAGTGCGCAGCAGTTTCACAAGGGTCTGCTCACCCTTCGCCTCCACCACAAACGCGCCCACTTTTCCGCTAAAGGTGGAGAGAAAATCAAGGGTCCCTTTTGTCAGCCTCTCCCCTGCGTGCATGGTCTTTTTGACCAGCATGCCGCCCGCGATGACCGCCGTATCCGGGGCTGCTCTCTTAATTCTCACAGCCATTTCCCGGATGTCGTTCATCAGAATAAAATTTGAAGAAATGCACACCGCCAGCGGCGATTCCTTGAGCAGCCCGTCCAGATCGCCGGTGGCATAGTTCTGAATGATAACAGGGTCGAATCCGTTGGCCGTGAGGTATTGGTACATGTAGATACCGTTTAAGGTCACCGTATTGGCCAGGGAATAATGCCGGTTCACATTTTGGGGACTAAGCGCCACATGACGGCAGCCGGCATTCACAAAATTCATGAGATCCGGCAAATCCATGTACCGCCCTTCCATGAAAAGAAGGGCGGCGCGGGTGTTTTCATGGACCTGCGCCTGCATTGCCGCAAGATCCAGGTCCCTGAAGCGGTGGGACTGCCGTTTTGCCCTCTCCAGAGCGCCAGCCATACGTTGCTGCAAATGGGTATCATTGTTCAGCGGCTGGTTTTGAGCGATGAAAATGACTTTTGAACGGCCCAACGGTTGAATTCACCTCCAAAAAGCATAAGTGATAATCATAGTCGCTTCGATCCGTCATGGCAACCTGGAATTTTGTGCTTTTCCATTGACAAAAAATAATATATACGATGGCAGGTTATCGTCATTTTGGCGAGGTTATTACTCATGGAAATCCTCTTTGCGGCCCCTGAAAACGCATGGGGCGGATTCTTAGGCATGTTGCGTGACAAAATGCCGGAGCATCATTTCAAGGCGACCGGAAAATTTGGCGTTGAACAGGGCAGAGAGCCCTTGAATGCACAATAGAGGATATGATGATCGTTCAGATATATGAAATCCAGACCCCAAAGGAAGCTGAAAAATGCATTGAACTGGGAGTGGATCATCTGGGAAGCGTTGTCTTGGATTCAGATGGGTGGCGCCGGCCGGTCCTGCGGGAGACGGTGCGTTTAACGGAAGGGACCCGGCACAAGAGCAGCATGATCCCCCTTTTCAGGGATCCGGACACCGTCTGCCGGCTGCTCGATTATTACCGGCCCGATTACATCCATTTCTGCGATGCCCTGACCGATCCGGAAGGAAAAATAGAGGATCTGGAAAAACATGTGGACTTTCAAATTTTCCTGAAGGAAAAGTTTCCGGAAATCGGTATGATCAGGACCATTCCCATTCCCCGAACGGATGAAATGCCGGATTTTCCTTTCCAAAAGATTGCAAACGGCTTTGAAGCCATCAGCGAATTTTTTCTCACCGACACCTGGGTAAGGGACGCGCCCGTGGAAGGTTTTGTGGGCATTACGGGAAAGACGGTGGATGAAAAAATGGCCCGTGCGCTTGTCCGGAAAAGCACCGTTCCGGTGATTCTGGCAGGCGGCCTCTCCCCCCAAAACGTGCGGGATGCTTTAATGTCGGTTAAAGCAGCCGGTGCCGACAGTTGCACGCAGACCAATCGGCTTGACCCCCAAGGGTCGCCCATTCGATTTGAGAAGGACTTTGTTAAGGTCGCTGATTTCGTGAAAGCCGTGCGGGAGGCGGAAGCCATGCTGCTGGAGGAAAAAACCGCACGGCTGGCGTTATTGAAAGCCCAATTGCTGGACCGCGAAAAAGCCCTTCCGGCCCACTCCGTGCGGCCCCACCAACTGCAGGTCATCGAAGAGCTGGAAGATCAGATAAGCGTTCTTGAAAAAGAGATTGCAGGTTACAGGATCGCGTGAGCGGTTGAGAAATGGTTAAGCTGTTAAACGAAAAGGGTTTTCTATGAAAATCCCCTCAATGGTTTGCCCGTGGTTTAGTAACATATTGATCAGGCCAATATGGCGTTTGGTGAATTCCAAGAGGAGGTAAAATGCTCAAAAAAGCCGTCATCGTTTTGTTGATCGGCCTGTCCGTTTTTGCGGTCATGCATTTTATCTCTTCTAAAACGCGGCTTTTTCTGGGCATCGAACGAAATTTGTTAAACGGCCTCTTTTTCTTGCGGGAACCCGAGGTCCATGAAACCAATCCCCTGGTCTCTCAGGAGGTGATACTTCTGGGGTTTGATGAGGATGCCATCGCATCCATTGGAAAATGGCCCTGGAAGCGTGACGTTCATGCCCGGATGCTGAATAACCTCGAAAAATTCTCACCCAGAACCGTCATGTTTGACGTGGTTTTTGTCAAAAATGAAACCATTCCTCCGTTTTTATCAAAGAAACTGACACCGGAACCAAAGTTGCTGTTGAAGGTGGAAAAAGCTTTCAACGAAATGGACCAGGCATTTGCTGAAGCGCTCAAGGAATACAACAATGTGTTTCTGGACGTGCAATTGGTGGAAAACCCCAGACCGGACCTTCCCAAGGCCTATTTGAACCGCATCTTTTTTAATGAGCAAATTCTGAAGGACTATTCGCTCCCTTTAAAAAACAACCAAAGCCTCCTGGTATTTCATTCCCTGGAACCGGTTTTGAGTGAGTTCATCTCAAGTGCCCACCCGGCCATCGTCAACGTCCTCGCAGATGATGATGACGTAACCCGCATGTTCCCACTTTACTACACTTATAAGATGAGTGACGGAACCGTCCGTAACCTGTTCACGGCCACCCTTTTGCTGGTGAAACAATATTATCGCGTCCACAACGAAGATATTTCCATTACGCCCGACAGAATTGTTTTATCCAATGCAAAAATACCGATTCTGGACCCGCTGACACACCAGCTCCATGTGTTCGAAAAAGACTTCAATTGGGTGAAACACAAAATTTTGAACCCTGTTGCACCCGAAGGCTATCCCTACAATCAGAACCTGTTCCGATTGCTGTTGAATCGGCTGAAAATGAAAATTGCCTTTGACAAAAAACCCGCTCCCTTTCCCATCCATGTCCTCAAAGGAACCGGCGGTTTTGAAATTCTGGAAGGCTGGGAGGTTTTTGATGCGGCACGGGAGGGAAAAGCTGAAACGGTTCAGTTTGTCGTTTACGAAAAAGGCACCATCGAAATCAACACACCGGTACCGGGCTTCAGCTATATCAACTATGCCGGCACCGAAAAACGGTATATCATGGACGAAAAAACCGGCGTTCCCAAAATCTACACAACGGTGCCCACAAAGAGTTACGGCAACGTCCACGCCATGGCGTCCTTGCCTGAAATCCCGCTGCTGAATGCTTCGGGTCGGATCGAAGCGGATTACGAAACAAGGCCCCTTGAAAAATGGTATATGGCCTTTTGCGAAAAGCGGTCTTACACCGCTTATCATCAGGCTGCCGGAGATCTTGGAGATGACGTCCAGGATGACGTCCGGCTGAAGGATTATTTAAACCGCAACTCCGAAATAGGGAAGTATTTCTTTTATTCCTATTACTTCTCGAACGCCGATGCGCCAGCCGGTATGCTGCGAGCCTTGATTGAGCAGTATCCCGGCTTCGGTACTGAAATTGGTCAGGACCCCGCCGATTTTCTCACTGACGAACGGGTGGTCCAGGACCTGATGGCCACATACATGGATCAGTTTCAGTTGTATTACCATAAATTTGTTTTTGCAGGCGCCACAGCACGGATTCTGGGAGATATTCAGCAGACACCCTACGGGGCCATGAACGGCATCAACACACTGATCAACGCGTTTAATACGATTATTACACAAAATCAGCTCACCTTTTCCGCACACGTTCCCAATCTTGACCTGCTTCTGCTGCTGGGGCTTTGCCTTTTCTGCTCTTTTGCCTACGGTTTTACCAGCATCCGCTTCAGCAGTGTCATTTTCATCCTTCTCGTTCTGGGAACCCTGACTATAAGTTTCGCGCTATTCAGCATCAAAAATCTGGTGTTGACCACAACGCCGCTGGTGTTTTCAAACGTTCTGATTTTCGGGGGCATCATTGTGCTCAAGGTTTTGACGGAGCAAAAAGACAAGAAATTTTTGAAAACCACTTTTTCCAGTTACCTCGCCCCTGAAATTATCGATGAAATGTACCGGAACAAGACCATGCCGACCCTGGGTGGAGAGGCCAGGCCCATCACTGCCTATTTCACTGATATTCAGGGCTTTTCCACCTTTTCCGAAAAGTTGACGGCCGACCAGTTGGTGGAGCTGATCAATGAATACCTGTCGGCCATGACAGATATTCTCATAGGAAACATGGGAACCCTGGACAAATACGAAGGGGATGCCATCATCGCTTTTTTCGGCGCCCCCATGGACGTTCCGGACCATGCCCTAAGGGCATGCCGTGTGGCCGTCTCCATGCAGGGGAAACTGGCGGAACTTCGCCGGAAGTGGGCAAAGGAAAAACAGGATTCCCATGAACCGAACCGCAATACCAAAGGCCTTGCAGCCCATGAGTGGAAGACGGGCGATAAGTGGCCTTTAATCGTTCATTCCATGAAAATGCGTATTGGGATCAATACGGGCGAAATCGTGGTCGGTAATATGGGAAGCGCCATGCGAATGAACTACACCATGATGGGAGATCCTGTGAACCTGGCCGCAAGACTGGAGGAAGCGGGAAAACAGTACGGTGTCTTCATCCTGGTGAGTGAAGATACCTTGAAATGTGAAATTGCCGACGACCGCGGCACTCTGAAACAAGTGTTTGACATGGTGGAAGTGCGTTTCATTGACACCATTGCCGTGGTGGGAAAATCGGAACCGGTCCGCGTCTATGAACTTTGCGCCATGAAAGGCGGCCTGACGGCAAATGAAAAGGAATTAATCGCTGTGTTTGACCGGGCCATGGGCCATTACCTCAAGATGAACTGGAACGGGGCCATTAGAGACTTTGAAAAAGCATCGAATATGGAACGAATACCTGACGGAAAGACCACACCATCAACCACACCATCAAGGGTTTATATGGATCGTTGCCGAACCTATAAAGAAAATCCTCCCGTAGCACCCGGAGAAGTATGGGATGGCGTCTGTCGCCTGACAAAAAAATAGAGGCCACCATCGGTTTTTTTGGTGATTTATCGATTCTGATGTTCTAATTTGAGGTCCGTTGGCAAAAGCCCTCATTATGGAAACATTGGAGAAAGCATGCAGGAAGACAGGATACGTTATCAACCCTTATTGAAAAAAATTACCGATCCCGCCACCGCGGCCCGCCATATAAAGGATGGTACCAACCTTTTTATCTCGGGATTTACGGCAGGTTACCCCAAACTGATCCCCAAAGAGCTTGCCAGACGGGCAAAGGAGGGAGAAAATTTCAAGATCAACCTGTTTGCGGGCGCTTCCACGGGCGATGCCGTTGACAGGCTTTTGGCCGAAGCCGATGTGATCAATTGGCGAAGGCCCTACATGAGCGACCCGGTAATGCGCAACATGATCAACGAAGGTGAAATCGCCTTCAAGGATGATCACCTGTCCAGTCTGGCTTCCCAGGTGAGATCCGGCGAGTGGGGGGACGCTCATGTGGCGGTGGTGGAGGCCGTGGCCATCACTGAAAAAGGGGCATTGATTCCGACCATGTCCGTGGGAAGCACGCCCACCTTTGTCAAAGTGGCGGAGAAAATAATTATCGAGATGAGCAACAGCGAACCCCCGGAACTGGCGGGCATTCACGATATTTTCATTCCCGAAGACCCGCCCTACCGAATGCCCATCCCCATTTACCGGGCCGCCGACCGCATCGGCAAACCCTTTATCGACATGGATCCCAACCGGGTGGTGGCCATACTGTTTCACGATGAACAGGACAGCTGTCCCGTTTTTATGCCACATGACCTGATTTCCCAGCGCATCGCCGAGCAGATTCTCGATTTTGTTCGTCATGAGATAAGAAGAGGCCGCCTTCCAAACGGTTTGCCATGGCAGGCCGGGGTGGGCCATGTGGCCAATGCGGTTCTCGGCGAATTCATGGATGATGCCTTTTTTGATAGTATAGAGCTCTACTCAGAGGTACTGCAGGACAGCGTGCTGGACCTGATCGATATGGGCAAGGTAAGGGCTGCCTCGGGTTCCGCTCTCACGTTATCTCAAAAGGCCCGAAACCGTTTCTTCGATGAGCTGTATCGCTACCGGGAAAAAGTTATTCTTCGGCCGGTGGAAATTTCAAATTCGCCGGAAGTCATCAGCAGGCTGGGTGTTCTGGCCATCAATACGGCCATGGAAATCGACATTTACGGACAGGCCAACTCGACACATGTAATGGGATCTCACATGATGAACGGCATCGGCGGTTCCGGCGATTACATGAGAAACGGGGCAGTCACTTTCATGGTCACACCCTCCACCACGAAAAAGGGTCGCATTTCCGCTATCGTACCCATGGTTCCCCACGTGGACCACTCGGAACATTCGGTGGATGTCATCGTAACGGAAAACGGCCTGGTGGACACCCGGCCGCTCACACCCAAACAGACGGCTGAGCAGATCATCAAGAAATGCGCCCATCCCGATTACCGGGATATCCTGTGGGACTATTACCAGCGGGCACTAAAACAGCGGGGCGGTCATGAACCACAACTTCTCGGTGAAGCGTTCTCTTTTCACGAACGGTTCATGAAGACGGGCGATATGCGGATTGATACTCAAAAATGAGCGTAGGAAGGAGAATCAAAATGAAAACAAATTGTCTGAGACTATTTTTCTTGATGGTGGTCGTCCTTTTGGCTGCGGCACCCATCTCTTTTGCCGGCGTAAATATGGACGTTGCCCACAAGCTGACGCTTGCGAACCCACCGCTGGACGTGGTGTCGACCCCGGACGGAAAATTTATGTTTGTGCTGTCGGAAAAAGGGATCATTTCGGCATTTGACCAAAACGGTGTTCTGCAGAATAAAATTCATGTGGGAGAGGAAGTGGAACGCATTAAAATGGATCCACAAGGTACCCGACTCTTTGTTACCAGCCGTTTGGGAAAATCCGTTCAGGTCATCGTACTTGATTTTTTTGTTGAAATCAATACGGCAGATACCCCGTCCATGGGCCCTCAAAACGCACCGGTGGTTCTCGCCGTATTCAGCGATTTTCAGTGCCCCTACTGTGCCAGGCTGGCGCCTAGACTTGAGCAGGTGCTCAAGCAGTACCCGAAATCGGTGAGAGTCGTTTACAAGAATTTTCCGTTGAGCAGTCACAAATTCGCCAAACAGGCGGCGGCCGCCGCCCTTGCCGCTGAGCGCCAGGGCAAATTCTGGGAATACCATGACGAACTGCATAAATACTACAGGAACCTGAGCGACAAGAAATTTATTGAAATCGCCCAACAGTTGGGATTAGACGAAGCCAAATTCAACAAAGACCGCCATGATCCCGCCATACTGGAAAAAATCAACCTGGACCATGAAGAAGGGGAGGCACTTGAGATAAGAGGCATACCGGCCCTTTTCATGAACGGCAGGCGAATCCAGAACCGGGATCTCGGAAATCTTCAGGATATTATCGACAAGCAACTCAAAAAAGCGCAGTAGAGCTGTTTTACTCAGAACGCTCGTCTATGAACTGCCTTGCCTTCATCGGCTCCGGCCAATTCCTGCTATCCATGGATATCTCTGCCGGTGTGTATCTGAGACTATTCCAGGCTACAGCTCGATCCCCATCTCGGCAAACTCCCGCATGATACAATCTTCCCAGCCCCTGTTGGCTTTCGGATTGGCAGGGCTGGGATGCGTAATCCGGCCCAAACACACATCAAGCCCTCTCAAAGCCGTTTCTGCCCGATCTGCTGCAAATGCGCCGATCCCCACCACGTATTGCGGCTGAAGATATACCACCGTTTCACGAAGGGCTTGATCACACGGGACAAGGAACGGCGTTCGTTCAGCCACGGGAATCTGATTGGGCGTCCGGTTCCGACCGCTTTTTTCCAAAAACATAAGCGGGCAGTAATTGGCCACAAAGAACCGGCTGAAGAAATTTTCAGGCGTTCCAAACCTTGTTTCAGCCCAACCCCAGAGCCTTTTGCCACTCACTTCACGCCTTTTACACAAGAATCCCTCCACCGGTCTTTTGGGGTGAATGGTCTCAGGCACGCCATAATTTTCCGGCATACCCAGCCAGTCCTTTACGGCCAATATTTCACCAAAGGGTACGCCTGTCTGTGCCATGCCCCATGGGCCCGGGTTCATCCCCAGCAGTATCACTTTCTTGGGTTTTTTCCCGTATCGCCGCAAATATGCATCATAGGCTGGTCTGGCATATATTAGCGGATTGTAGACATGGGTCACCGGATGGCTGAATTGGAGCGTTGCCAACGATTCCACGAGATCATCGGCAATTTGAAACAGATTTTTCATTTTTACTCCCAAAGATAACCAAGTCAGCTCTTCTCAAAATAGCCCTTTTTTAATTACAGAGATTGACATCATTTTCTCAAACCGGTAGTTTGGAAAAGCAGGCTTCATCAACCCGCTTTGGTTATGCTATCATTTTTTGGCACTTCATTATTGAAAGGAGGAACCCATGAAAGTCGTCATAACGAGTCAGTGTATGGGAGATCGGAATTGCAATGATCTTTGTCCCCAGGTCTTTGAATACGATGAAAACGAATTGAAATCAATTGTGAAATATGACGAAATACCGGAACAGTACGAGGAAATTGTCCGGCGTGCCGCCCAAGAGTGTGGCGCGGATGCCATTGAAATCATGGAATAAAGGAGAATAAAGTGGCATACAATCAGGGAGGAGATTCGGGCTTTTTCAAAGGCTTTCTATTCGGCGGCCTTTTAGGCGCCATCGCCGCACTGCTCTTTGCCCCCAAATCAGGCAGGGAAATGCGTGAAGATATTTCCAGACGAAGCCGGGAATTAAAAGACGATGTTGAGCTGAAGCTGGAACACGCCGTCAAAAGAGCTGAAGAAATTCTCGCCGAAAGCCGGCAGAAACTGGAAAACTTCAGGAACGAGACAAAAGCTGAGCTCAAACATCTGGAAGAATCGGCAGCGTCCAAATACAGAGAAGGCAAAGATGCGTTAAGAGATGAAAAAGGCCGCATTAAAGAGGCTGTTCATGCGGGCGTGGCAGCTTACAAGGATGAGAAGCATTCAAAATCGTAAACATTTCCCAACAGCCGGTAGACGGATGAGAAATTCGAGACTTTTTGGCAGGAATCCGTCCACCGGTACAGGTTTAAACATATGGACATCTCCACAAGCGTTGCAGTGATCGCCGGGCTGCTCCTACTAAATACCATTTTCCTGGTGATCTTCTTGTTTAAGGCGTTTAAAGCGTTTACGGAAGCGCGGAAATTTCTTGAAACGGCCCGAATGCAACTGACCCCTTTAAGCCATGATATCACCCGCATTTCCACCGAAGCAAAAGGGATTCTGACCACCGTTCAAAAGGATCTGGACAAAGTCGGCGACAGCCTGGATCATGTGAGGGATACCACACAAAATATCAAGGAATTCGAACACATGATTCAGGAACGGATTCAGGAACCCCTGCTGGAAATAACAGCCTTCCTTTCGGCGCTTGCAACGGGGGGGCGCGTTTTCTGGCAGACACTGTTTCGAAGCAGACCATGAAAAAAGAAACCGTCGGCAGATTCGTCCTGATCCTGCTGGTCCTGGCCATTTCAGCGTTATTTCTCTCCATGATCCGCGACTTTCTTATGGCCCTTTTTCTGGCCGCCCTTTCTTCAGCAATGGTCCATCCCCTCTATAAACGGTTCGAACGCCGGTTTGGCGGACGACGCGGCCCGGCATCGATAACAACCCTCCTGCTCATGGTCATTCTGGTGTTGATCCCTCTTGTGGGACTGCTGGGTATTGTGGTGGGTCAGGCCATCAAGGTGGGAGAATCGGTCACCCCGTGGATTCAGCATCAGGTCGCCCAACCCGGGGCATTGTCCGAACTCCTTCAAAAATTGCCTTTTTATGAGCATATCGCCCCATACCGGGAAGTCATTTTCCAAAAAGCCGGTGCCTTGGTGGGCACTGTCAGCAAATTTTTTATCAACAGTCTCTCTTCATTCACCATGGGAACGGTCAGTTTTCTGTTTATGTTTTTCCTCTTTTTGTACACCATGTTCTTTTTCCTCATGGACGGAGACAAACTGCTCCAAAAAATCTTGTACTACCTGCCCCTGGAAGATCAGGATGAACAGAGGCTGCTGAAGCGATTCACATCGGTGACGCGGGCGACATTGAAGGGCACCGCCGTGATCGGTATCATTCAGGGCGGGCTCGCCGGTCTGGCGCTCTGGGTGGTGGGCATTCCGAGCGCCGTCTTCTGGGGCGCTATCATGGCGGTGTTGTCCGTCATACCGGGAATCGGCACCGGCCTGGTGTGGGGACCCGTCGGCATCGTACTCATCGCCGGTGGACATTACGGCAAGGGTATCGGACTGATCCTGTTTTGCGGTGTGGTTGTGGGCAGCATCGATAATTTTCTGAGACCCCGCCTGGTGGGCAGGGACACCCAGATGCATGATTTATTGATCCTGTTGGGGACCCTTGGGGGAATCGCCATGTTCGGCTTCATCGGATTTATCATCGGCCCCATTATTGCGGGGCTTTTCATGACGATTTGGGAAATCTACGGTGAAGTCTTTCGTGACATACTGCCCATCGGAAAAGCGGAAGATGCAACCGAATCCCGGCAGGTTGAACAAGCCATCAAAAAGTCCAAATAAACAGTAGGTTATTGAAACAACGGCGTGCTCAGGTACCGCTCTCCCGTGCTGGGCAAAATCGTCACAATGGTTTTTCCTTCATTTTCAGGGTTTCGAGCTGCCGAAATGGCCGCCCATACGGCGGCCCCCGACGAAATGCCGCACAGAATCCCTTCCATTGACGCCATCTTTCGGGCCGTCTCAAAGGCCTGCTCATTGGTGACGGTAATGATTTCATCGATGATTTCAGTATTCAGAACCTTCGGCACAAACCCCGCCCCGATCCCTTGAATCTTATGGGGACCCGGCTTTCCGCCCGAAAGGACCGCTGAATCCACAGGCTCAACGGCAATGGATTTAAAGCCAGGCTTTCGCGCCTTGATCACTTCGGAAACACCGGTAATGGTACCCCCGGTCCCTACACCTGCCACCAGGATATCCACCGTCCCTTCCGTATCCATCCATATTTCTTCGGCCGTTGTTTTTCGATGAATCTCCGGATTGGCCGGATTCGAAAACTGGTCGGGCATAAAGGCATCCGGGGTATTGGAAACGATCTCCCGTGACTTTTGAATGGCCCCCTTCATCCCCTCACCACCCGGCGTCAATACCAGTTCAGCTCCCAGATGCGTCAGCAGCTTCCGCCGTTCCAGGCTCATGGTCTCCGGCATGGTGAGAATCAATTTACGCCTCTTTTCAGCACAGACAAATGCCAATCCAATGCCCGTATTGCCACTGGTCGGTTCCACGATCACCGTATCTTCCGTGATCGAACCGTCTCTTTCCGCGGTTTCGATCATGGAAAGAGCGATGCGGTCTTTGACACTGCCCAGAGGATTTCGGAACTCAAGTTTTACTAGAATTGTGGCCGACAATCCTTGATCCAGGGCATTCAGGCGGACCAGCGGGGTACATCCGATGGTATTGGATCCATGGGAATATATGTTTGCCATTTTGGCTCCCTTCTTTTCAAAAGGATCTCAACGTGTTCGCTCCTTGAATACCAATTCGGGCGCTTTGGCAAAAACCAGTGTGTCAGGAGGGACCGATTCGGTCAGCCACACATTGCCCCCGATCACCGAACGGGAACCGATGACCGTATCGCCACCCAGAATGGTGCTGCCGGCGTAGATGACCACATCGTCTTCAATGGTGGGATGACGCTTTCGGTCGCTAAGGTCCTTTACTTTTTCTCTGGGTATGGACATGGCGCCCAGCGTAACCCCCTGATACAGCCGAACCCGGTCACCAATGATGGTTGTCTCTCCCACCACGACACCTGTTCCGTGGTCAATGAAAAAGCTGTCACCGATATGGGCGCCCGGATGAATATCAATGCCCGTTCGGCTGTGTGCATACTCGGTCATGATACGGGGAATCAGCGGAACGCCCTGTTCAAAAAGCTGATGGGCCATTCGGTAGACCGTAATGGCGTACAGCCCGGGATAGCTGAATATAATCTCGTCAAAACTCGCAGCCGCAGGATCCCCATCGCGTGCAGCATGAATGTCCAGGGCCAGTTGCCTTCGAATGCGGTGCATCTGTTTGCCGAAATCGATGGCCGCTTCTTCACCGCGCTCCTGGCACAGACTGCACGGTTGCTCATAACGAATACAGTCATGGCGAACGGCCAGGGTAATTTGTTCGGAGAGAATTTCAAAAAATTCCGTTAGTTCCTGTCCGAAGTAGTATCCCAGGTTGACCTCGTCCACCCGTTTCTGGATGAAATAACCCGGATAGAGGATACAAAAAGCGCGGTGAAGCAGATCTATAATCGCTTCCCTGGAAGAAATGGGTTCCAGCCCCACGTGGTCAAAGCAGTCCTCACGATTGCAGCTCAACACCAGTTCATCCACAATGCCGGGAATCTCGCTTCGGAATTTGCGGGAAGTCCTTCTCTCAATGTCACATTGGTTCTCTTTTAACTGGGTATCCATCTGCCGGTTGTTTCCTGTGCTAAATCTTACACCGTTTTCAAAAAGGCATTTTGTCAGCGCCGCAACTCCTTGCGTTACCCTCCCAGAAGGGGGAAAGGGCTCTCAGCTTTTCAATGATGGGGGGCATGGTTTCAATAACGAAATCGATCTCTTCCGCGGTGTTATAGATGCTCAGGCTGAAACGGATGGAACCATGCGCCATGGTAAAAGGAACCCCCATGGCGCGAAGCACATGGGAAGGCTGCAGGGACCCGGATGTGCAGGCGGATCCTGATGAGGCGCAGATGCCGTAGCTGTCCATCTGCAACAGTATGGCTTCCCCCTCGATAAACTCGAAGCTGATATTGCTGGTGTTGGGAAGGCGTTGGGCCTCCCCGCCGTTTACACGGGTCTTGGGGATCCGTTTCAGAATTTCAGTTTCCAACCTGTCCCGAAGATCTTTTACCCGGGTATTTTCATCTTCCATGTTCGCCAGCGCCAGTTGGCAGGCTTTTCCCAACCCGATAATGCCGGCCGTATTTTCCGTGCCGCCGCGCCGTCCCATTTCCTGGTGGCCGCCGATGATGAAGGGGGAAAAAGGAACCCCTTTCCGGATATAGAGAATCCCCACGCCCTTGGGCGCATGGAGTTTATGACCTGAAAGGGAGAGCATATCCACCTGGCTCTCTTTCATATTGATGGGGATTTTACCTGCCACCTGAACCCCATCCGAATGAAATAAAATCCCGCGGTCTTTCGCAAGAGTGGCCAATTGCTCCACCGGGAAAACAACGCCGGTTTCGTTATTACCCCACATGACGGTGGCAATGGCCGTGTCCGGTGTCAGGCTTTCCTCATAGGCGGCCACATCCAGATTGCCGTCTTTGTCCACGGGAATTTGCGTGATCCGGTACCCGTTATTGGCCAGATGTTCGCAATAGGATTTAATGGCGGGATGCTCCACACGGCTGGTCACGATATGCCGTTTATCGGGATTCAATTCGAGAGCGGACCGTATGGCGGCATTGTCGCTCTCCGAACCGCAGCTGGTGAAAAGGATTTCCCCCGGTTCAACCCCCAAAAGCAGAGCCGCATTTTCACGGGCTTCACGAATCTTTTTGCCCATCTGTCCGCCGAACGTGTGAGCGCTGGACGGGTTTCCATACAAATCATGAAAATAGGGCGTCATCTCTTCCAGCACTTCGGGTGCTACCTGGGTGGTAGCATTGTTGTCGAGGTAAATTGTTTTCATGGCGCCACCTCCTCAACGACCAGATCCGGCCACACCATCTCTCTCAACTTCGCTTCCACGAAATTCTTGAGGGTCTGCTGAGAAGCTTTGCACACCGCGCAACTCCCCTGCATTTTTACCAGAACCCGGTTGCCCACCACATCCACCAGCTCAACGTTGCCGCCATCCTGTTTCAGGGAAGGGCTGATTTCGTTGGCAATGGTCTCTTCAATTTTTTTGATTTTCTGCATATTGCTCATCTTCGGAGGCGCCGGCGCCTTTTCTTCACCCCGGACTTTTTGAATGATTTCTAATATGGCTCCGTGGCAATTTTCACAACCACCGCCGGCTTTGGTGTAGTTGATGACATCCTCAATGGTCGAAAGATTGTTTTCCCGGATTGCCGTTTCAATTTCTTTATCCGTGATGCCGAAACACTCACAGACAATCTCACCTTCCTTTTCCGCTACGGCCTCCCCTTTATAGTGAGCGATGGCCTGCTCCAATGCCTGCTGGCCTAAGACGGAACAGTGCATTTTTTCCTTGGGGAGCCCTCCCAGATAGTCGGCGATGTCCTCGTTGCTGATCTTTTCGGCTTCCTCAATGGTCTTTCCCTTGATCATTTCGGTCAGGGCCGAAGAGGAAGCGATGGCGCTGGCGCATCCGAACGTCTTAAATTTTGCGTCCGTTATCTTACCCTTTTTGTCGGTCTTAAAGGTCAATTTAAGCGCATCGCCACAGGACATGGAACCGACCTCGGCAACACCTTCCGCATCTTCCACTTCACCCACATTTCTCGGATTTTGAAAATGTTCCTTGACTTTATCCGTATAATCCCACATGGACACCTCCTCAGATGTTTAACCGTCAGCTTTTTTGCGTTCATCTTTCACATTTGAAATTTATCATACAATAAAATACTGTCTTTTTTAAGAACCGCAACACATCACACCAGAAATAGTTGAATTAAGTCAAATCCATGCCGGCCAAATTTACACCGTCGGATATACGTTCCCGAAGCATTGTTATGGAACAAGGGATTATTGGCCATCATTAAGAGCTTGACACCTGCCGGAACGAAATATAAAAATAGTTTTTTTTGCCTGGGTGGCGGAATAGGTAGACGCAAGGGACTTAAAATCCCTCGATACTGAGTATCGTACGAGTTCGATTCTCGTCCCAGGCACCAAGGAATTTCAAGAGGTTAACCATGATATAGTTGGCCTCTTTTTTTATGCGGATTTTGCGGAGTGTAACCTTTTTGTAACCATCGGCGGATGTGTGGCCATAGTGTATGCATCCATGGATACAGCATTATCCTCAACAAATTCAAAAAGTTCTTTGACTTCCGCATGACCTTCAAGTAGACTTTCTTCCATCGAATACGCTGGCATTTTCCCCTCCGCTCAAGATATTGGCTACTTTTTTTCACCAATAGTCTAATTTGCGAAGAAGAGAATGCTCAGCAATTTAATTTATTTTGAATTCAATAACTTATATCGCTAAGGCCCAGTTACCAGAAAAGGCTACACTCTAATGATTTTGCCAACATCATACCCTCTTCATCCCTTTCAACATCCCCCTCGTTCATTCCCAATCCAATGGCTCTGCCTGCAATAAACATCTCCATGCTCAGGAAAAATGTCCCATGGTATCAAGGGGATGCATGGCACCTGAACGGCGGGCGGCGTCCACCAGGGCGCCGACCTTGTTCCTGCACAGCCCGCCGTTGGACCTGGAAACGAAACCGACCCGGTCGATCAGGGCTTTCATTTCCGGCGTAGCATCCAAGAAATAGACCGGGGAGCTCAGAATCACCCCCTGTGCCCGCATGATTTTTTCAATATATTCGTTGGCGCTGTCGTCGTTTACGGCACAGCGCTGGTCTTTGTTTTCCATACATTTGTAACACGCTATGCATCCGTGAATTTTCTTATGGGAAAGCTGCACCAGTTCCGTCTCGATTCCTTCCTTTTCCAATTCGTTGAAAAGGTTGCAAATCAGAATTCCTGTGTTGCCGTTCTTTCGGGGACTGCCGTTAAATCCGATTACTTTCATTTCTTTGTCCTTCCCGTTCGATGATGTTTTTCCATTTCCAAATGAATTGGCCTTGGTTTCAATTCAGGTGACGGTGAGCTGATAAAAGGTCGCTTTTTTGAGAGTAAAATATAGCGGTAACGGGCTTAGGGTGTCAAAGAAAATATGACCACCGGATATTGGGGTCGAGACAAGGGGGCCGTCTAAAAATATTCGATATAAAAAATATCCTTGATCCTAGGGGCAAGCCCTTCACTGATTATTTTTACGACAAAGAAAAAAAGGCTTAAAATAATCAGGCAGATGATGGCATAATATTAATTTTGGCAGGTGCGGATCTTACCGCGCCCAAATGAAAATGAAAGGAGCTGAAAATGGCAACGATAACAGTTTACCTAAAAAGAGGGGATGTGGATGCTGCCACTCGGGCGTTTCAAATGGCCAAGGTGGCTCATTCCCAGGGGCATCAAACAAACCTTTTCATGTCAGACGATGGCGTGTATTGGGCGGATAAAAACCGGAGCCTGGACGAGAAGACCGGGACCAACGATACGGCAAGTGAATTCCTCCCCTATCTGGTGGAAAACGAAGTACCGATCTATGTCTGACCCCCATGCGCTGAAGTTCGCCAGGTGGGCGAGGAAAATTTCTATTCCAACATGACCTTGGCCGGGGCTCCAAAACTGATCGAGCTGGCCGCCAAAGGGAGTGTGATAAGTTTCTAACGTGAAGGATACGCAATTCCTTTTGCTCTGATCCCATTCAGCATTTGCACCTCCTGTTCTGAAAATCTCTTTTCACTGGCTTTCAATATTCTGAAAATAACAACCTCTATTCAGGAGGTCACCCCAGTGAGAGAAGTCCTCAAATTGTGCCAGTATTGCTCCCGACAGTACTTTTGTGCAGTTGGGAGCGCCAGAGGTGTCATCGCAATAGGCAAATCCCTATTTGACTGAGGATGAAAATCTTCTAAATAGGGGGTTTATCATGATGAAACTCATTACTTGGGAAATGGATCGTTCGAAGACACCCGATGATCCAGAAGAACGAATGAAGCTTACAATGGCACATTGTGAAATGGTGAAAGAGGGAATGGATAGCGGTCGAACGAAGGCCTGGGGAATGAATCCGGGTGGCGAGTATGGATTCGCTGTAAGTGATGCAGATGAAAAGGAGATCTTCGCTATGCTTGCCCAATACATTCCTCATGTCAAATTCAAGGTAGAATCAATGTTATCCATAGATGAGTTGATTGCGATTCTCAAGGCAGCTCAAGAAAAGGCTTAGCGAGGCGGGAACACATATGAATAGGCCCCGTCATTAAATTGGCGGGGCTTTGTTGTTTTTCACATCAGGTAACAAATGCACACCCTCTTCTGTTCTGATCAACCTCTCAAATAACCGTCCTGAAGTATCCAAGTTCCACCGTCGAATGAAATCTTTCTCCACGTCTGCAATGCTGTAAGTTCAGCTGTAATTTTCCCATGAAATCCTTTGCCAGACTTCACCAAGCGGCCCAGGTTGAGCGAAAACGCTTTGCTCCTTGGCAGGAAGTGCCCACGGTGGCGCGAATGGGGACCCGTTCCTTGATGGGTGCATACGAGGTTTCTGACAGAATCTTAGAGCTGCCCCGACCTCATTTGGGGGCGATTTAGCATAACGCGTCGAAATAAAGGAAAAAGAAAAAGCCGAACATCCGACTATGCTTGAAATAATATCTCATGGGAAAAAACGCGATATGAAGAGGAGGAATTTATGTCCCCTTGTGCACTTAATATTCTGGATGTTTGCCCTACCAAAGAGGAAATTGCGGAAAAGATATCTGAACTCTCAGCGGGTAAATTTCGCCGACCTGTGATGATGCTGGCAATTGACGGTGCCCACGCCCCTACCAGGCCTGAACCGTCTCCCCGAAAAGACAAGAGAGGCAAAGGCAAATACAAAGAAGCCAAAGGTTTTCGGATATATCTTATTGTTAAAGACAAGAAGCGCGCAGGAATGGGTTGAAGCCACTTTCGCTCGTCTTTTCCATAATAATGTGTCGGTGGTCATTTCAGGAATCAAACGGATGAAACCCAGATCGAAAGAGGCAGAGGATCAAATCGCCACGGTAGTGCGATATTTGTCCAATCACAGGGGAAGGATGAATTACGGCGCTGCCCGAAGGGCTGGCTATCTGTCTTCACGAGAAGAATTGATACGGGTTCTTTACTATTGTAAGATTTCCTGATAAGAAGGGTCTCGATTCCGCCGAATTCCGGGCAGAATTTTAAATAACCCCCGGGGCGGAAACCATTACCGTAAAGAAAGGATGAAACAATGGCATCGAAAGACAAGGAATCGAGATTGGCGCAAATGAGTTACTGGGAAGAGCAATTGAATCAGCAGCTCGCCCGACTGGCCGAAAATGGCATTTCTTCTGAAAAAATCGCCAAAGACACCGAAGTCAAAAAAATTAGGGCCAAAATGAGGGAGACGCGCAACCGGCTTGCCGTCATTGAGGAAAAAGAAAAGAAACTGGCGGAGATGGCCAAAGCCAAAGCCGAAAAAGCGGCAAAACCGAAAGAGCCCAAGAAGAAGAAAAAACAGGCAGAGGAAGAGCAGACTGAAAGCAAGCGTCAGCAGAAAAAAAAGAAAAAGAAAGAGAAAAAAAACAAGGCGTAAGGATCGTCAAGGCATTTCCAAGCCCTTTTCAAAAGACTCTTTTTCAGCCCCGTCCATTCTCAGCAGGGATTCGGGGCTGAATTTTAATTGGCGGAAGAGTTTCGCTTCAACCTGACCGCATAAATTGAAATTTAATCTAATTCTTCGACAAATGTCTTCCTCACCCAGTCCGTAACGATCGATGATATAGGCTTCCCGTTCTTCAAGGGTAACGATACTGTCGTGATTGACCCGTTTGTCCGCGTAAAAAACCACCTCTTTTTCAGAAGTGACATCGCTTAAATGATAATTCTTCAAAATGACGTGCTCCGCCACAATGGGCGCAATTTCCGTGAAACCGTTTTCAATGCAGATCTGCTCTCCAATTTCCGCATGGTTTCCCCCGGATTTTAATGAAGGCGTTTTTCCGATATCGTGCAGCAATGCACCCACTGTTGTCTTTAAAACCGATATGCCCGGATTCACATTCTGAAGTCCGCGGGCAATCATTCGGGCAATCCGCGCCACAACAACGCTATGGGCCTTGATGTGGTTCAGCATGTGATACTGGTCCATGAAAGCGTAGCAGTCATTTATTGAGGGAATCATCAATCCTTCTCTTTTCCGTTCCTGTAATGGGACGCAGGGTGTAGGGTTTTAGCAAAATCGGTTTCGCGCTCTTATTCTAACGGACCTGATCATTATCAGGTTCGTTCGGGCCGTTCAAGTAAAAAACCAATACACAGGAAATGCACCTTGCCAAAACGCATGTTGTTGTGTTGACAAACCCAATGGTTTTGTTTAAGTTCAGAAAAAGTCTAATCGTGGTAGACGTTTTTCCCATTTACAGGCATCCGCATAATTGGATATCATCGAAAGGAGATCGCCATTTCCGATTTTTCTCAAAATAACAGCAGGGTCACATCGTTTCATATTCTGCGTCAGGACCGCGAACACCTGAGAAAGCAGCTGACGCTCCACTCCAGATGGCAGAAAACGGTGCTGATTCTACCCCTTCTGGCCAGTGAATACACCGACCCGGCCAATCGTCCGGTACTTGAAAACATTCTGAGTCAACTCAAAGACGTCACTTATGTTTCCGAGATAATCTTTGGCCTGGACAGGGCCTCGCAAGAAGAAGCAATGACGCTTAAAGATCTCATCAATAATTTCGGCATTCAAAACTACATGATTCAATGGAACGACGGTCCGGGGTTTCAAGCCATATACGAGAAGCTCAACGATGCCGGTTTCAACATCAGCGAACCGGGCAAAGGAAAAAACATGTTTCTGAGCTTTGGAATCGCCATGGCCCTGGGTGCGGAAACCATCGGTTTGATCGACGCGGACATTCGATCCTTTAAAAGGGTGCAACTGGACCGGCTCTTTTACCCGGTGGTCGCTCTCAATTATGATTTTTCAAAGGCCTATTATTCCCGCATCAAGGAAAACCAGATCTACGGACGCGTCAAAAGGCTTCTCCTTGACCCCCTTCTCATCGCACTCAAACGAAAATTCACTGAGAGCAAAGACCAGAAGATGCTGAATCTCATCGATTTCCTGTTAAATTTCAAATATCAACTAAGCGGTGAGGTCGCTTTTCATGTGGATCTGCTCAAGAAAATGCGGTTTGCCACCAATTGGGGGGTTGAGATCTTTACCCTCATCGAAGTCTATCGAAAAGCCTCGGCGCCGGCCCAGGTCATGTTCAGCAAGGATCCTTTTGACCATAAACATCAGGAAGTCTCCA
The DNA here is from genome assembly GCA_000179315.1 of delta proteobacterium NaphS2. Lineage (GTDB taxonomy): Bacteria > Desulfobacterota > DSM-4660 > Desulfatiglandales > Desulfatiglandaceae > NaphS2. The sequence continues at coordinate 73,676 of ADZZ01000144.1, forward strand.
GCGGTGACCGCACAAAGGGATTGAACCGAATGGCCATTGACATCGTCACCACGCTGATGAACGCCTTGATCATCGAAGAAGGGCTTGAAATTTCCGATACCTTTTTCAGGGATCTGACCGTGACATATCAGGCCGTAGCGGAGGAACAGATCAAGAAATATTCAGATGACGCGGACTTCAGCGGTCTCACATACGACCGGGACAAAGAAGAATTCATGGTCAAGGAAGTTTTCACCCATTCACTCCTTGATGCCGGAGACATGCTCACATCCCCTTACCGAATGACCGAAAAATTTCTGAGGTTTGTCAGTTCCCACAAGGAATTCGATGCGTTCCTTAAAGATGGTCTGGCCCAGACCATTCTGGCGGTGGAAAACAAGACCGAAAAACACCTTTTTGAGACGCCAAGAACGGTTTCCTGGGAAAGGGTGTCCAACAAGCTGCCTGACATCTTTTATGATTTGATTGAAGTGGTGGAAAGTGAGAAAAGGCGTTTTTCCTGAAGCACAAATGGGACAGTTAATGGTTCAATCTTTTTTTTCCCGGGATTCTTCTCCGCCTTCACATCTGGTATTTACCGACCTGGATGGAACCCTGCTGGATCATCAAACCTACAAATGGAAAGAGGCACTCCCGGCCCTTGACCTTTGTCGCGAAAACGGTGTGCCGGTGATTCTGGTATCAAGCAAAACCAGGGCGGAAATGGATGTGCTGCGTCGGGAATTACATCTTTCCTCTCCCTTTGTATCCGAAAATGGCGGCGGCGTTTTTTTCCCCAGGGAAACCTTCAGGGATGCACCGTCCGGCGCCCTTCCTGCAAAAGCATTGGGTCGCAATACTTCGGAAGAACTCTGGGAGTGGTCTCTGGGGATCTCCTATTCTCATCTGATCCGTGCACTACATGACATACGAAAAGTTTTGGATTGGCCCATAAGAGGATTTTCCGAGATGGATGTTTCTGAAATTGCACGACTCACGGGCCTTGACGAGACGTCGGCCCGTCTTGCGGCCATGCGGGAATATGATGAACCCTTCATTTTTGACGGAGAAACGCCGAAGGACTTGAAGCCGCTCCATGACGAATCGGCTGCCAGGGGATTGACGGTGGTCTCGGGAGGTCGCTTTTACCACCTGCTGGGGAACAACCACAAAGGAAATGCCATGATGCGAATTGCTTCGCTGTACAACCGGCAATATCCGTCAACAGAAGGACACCCCAGCCATATCCCCACCATTGCCCTGGGGGACAGCCCCAATGACTTTTCAATGTTATTGCGTGCGGATTTTCCGATTCTTATCCGTTCGAAACGGGATTTTCCTGGACTTGAAAAGGAAATCCCGAAACTCCGAATAACCCGGTCCAAGGGCCCAAAAGGCTGGAACAAAGCCATTTTGAATATTCTAAGAAAAAGCAAGGAGAAGGCCGATGCCTGAAAGTTTTCAAAAGGAAATCAATCCGGAAAACATCAAAAAAGCGGAAATGGTGGTCTGCATCCCTTCATACAAGGAAGCGGATTCCATCAGTTTTCCGACATCACAAGCCGATGAAGGTTTGAAAAAATATTTCGGTGAATATGAATCCGTTATCATCAATTGTGACAATAACTCCCCCGATCATACCCGTGAGGCTTTTCTTGCGACACCCACCGCAACCCCTAAGATGTATCTCTCCACCGAACCGGGCCTCAAGGGAAAAGGGAATAACTTCCGAAACCTCTTCCAAAAGGTGGTGGACTTAAAAGCAAAGGCGGTGGTGGTGGTGGACGCTGATCTCAAAAGCATCACCCCCGAGTGGATCAAACACTTGGGGGAACCGCTTTTCAGCGGATTTTCATACGTCGCCCCCCTCTATATTCGTCACAAATACGACGGTACCATCACCAACGGCATCGCCTACCCGATGACCCGGTCACTCTACGGAAGACGTGTCCGTCAACCCATTGGCGGTGATTTCGGGTTTGCCGGTAAGCTGGCGTCCATGTATCTCGAAAGCAACACCTGGAACGAGGCGGTAGCCAATTTCGGAATCGATATCTGGATGACGACACTTGCCATGGATCATAAAGCCCAGATCTGCCAGGCCTTCATGGGGCGGCCCAAAATTCACCGCACCAAGGATCCGGGCAGCGATCTGGGGCCCATGTTTCGACAGGTGGTGGGAACGATCTTCTCCCTGATGAAAGGATTTGCGCCTTACTGGCTCAAAGTGAAGTACAGCCGTCCCACCGCCATTTACGGGTTTGGACTGGGGGAAACGGAAATGCCCCCCGAAGTGAGCGTAAACCGGAAAAACCTGCTGAATCAATTTCACGGCGGTTTTGAGAAGTACAGCGATATTTGGGAACGGATCCTCACACCTGATGTTTACAAAAAACTTCTGGAAATCAAAAATATGAAACAGCAGGAGTTCAGCTTTCCCACTGATCTCTGGGCACGCCTCCTTTTTGACACAGCCACCTCATACGGGGAAGTGGGTGTTTCAGAGGATGACACCATGGATTCCCTCATTCCCCTCTATTTCGGCAGGACCCTTTCTTTTGTCATGAGGACTGAGAAAATGTCCATGAAGCAGGCGGAGGAGGCCATCGAAGATGACTGCGCCACCTTTGAAATGGCAAAGCCCTACCTTATCAAACGATGGAAAGAACGGCATTCCTAACGGATTAACAATAGCCGCACGTCCATTACATTGGTATTGGTGGGGCCGGTCATGAGAAGGTCTTCGGTTTTTTCGAAGAAGTGATAGGCATCATTGTTGTTCAGATAATCAATGGCCGATAGACCCGATTTTCCGCCCCGGTCGACCGTATGGGGATCCACCACCGCGCCTGCCGCATCCGTGGGGCCATCATTTCCATCCGTCCCCCCGCTCAGTACAACCATTCTATCGGGGAGTCCGGCGATTTCGATGGCCGATGCCAGGCAGAACTCCTGGTTCCGCCCCCCCAGCCCTTTGCCTCGAATGATTACGGTGGTTTCGCCCCCCGAAATAATGCAGGCGGGTTTTGCCATGGGCCTGCCGGTGCGGCAAATCTCCCTCAAAATGGCACAGTGTACCCGGGCTACATCACGGGTCTCCCCTTCGATTAAGGATGAGAGAATCAGCGTGTTGTAACCGAACGCCTTTGCCTTTTTCTGCGCCGCTTCAAGGGCCAGCATATTGCTGCCCACGATAATGTTGGACACATAGAGAAAGACCGGGTCTCCCTCTTTCGGCGTATCGGGAATTCGCCCTTGAGCACCCTCCTCCAGGCGCCGAAGGATGCTTTCAGGAACATCCTTTAAATCATATTTTCGCAAAATTCCCAAAGCATCTTCAAAGGTGGATGAATCCGGTACAAAAGGCCCGGAGGCGATGACATCCATCTTGTCCCCCACCACATCGGACAACATCAGGTTGATCACCGTGGCCGGAAAAGCGGCCCGGGCCATCTGGCCGCCTTTGGCGGCGGATATATGTTTTCTGACGGCGTTGATTTCGTCGATGCTTGCCCCGCAATCCAACAGCATGCCGGTGAGGGCCTGTTTTTCCGTAAGACTGACCCCTTGGGCAGGCTGACAGAGCAGGGCGGAGCCGCCACCCGATATCAGTGAAATGATGAGATCCTTGTCGGTGGCTCTAGCCAGAAAGTTCATAATGGCTTCCGTGCCTTTGACCCCGTTTTCATCGGGCAACGGGTGACTCGCTTCGACGGTCTGTGTGACGTTGAGTTCGTCGGTAAATCCATATTTAACGTTGATCATGCCCGTGCTTATCCTGTCTCTCAGAAGTGCTTCCATGGCTTTTGCCATGGGTGCGGTGGCCTTTCCGCCGCCCACAAGAGAGATGCGGTTAAATTGTTTTAGATCGAATGCCTTCTGCTCCTGCCCTTCTTTTCCAAGTATGAGGCGGTCATTTTCCACCCGCACAAAGTTTTTGACAGCGCCATATGGGTTTACGGGACGCAACGATTCTCGGAATATGGCTTTTGCCTCGGTTCGCATCTGCTTCAAATGGTATTCGTCCATTTTTTCCCTCCAATGAAAAATTTTCTTATGATACAAAATTATCGGCACAAAGGCAGTAATTACAGCATGACCGTTCGAATCCGTTGCCTGAAAAAATTCGCTATTCGGTCAAGAAAATATTTCCCGGCGACATGATTCCTGCCGGGTCGAATTCCCTTTTGAGCGCTTTCATGGCATTTATCACAGGGGCCGGATACTGGAGTGCCAGTTGGCGACGTTTCATCTTTCCAATGCCGTGTTCAGCGGAAACGCACCCCCCGAGGGCAACGGCCTTTTCAGCCATGAGGTCATCGATTTTCTGCGCTATTGCCGTTTCTGCGCTGTTCCTTGCAATAAAATTAAAATGCGGATGCCCGCTCCCCAAGTGTCCGAAACAGATAACCATCATATCCCCCAGAGGACCTCTGATTTCATTAAAATATGCGAACAACTGGTGCAGATGATTGTGGGGAACCGCCCAGTCAGTGGATATCTTGCAGCCCCCTGCCCTGACGACCTTTATGCTCTCCTCATTGGTTCTCGCGGGAACATGGTGCCGCAAATCATAGAGATGCTTTTTTTCCTTCGGGCTGTCTGCGATCTGTGTGTCGTCGGCCAGCGGGGTATGCTTCTCAATCAATGGGAACCACAGGTCCAGGCAGGCATCTTTTTCCGAATCGTCGTCATACTCCTGTTCGAAATAAATCATCGCCTGCGCATCGGAGGGTATGGCAATCCCTTTGGCATTGGGACGTATAATATCGAGGCACATCCGGTCCAGAAATTCCATGCTGGCCGGTCTGAGTTCAATTTTCTCGTGGGTTTCGATGATAAAATCAACGGCACTTCTAAGATCCTGAAAAAAAACCATTGCCAGAAACAGATTGGCAGGCTGTCGTGTCAGCGACACATGAATTTTCGTCACAACACCGAGCGTGCCTTCCGAACCCACAAAGAGCCGCGCGGGCCGGTAAACGGCCCCGTAGCCAGCACACATTTTTTCTACAGGACTGTTATTTACCGCGAGCGCCCTTCCCGTTCCGTCGATAACCCGCAATCCCTGCACCCAGTCGATGGTGGCGCCATATTTGAGAGAACGGGAACCTGACGCGTTGGTCGCCACATTGCCGCCAAGGGTACACTCACCGGCGCTTGTGGGATCCGGTGCATACATGAGTCCCGCCTCTTCCACCGATTTCTTGAAATCCGACAGCACAATCCCCGGCTCAACGACCGCCATTTTTCTTTTCACGTCAATGTCGATCAGCCGGTTCATCCGCTCCAGGGAAAGAACCGCACCTTTTTCACAGATGGCGGCCCCCGTCAAAGACGAACGAAGTCCCTGGGGCGTCAAAAAACGTTTTTTGGAAGCGCAATCACGCACGATGTCCATCACTTCCGATTCCGAATCAGGGCGGAAAAGGCCGTTGAACTCTCCTTTGAAGCCCAGTGCATCCTCATTATAGGCTTCAAGAATATCGGGATCGGTAATCATTTTCAGCATGGACAATTTTCTCCTTGAATCCCGGAAAAGATTTTCATAACGTATCAGAATAGGCAAGCCTGTTACCAGCTAAAAAGCAAAATACCGCCAATCGTTTCCGGGATCTGTTTCGGCCGGATACGGGACCGGATCATGGGACTCATTTTCGATCAAACCACCCTCGATTTTTACGATTCCTGGCGGAAAAGCCACCAAAACAGAACCATTGAAAGGTCCATTGAACCGCTTCTGGTGTCGCTACTGGACCCTCGGCCAGGGGAACGGGTTTTGGATATCGGGTGCGGAACCGGCACTCACTTGATTATGTTCAGCAAGATGGGGCTTGATGTCAGTGGTGTCGACGCCTCCCCGGAGGTGCTGGCGAAAGCCAGGGCCCGACTGGGGCATAAATCCAACTTCAAGATCGGAATGGCGGAGGATTTGCCCTTTGATGACAACGAATTCGACCTGGCTGTTCTCATTAACGCAATGGAATTCATGGATAACCCGCTATCCGCCCTGCGGGAGGCCGGCCGCGTTGCCAGAAAGAAGGTTTTTATCGGAGTGTTAAACAGTTTCTCCTGGAACGGATTCCTGAAAACCGTTCAGGGTTATTTTGGAGATCCCCTTTTCGGTCAGGCCAAACTATACAACCTCTGGCAGCTCAAGTCCCTTCTCAAACTGGCCTACGGACCGGTCCCGATTTCCTGGCAATGCATTCGTGTTACCCCGTCTTTTATTGAAGACAACTTTTTTCTAAACCGCGATACCAACAAATGCAACCGTTCTCCATTCGGGTTCTTCCTTGGGCTTTCGGCCACGCTGGTATACCACTATGAAACCAACAACCTTCCCTTGAAGGTCAAGCTCAAGACAGCGGGGCCTTCGCTCATGAGACTCAAAACCCTTGAGAAGACGGATACGCCCAACCGTTGCGATTCACACTAAAACTTTGGAGGAGGCCATGAAAGAGGCGATTCTGTATGAAAAACTGAGCAACAACAGGGTGCAGTGCCGACTCTGCAATCATTTCTGCATCATTGAGGACGGCCGTAAAGGCACCTGCGGTGTCAGGGAAAATCATTCCGGGGTCCTGATGAGCCTCGTTTACGGAAAAATCATTGCCGGTCATTGTGACCCCATTGAGAAAAAACCCTTGTTCCACTTTCTCCCGGGAAGCCGTTCCTATTCCATTGCCACGGCAGGATGCAACTTCAGATGCCTCTTCTGCCAAAATGCCGATATCAGTCAAATGCCCCTGGACCGGAATCGCATCCTGGGGGAGGATACGGCCCCGGAAAATATCGTGCTGGCAGCCTTGAACCAGGGAGCAGCCTCCATTTCCTACACCTACACTGAACCGACGATCTATTTGGAGACGGCCCTCGATACGGCGCGGATTGCCACGGAAAGAGGACTCAAAAACGTCTTCGTTTCCAATGGTTACATGACACCTGCTGCGCTGCGGGAGATGGGGGGGAATCTACATGCCGCCAATATAGACCTTAAAGCATTCAACGACAAATTTTATCGGGAACAGTGCGGCGCAAAACTTAAGCCCGTCCTGAAGACCCTGGAAGTCATGAAAGAGATGGGGATTTGGATCGAGGTGACAACTCTGCTCATACCGGGATTAAATGATAAACCGAAAGAATTAAAGGATCTTGCGCAATTTTTGGTAAATCTGGACCCGGGCATTCCGTGGCACATCAGCCGGTTTCATCCCACGTACCGTCTGACGAACATCCCTTCGACCCCTGCCGCCGCCATCCGGCGAGCCAGAGATCTGGGCTATGACGCGGGACTCAAATATGTCTATACCGGCAACATTCCTGGAGACAACGGCGAAAATACTTTCTGCCATTCCTGCAAAGCGTTGCTGATCGACCGAACGGGATTTTTCGTCAGTGAAAACAGAATCCAAGATAATCGGTGTGCCAACTGCGGAAAAGAGATCCCCGGGCGCTGGAATATTTGATTTTTGGGGTCTGCGGTGCTAAAGAGATACTTGGTGTCGAGAAGGGCTTTATGGGTTCTTTTTTCACCGGGATCCCCGTTGAATCAATTTGATGGCCTTCTTCTGTTCAGCGGGGTTCCCAAAAAACATTTTTACCCGGTTTTTTTAAAAAACTAAAGTTTCACCGTTTTTGAACCTTTTCCAATTTTTCCAGCCAGTTCCGCGCATTTTTTTTATTATGCGCAGAGAATTTTGGCACGAAAAATGAAAATTTTTTCAATTTTTATGCCAATAAATTCAACTAGTTATTTAACTTTTTACCCTTGAAATTCGCTCCATCTCGTGATAGGATTCGATAACAACTTATTGATATTCCATCGGAAAGGAGCTTGGCAACATGTTTATTCTAAACGATATCTTAAAGCCTCTACAAAATGCTTTTTCTTCCACCAATCTCGGCAGGGAACGAGCACACTGGTTCTCTTATGCCATCCTGGCTTTCATCATCCCTTTCACTTCATCTATCTCTTCAAACGTGTTGCGTTGCCTCAATACCTTGTTTGGGCTCAACATTAACAAACGTCGATTCTACACCTTTATGGCTTCCAACAAAATACCATGGCATAACCTATGGGCCGCCTTATGGCACCTCATTCCTGACCCCTTGTCCGATGGGCGACTTATGATCGCATTAGATGATTTCATCAATCCAAAGACAGGTCGCAACATCTTCGGATGTTCTCATATCTTCGATCATGCCGCAAAGGACAATCAATCCAAATATCCATGGGCACAGAATGTGGTTCTTATTGGTCTGTTAAAGGTCATCAAAGGACGATGGGCTTGTCTCCCCCTTCACAGCGATTTAT
>ADZZ01000143.1 GCA_000179315.1 delta proteobacterium NaphS2
TGCGCTACGTCAAGCGGTTTCTCAAAGCAGTATAATGGAGGAGGCAAAGAGATGCCAGTGACAAAGGACGCCTCAGGGCGGGATTATTCACCAGTACTGCCAATATCTATCTGCATTACAGTCTGGACATCTGGTTCACGCGAGTGTTTCAGCAGGGCTGTCATGGCCAAAGTCGGATAATCCGTTACGCCGATGACTTTGTTGTATGTTTCGAGCGTGAGGCAGATGCGATACGGTTCCGAAAGGAACTGGATCTGCGACTTTCCAAGTTTGGCCTTGAGATATCGCCTGAAAAGACGAAGACCATCGAATTTGGTCCATATGCACAATCCAAGGCCGATAGCCGCGGTGGCAAGGCGTCTACCTTTGATTTTCTTGGATTCACGCACTACTGCAGCCGGTCCAGGAACGGCAGGAAATTCCGGATGAAACGGATCACTTCTCGCAAGAAGTTTACCGCCAAAATTCGGATGTTTAGGGATTGGCTGAAAGCCAACCGGACCCTGCCGACCGATGAGCTAATGGGTAAGGTAGGCTCGAAATTGCAGGGACACTTTGCCTACTACGGAGTCACGGACAATTCAAAAGGTCTCAACCGGTTTTCCTATGAGGTTCATCGTCTGTTGTTCAAATGGCTGAACAGGCGAGGTAAACGAGGGTGTATGAACTGGGAGAAGTTTAACCTACTTCTTAAAAAGTTTCCTCTGCCGCAACCCCGTATTACGGTAAACCTTTTCGCTTAATCGTGAAGCGTACTCATGAGGAGCCGTGTGCGTAAATAGCGCAAGCACGGTTCTGGGAGGGGCCGGGGCCAACTGCTACCAATCTCATGTGGTCTTATGATACGTAGTAGCCGCGTGCGGCGAGGGCGTAGTCTGAGGCATATTGCGTTAAGGTTGCTGAAGAAACCGGTCTACTCGACAACTGAAGTTTCACAGAAAATGCCCCCGGCTTGATCAGCCGACCATGCGCAGCAACGCCTCCAGGAAAGATTTTCGGGGCAGTTTGTTGTCTTGGTTGCAAACGGCATGAAAATCATCGCTCAATGCGGACTTAGCGATGATATGTCTCAGGTCGGAAAAGGCGAAACTGTTGCGACCCTTGACCTTGTGCCTGCGTTCGGGAATGTTTTCGAGCCGTGAACCATAGATCCAAATGATTGTTGCGGCCATTATGGAAAAATTGATGTGATTGATCACTGCCTGTGCATTGCGGGTTTGGCTTTTGCTGCTTCCAATGTCTTGCTTGATCTCCTTGAAACCCGACTCGATTTTCCACCTGGCCCCATAATACTCGATAATTTGCTCAACCGACAGCTTCAAGTCCGTGGAGAAGATTGCGATCCACTGTGTTTTTCGAAAGACCCAGACAACCCGGACAGGGCACTTGAGTGTTTTGAGCATAACGATTTGGGAGTATGCGTTGACTTCACGGTATTTTCCGTACAGGAAGACGTGATAGGTTGAAGCGTACGCCATGAATGCCGCCGCCATTTCAGCGCACGAACCCAACCTGCTGCCATATTTTTTGGGTCTTCCCGGCTTTTTGGAAGAACCGATCTTGGGGATGGAGTACAGTACGGTATTGGAACGTAATCTTGAAAGCAAATGAACAAAATTTCCGAGTTTAGTGCGGAGGGGTTTGAACAGGCCGTTATTTCCGAACCAGCTGTCACAAACGATTATTATGTCAACGCCGGCAAAGTGTTGAGCTACCTGAATTACCATCTCGACAGCTTGTTGGAGTTTGGTTTGGAAAGAAACGACCTTTCCGGCAACCCTCATATTGTCCGATTTGGCATTTATGGCCTTTTGGGGCAAATAAAATCGCTGTGAAAGGGGGAGACAAGCCCATCGTCCTTTGATGACCTTTAACAGACCAATAAGAACC
>ADZZ01000142.1 GCA_000179315.1 delta proteobacterium NaphS2
ACTCATGTGACGTCCTTTCCTCCAGCGGAGTTACCCGCCTTCTCAGGTACTACGACGCCATCCGACTTCCCCTGCCCCGTTTGCCATTCTCCCTTTATTATCGGTTGGCCGGCATACTCGCTTTTAAGCAAGAGCGCAGAGAACCTCCCGGGTTGCCGCATATTCGCAGTGTCCGACATGCCATGGTCTCAGACCCCGGAGAGGCGCCATTGACTTGCCATTCGCCAATGGTCATTTTGACTTCCGTCAAAGTTAAAACGTCGTCCCTCTCAACTAATCCTTTCGAGGCTCAATCCCTTCAACCTTATGGCTTACGGCCTATCGTCTCGCTGTCCTACGCTTAATCTCGGGGATTACTCCCGTCGATCCAAGGACTCACTACCCAGTGGCTGGCCAGCCTTCCGGGGCGGGATTCACACCCGCTAAAATATGCGACCTTGCCCGGCCGCACAACCTTCTGAAATTCTACAGCATCTAGTATATGGGAAGAGTGGGTTGTTACACAAAGTTGCGGTACCAAACCTTCTTCACCCGCATCTTTGGCATTTTCCTTAAGAACATTCCAAATGTTTGTAATGAAGGTTTGCTGAACCTGTGCGTGAAGGTGAACTTCTGGTTCTTCAATAAACACCAAATGACATATGGGTCTATTGATTTTCGTATTTATCCATTGCAAATGATAGTGAGTAACCTGTATGGCAATATAAATAAGATTTTTAAACCCAAGGCCATTATAGGCCTCTGGGAGTTCATGCTGAAGTAATGGATCAATATACAGGAGTTCCGTATTTCCTTTAAGAGCCACTTCTGGGTTAAGGGTGGATACAATTTTTAGACTGCGATCATTAACGGAAGGAACGCCTAGCCTGGAAATAACTTTCATTAAGTCCTTAAAAGTCATCTCATAATGAGCTGATAGGCTCTGATTGTTCTCATCAATGACTTGGCTCGCAGCTTCATTAATTGCCGGCTCTTCCAGATTGTGCCTGTAAAAAGTTGCGAAAGCTGTGGAAAGACGATTGCTACGACTAGCTTCCTGATCATCAATATTTCGTTGTGCATCTACAAAGTCTATTCGAAGAAGAGAGGAGAGGACGCGTTCCGCTTCAGATGGTTCAAGCGCTGAGACCACTGGATCGGCACCTTTTTTTTCTAAAACGAAGTAATGAAGGCGAAAGAATCTTTTGAGATTTCCCTGGATGCTTAAAAATCGTGATAGTGAAAATGCGTCACGAATAGCACCTTCCTTTTTAATGGATTTGGCTTCGTCATAGGCAGAAATGAGACCCTCAATGTCATCTTGATTTACGGCAAAACTTATTCTGATACCCACTTCATCTAAATCGGATAAAGTGTTGGGAAGAAGTGAAAAGACCCTCCCAAATTCAATGTCGGGATCAATTTTGAACCAAAGATCCAAATCAATTGATGGCAGGATCAAGTCCTTCTTGTCACTTTCACTGCCGAAATGATCGATTTCCCGAATTCTCGACACAGAAAAGTCATGGATTCTGAATTCGTTTCCTTTTAGAAAATACCTGAAGATCACAGTTGCTGATGTCTTTCCGCTATTGTTGGGGCCAACAAAAACGGTTTCGCCATCATCAAGGTCTATTTGCACATCTTCCAATCGACGAAAATTCTTGATATGAATTTTTTTTAGCTTCATTCGATTAATCCTAAATTATCCCAACGTCACGGCTCTGCGGCGGCGTTTACGCCGTACGCAGAAGCCGATGGTTGGATTTCATTTCATGTACACTGTTTCATCTGCCTTGAAATACCAAGATACCCAATCCGAAAGGGATGGCTGCTTCTTTACGGCACCGAAAGTTGGAAGTGAGCTCGTGTTGAAAAACAACCTAGCGTGATTGTGGCCGTAGACCACGCCTTTCCCAAAACGCTCCCCGACTTTGAAGTAGAAGTAGCGCTTCGATGGGCGTCTACTGCGAAGTTTGTCGAATTCGAAGCTCGGTAAGTACCCATTTGTTGGGGCTTGTAGCAACTTCCGCAGCCCCCAATCAAAACGGTATTCCTCCTCATCGACGGGATAGACACTGCCGCCTGATACAGTCACCGTATAACGGTTCATTACCCGTTTTGGAGAGTCTTCGAAGACCGCTGCAAATGAAATCGTTTGGTTAATCTCTTCCTCTGACAGAGCATCAACTCGGTCGTAGTGCGCATACCTCAGGTCAGGATACATTGCCCCGAAATTGTTTGCCCTCGTGGCGCTCCGGTATCGTGCGCCACTTAGAAATGCACCGGGTAACATGTAGACAAACAGAAGGACCAAGTAGACGAATGATCGCGTGGTCAATCCGGCCCTGAATACAAGTGGCCACACCACCCATATTGCAAGCGGAAGAAGGAGCAGAAAGACAAGGATCGCCTGGATGGCTGGATGATCAAAATCTCCAAGAATAGAGAATAGCTCAATCGGGTTGGTGAAGATTCCGAAGAACCAGAAGACGGCCATATCGGCCATCCGTGATTGATTGAACAAATCGGGTGCGAGTACGACAAGACTGCAACCCAACCAGAGGATGATTGGGGCCAAGAATAGCAGAGCCTTTGCCGCATTTTTCATCATTAATCCAACGGGCCACTCAGCCGCCACGCTTTTTGCGGTCGGCTGAAGTGGCAAGGTTATGTCTTAAATGTTACGATACAAATAACCATGTGGTAAAAGATACAGGGCGAAGCGGCGCGGCTTCTGCCAGCACGAGTTAATTTGCTTTGTTGGACGAAGCCGCTACGCGGCAGACAATTCCAGCGATTTTTTTTCTCCCAGATTAACCTGCTGTAATCTCCTCCAACTTTGTAATAAAAAGAAATCATCAAGGAAGGCGCATTTGCCTTTCATTTCAATCATTACAAGGAGGAGATTACAATGGATACCACCATGCCAAAAAATTCGCAATTCAACAAGTATTACCGGAAGCACCAGAAATACCTGAAACTCAATGGATTACAGCCAAAAACCATTGAGGCGTACTCAAGGGCGATCAGGCGAATCGGAAACTATTTCGATTGCAGGATCGTCAATCTTACATCCGACCAGTTGCTTGACTATTTTAATGAGCTTCTGGAATGCCATTCCTGGAGTACGGTCAAGCTCGATCTGTATGGTCTGAAGTTCTTTTACGCCAGGGTACTGAACAAAACCTGGGAAGACATCCCCTTAATCAAACCGCCAAGAACATCCAGGATCCCGGATATTCTATCCATTGAGCAGCTCAACCGGCTGTTCGCCGAAACCAACAAGTTGAGCTACAAAGTCTTTTTCTTTACCACCTACAGCATGGGGCTGCGCCTTGGCGAAGAATCAGCTGACTGTCGGTGATATCGACTCCGTCAATATGCGAGTTCATATTCGCGACGCCAAGGCAACAAAGACCGGCTGGTGCCGCTGCCTGAAAATACTCTGCGCGTGCTGAGAATTTCTGGCAGTCACAACATCCCATTTCTTTTCAGCGGAAAG
>ADZZ01000141.1 GCA_000179315.1 delta proteobacterium NaphS2
GTCGGCCATAAATTCATAAGCGCTCGATACGGCGATGTCACCGGCATTTTTCTTGAAGGTCTGATGGCAGTTGGGACAGGCGACAATGACTTTTTTCACACCATTTTCAATGAGAAAACCCTTCATTTCGTTAAAGACGTCTTGAAAATGCTCTTGAAGGCCGAGATCGTGGGAAGGCTTGGCGCAACAGTCCAAAACGATACCGACGCTGGGAATATGGCGTTTCAGATACCGGTAGAAGGCAAGGGTTGTCTCGGGGCGCGTTCCCGTGAAGGTGCATCCGGGAAAAAAGACGGTCTCGCAACCGGCGGGAAGCCCATACCAGGTGTAACGCTTTGAGATGCCACGCAGTTCATAGTCCAAAATCCCCTTATGCTGCGGATAAGGGCCCAGGCCTTTCTCTACCGCTGCCCTTCGCATCTCCAGAAACATGGCGGCCGGATCGAGCCCCTTGGGGCAAACAGCCGTGCACAGATGGCATAAGCTACAGGCATATGCCATGGACCGATGGGCGTCATTCAATAGATCAAACCCATCGGCAATCTGTTTCGGACTGCCGTATTGCTGCAAAAACCTGCACTCTTTTTGGCAAAGACCACATTCCACACATCCCTTTTGGACTTGCTGGAGCACATTCATAAGCTTTTTTCCCGGATTGTATCTCATGGTAAGCGGATCCTGTGTTATTTTCATGAAGCAAGTCTAAAAAGGTATTCATCGAATAGTCAAACTGGAAAATCCGATAAATATGCCTTGAAAGGCAGGGCATTCCGATAAGTTAAGAAGGGCATCATTTGCCCCCTTCGCCTTGCTTTTCCTGAGACAATTTGTATATTGACTTAATATGAAATGTCTGATGTCATGAAACAGAATTCTTTGATCGAATCATTTTTTGGAGGAGTTTCATTTTGAGCAAAAAATATGGTGTCTGCGGCATTTGTTTTCA
>ADZZ01000140.1 GCA_000179315.1 delta proteobacterium NaphS2
CGTCTTTCCCACTGAAATCAGGGCCAATGTGGTTGCCTATGACGGACAGTTGTCCAACATCGGCATTTGCCGGGACATCACCGAACGGGTTAAGATGGAAACGAAAGTCAGAGAGTCGGAACGGATGGCCTACATCGGCCAAATCACCACATCCCTTTCCCATGAGATTCGAAATCCCCTGTCGGCCGTCAAGATGAATCTGCAGATACTGGAGAAGAATCCGAAAATAAGGGGCAACGATAAACGTCGCGTCAACATTTCAATTCGGGAAACGACCCGCCTGGAACGAATTCTGACCCAGCTTCTCGATTTTGCCAAACCGCTTCAATTGGTCTTTGCGCCCATGGACCTCAACATGACATTGGCCGCCTGCCGTGAGGCCCTGGAAGTGAAATTCAAGGAAAAGGGGTTGACCGTAACGGAGACACTGGACAGCACCGTTCCCGTCTTTTCGGCCGATGCGGGGAAATTGGAACAGGTCTTTTACAACCTCTTTTTTAATGCAATTGATGCTTCGGACCGGGGTGGGCACATCACCGTGAAGAGTCGCTTCCATGACCATCAAAGGCGACCTTATGTGGAGGTCGTGGTCAAGGACGACGGGCACGGCATCGACCCCCCGTTGA
Organism: delta proteobacterium NaphS2; assembly: GCA_000179315.1. Classification (GTDB taxonomy): domain Bacteria; phylum Desulfobacterota; class DSM-4660; order Desulfatiglandales; family Desulfatiglandaceae; genus NaphS2. The sequence goes on from ADZZ01000140.1 coordinate 627, forward strand.
TGGATGAAATTTTTAAACCTTTTTTCTCAACCAGAACCAAAGGGACAGGCTTGGGTTTAAGCAACGTCAAACGAATCGTCCATGCCCACAGGGGGTGGATCAAGGCGGAAAACCGGTGCTCAAGAGGTGCGACCTTTCGTATCAATCTCTCCATAGGCGGTGAACATGGCCAACATACTGATCATTGATGACGAACCTTCCATTCTGGAATCCCTGGAAATGTTCCTGGGAGAAAAGGGGCACACGGTCATTAAGGCGGACACCGGCGAGAAGGGTTACGCCCTTTTTGCCAGGGAAATGCCGGAATTGGTCATGCTGGATATCCGCCTGCCGGACATGAACGGACTCGATGTGTTGTCCAAAATTCGGAATATCCGTCATCCTGCCAAGGTGATCATGATGACGGCCTTTCAGGATATGGAAACCACCATCGACGCCATGAAGCGTGGTGCATACGACTACATCCACAAGCCGCTGGATGCGGAATTGGTGGAAAAAACCGTGAACAGCGCGCTGCATGTCCTGAAGGTGGACCGCGAGACCCCCCGGGTCAATGCGGAAGCCCTTCCCCGCGACAAAGATGTCATCATCGGAAAAAGCGAGAACATGCGCCGTATTTTCAAAATGATCGGCCTTGTCTGCCAGAATCGCGCCACGGTCCTCATTCAAGGGGAAACCGGAACCGGCAAGGAACTCATCGCCAGGACCATCCATCGCAATTGCCGTTTCAGCAACGAACCCTTTGTTACCATGGATTGTTCGGCCAGCGTTGAAACGCTTCTTGAAAGCGAGTTGTTCGGACATGAAAAGGGGGCGTTTACCGGAGCCACCGCCACCAAGCAGGGAAGGATTGAACTGGCCGGAAAAGGAACCCTTTTTCTGGATGAATTGGGAGAATTGCCGCGACGGCTTCAGAGTAAATTCTTGGGGTTTCTTCAGCGTCGCGAATTCAGCCGGGTGGGCGGCCATGAAATTTTGCAGTCCCGCTGCCGCATCATCGGCGCCACCAACCGTGATTTGGCCGTCCTGGTCAAGAAAAAAGAATTCAAGGAAGATCTCTACTATCGCCTTCGGGTCGTTGCCATTCAAGTCCCTCCGCTACGAGAACGGTTGTCGGATATACCGGAATTGGTGAAACATTTTCTTCAGAAAATCAACAATGACCTGCAAACAGATGTCACCAAACTGCAAAACGGTGTCATCGACAGACTCATGACCCATACCTGGACCGGTAACGTGCGGGAGCTTGAGAACTGCCTGGTGGAAGCGGTTGTACGGGCCAGAGGCAAGGTGATTCTTCTGGAGGACATGGAGACGATTTTGGACACCGACAGCGGCCTTGATTCCGAAGGGCTGTCCGGCTATTCCCTTCCGGCAATGGAAAAAGGACATATTGAAAAAACCCTTCGACATCTGGGCTGGAATCGCACCCGGGCGGCCCGGGCCATGGGGATCTCACTGCCAACCCTGCGCAGTAAAATCAAGAAATACCACATCAGCGAACCATCCGCCTGAGATTTTTTCCTTTGTGAAAATATTTTTCCAGCCCTGAAAATTCTTTTCCGTATCTCATGTTTTTTCATGAAGTGTTGGACGAACAGTGCTGTCTCAATTTTTACCCATATGTTCAGTATGTTAAGCCTGCACCATGTGTCCTCAAATGGATTCTATAAAAACGGCACAACAATTGCTTTATTTGAAACTTTACAAACATCACAAATGGATCGGCAATGAACCTCAAAACGCTCAAAGAAATTGAAGAGGAGCATCTACGAACGGTCCTTGAAAAAACCGGCTGGAATATTGAGAAGGCATCCCGCCTTTTAAAAATATCGGTATCACAGGTCAAACGGAAGATTCGGAGGCACGGCTTGACACCGCCCGAATCTTCCTGAAATAGAACCACTTCTTACAAACCTTTTTTTTGGAGGGACGAAGAATGCAGACCCAAAACCGATTGATCCTGACCATTGTGTTGTTTTCAATTTTTCTTTTATTTCCAGCCACAGGCGCTTTTTCAGCGGAACCCATAAAAATTGGAGCGCCCCTCTCAACCGCCTATCTCTATGGATGGGACGCGGAACGGGGCATCAAACTGGCGGTGGAGGAAATCAACGCCAAAGGGGGTGCCAATGTGGCGGGCGTTAAGCGTCCCTTTGAAGTGGAGGTCATCGACACCCGGGACTTGGAGCCCGGCGTACCGGTGAGCGAAGCCCTCATGGCCATGGACAAGCTGATCCTGGAAAAGAAGGTCGACTTCATTATCGGCGGTCCCGTCCGCTCAGAGGCGGCCCTGGCGGCCATGAGCCTCCTTAGCAAGCACAAGGTCATCTCAATTCTCACCACCGGCGCCTTGAATCCCAAGTATCACGCTTTGGTGGAAAAGAACTACGATAAATTCAAATACTGCTTTCGCATCCACGGAGAAGCCAAATGGCTGGTCAAGGAAATTCTCACCTGCCTGATGGAAATCAAGGAAAAATACGGTTTTGATAAGCTGTTCATCATGGTTCAGGATGTGGCCCACGCCCGTGCGGCAGGCAAAATCCTGGGCAAGGTGGCCGCGAAAAAGGGTTGGGACGTTACGGGCATGGAAGTCTACCCGACGGGCACCGGCGATTTTTCCATGGGGCTGATCAAGGTGAAAAAGACCAAGAGCCAGGTAATCTCCATCTGGATGGATATGCCCGAAAGCGCCATTTTGCTCAAACAATGGTATGACATGAAAATTCCCGCGCTGCCTTTCGGCTCCACGCTTGCAGCCGCCGAACAGCCCGGCTTCTGGGAGGCCACCAAAGGCAAGGGGGAATATTGTCTGGCCAACGTAGTGAACGCCGGAAACGCCCCCAGCAACGCCACCCCCTGGACCATGAAGTTCTACAACGCCTACAAAAAGCGGTGGGATATCGAGCCCGAGGGGTTGGGCAGCGCCAGCAGCTACATGGCGGTCTACGTCCTGAAGGATGCCATCGAGCGGGCGGGGTCGCTGGATCCCGACAAGGTGATTGCAGCCCTTGAAAAGACCGACATGGAAGGCGTCTACGGCAGAATTCGCTTTAACCCCAAAAGCCACCAGGTCATTCCGTCCTTTGATCCCAAAGAAGGTGCGGTGGGGAGTATCTTCCAGTGGCAGGACGGAAAACGAGTGGTGGTGTTCCCCAAATCCATCGCCACGGGCTCAATCGAGCTGCCCCCGTGGATGAAGTCCGATAAATAACCGTCTCCGTATTGTCCCTCTTTTGCCGCCTAAATAATGCGCGGCAAAAGAAGGGACTCGCTTCAGTCTCAAATACTTTTTCAGGCCCTTCCGGGGCTCTTTCCTCTAAAACACCTTTTTGGAATCAGACTATGGAAATTCTGATCTACGGCATCATTAACAGTATTATGTTGGCGCTCATGGCATTGGGGTTTGCGCTGGTTTACGGTATCAGCCGGGTCCCCAACTTCGCCCATGGCGCCATTTATGTCCTGTGCGGCTTTCTCACCTGGATATTCGTCCGTTCCCTCGATCTGAACTATCTTCTGGGCATTCTGGTGGCCCTGGTCCTGACAGGGATTCTGGGGGCGTTGATGTACCGATTTGTGCTCATACGGGTACGCGGCATGAACATATCCGAAATCATTGCATCCTATGCCATCGGACTGGCCATCCTGGAAGGCCTTCGATACGGTGGCTTCAAAGGAACCACCCACACACTTCCGGTCTTTGTGGAGGGAAGCATTATCATCGGCGACATTCCGGTGGATTACCAGCGCATTCTGGTGGTCCTGATCGGCGTGCTGCTGGTTGCTTTTCTGTGGCTATTTACCCATTACACGCGCATCGGCCTGGCACTTCGCGGCATGGCACAGGACGAACGGGCGGCCCTGATGCTGGGCATCGATTCCGATACCATGGCCCTGGTGGCCATGGCCTTTGGTTGTATGCTGGCGGGACTCGCGGCCATTTTGCTCTTGCCCTTGGGAAATATTGTGGTGGAAAAGGGGTATGATGTGCTCATTCAGGCCATTGCCGTGTGTATCGTAGGGGGCTTGGGGAGCTGGATGGGAGCGGTTCTGGCCGCATTTCTCATCGGATTTGCCCAGATTTTGACCACCGTCTACCTGGGAAGCCATTTTCAGATGGTGGTGGCGCTTCTGGCCATCATTGTCACGCTCATATTGAAGCCGTCCGGACTGTTTGGACAGCAAAAGGAACTGGAAGAGAGGGTATAGGGTGGATACACAACAACAACGAAAAGAGCGCCTGGACCGGGGTATCAAAGTCCGCACGGACGGTCTGTATGCGCTCATGGGCTGGCAGGAATTGGGTTACCTGACCTTACCCAGACTGATTCTGATCGTGGGAATGCTGGCTTTACCCCTGCTCATGCCCGGCATGTACTGGCAGCGGGTGATCACCATTGTCTGCATATACGCGCTCCTGGCGCTCAGCTTTGATTTTCTGGCCCATTTTGTGGGTCTGGTCTCTTTGGGGGGCGCCTTTTTTATCGGCGTGGGCGGGTATTTTTCTGCCATCTTTAATGCGTCCTTCGGCATCCCGCCGCTCTTTTCCATTCCCATGGCCACCGTTTCGGGCGCTATCGTCTGCACCCTGCTCCTGATCCCCTGCCTGCCGCTTCGCGGCGTCTATTTTGCCATCGTGACCCTCATGTATCCGCTGGCCCTGGCGCGCGTCATCGAGGCTACCGACATCCTGGGCGGCACCGACGGTATCATGGGAATCGACAGCTTTTCCAACTCCTGGGTGGAGCAGTATGTGGCCATTGTACTGGTACTCCTGTTTCTCTTCGGCTTAAGAAGGCTGGTCAACACCGATATCGGGCTGGTGGTCCGGGCCGTCAAAGACAACGACCAGGCGGTTCGGGCATCGGGCATGAGCGTCAATTTTTACAAGGCAGGGGCCGTGTTCATCGCCTCGGGCATCGGGTGCCTGGGCGGCGCCTGTCTGGTGCACATTTACATGTGGGCGGGCATCTCCCTGTTTGCGCTCGATTTTTCCATTCTGCCCATTGCCGCCACCGTCATCGGGGGAAGCGGCACCCTGGTGGGACCGGTGTTGGGGTGTCTCATCCTGGTGCCCATATCGGAGCTGCTGCGCGATTTCGGAACCCTTCGCATCGTTTTCTATGCCATCTTGCTGGTTTGTTTCGTGGTGTTCAGGAGTGAAGGGCTCATGGTGTACGGAGAGCGTAAATATCATCAGTTTGAAAGGTGGGTCAAGGTATGAGCGATCAACCGATCCTGGAAGCAAAAGAACTGACCAAGGCCTTTGGGGGTATTCTGGCCCTGAACCGGGTGAACTTCCATGTGAATGAAGGCGAAGTCTTAGGCATCATCGGACCCAACGGTTCAGGGAAGACCACCATTGTGAACTGCATCACCGGGTTCATCAAACCCACTTCGGGAAAGGTCTTTTTCAGGGGAAAAAACATTACCGGCAAGGCGGCGCACAGGATCGCCGACATGGGGGTCACCCGGACGTTTCAAATCATGCGGCCCTACTACAGCCTGCCGGCCTACAAGAATCTGGTGATTCCGCTCTTTTCACCCCGATCCAAGCGTACGGGCGGCTGGCGGGGCGGCGGAAAGCTGGGAGACCGCAATACCGTGGGAATCGACATCCTGGAAGAAATCGGTTTTGAACGGGATTCCCGCGTGCCCTACAAAATGGCCGCAACGCTCCCCACCGGTTACCTGAAACGCCTGGAATTGGCCCGATGCCTGGCTTTGAAACCGGAGATCATCCTTTGTGATGAGGTCTTTTCAGGCCTCAGCATGAGTGAAATCGCCAGCATGGTGCCCCTCATCGAACGATTGCAGATGGACGGCATCACCCTGATCATGATCGAGCATCGGCTTCGGGAGTTGTTCCGTGTGGCCGACCGGATCATGGTCATGAACTTCGGGGAGAAACTGACCGAAGGGACCTCCGAGGAGGTCATGGCCGATAGCCGGGTGAAGGAAGCCTATTTCGGTTCCGAAGAGATTGAGGAGGTCATGACCTATGCTTGAGGCAAGCGGCTTGATGGTTTTTTATGAAAACATGCTGGCGCTCAACAATGTCCGGGTTCGGTGCGACGATAACCAGATCGTAGGCGTTTTCGGCGCCAACAGCGCGGGAAAATCGACCCTCATGTACGCGCTTTCCGGCATCATGGAGGATATCAAAAAAAAGGAGGCCATGGCCGGCGGGGAGCGCATCACCATCATGGGGGAAATCCGTTTCATGGGGCAGGACATCATGGCCCTCAAACCGAGCCTTCGCGCCAAACAGGGAATCGTTTTATGCCCGGAAAGACGCCGGATTTTCAGTGAAAGCAGCGTGCTGGAGAACCTCCGTATCGGTGGATATCTGGCCACCACCAGCCAGGCAAAGGAGACCATGGAGTACGTATTTCAAATCTTTCCGGCACTGGTCAAGTTGAAAAAACGGACGGGCGGATTTCTGAGCGGCGGAGAACAACAGATGCTGGCCATCGGCCGGGCCCTCATGGCACAGCCGAAACTTCTGCTCCTGGATGAGCCGCTTTTGGGGCTCAGTCCGCTCATGCAGGCCATTTTGATCCGCGGCACCAAGGTGATTCGGGACCAACGCAAGATCGCCGTCATGGTGACCGAACAGTACGCCAGACCGGTTTTGCCCATCGTGGACTACGCCTTTATCCTGGAAAACGGCGCCGCGGTCATGGAGGGAACCCGTGATGAACTGCTGAGCAACCCCGATATTCGTTCCGCCTATTTCGGGGTTTGATGCCGAGCAACCTGATTTTACCGTTAGGAGTTTTCAAATCATGAACATCGATGAACAGTCACTGGAAAAGGAACTGACCTTCACACGGTTTGATCGCATGTGTGAAGCCTACCCGGACCGTACGGCCGTGGTCTATCTGGGGGAACATTTCACCTATGCCCGACTGCAGGACTTGAGCATGCGCTTTGCGGGCGCCCTGGACGGCCTGGGAGTGAAAAAGGGGGACCGGGTCATGGTATACCTTTCCAACTGCATTCAGTGGCTGGTGGCCTGGTTGGGTATCCAGAAAGCAGGTGCCGTTCTGGTGCCGGTGTCTCCCATCTATACCTCCTTTGAAGTGGAGTACATGGTCAAGGATTCGGGCGCTGAAACCGTTGTGTGCCTGGACACCAATTTCTGTTATGTCAAGGAAGTGGCCGACAGGACCGGCATCAAAAATATTGTCGTCACCAACCTGGTGGACCTGCTCCCATTTTGGAAAAGGTCCCTGGGCGTTCTGTTTGACAAAATCCCCAACGGCAAGGTGGACAACGACCCCAGGGTCCATTCCTTTCGGTCAATCGTTCGGCACGCGCCCCTCAAAATACCGGTATCCATGGATCCCTGGAAAGACCTCTCATACATCCTTTACACCGGGGGAACCACCGGCTTCCCAAAAGGCGTCCCCGGGAACCATATCGGCATGACCTCCTATGTGAACGACGTCACCGATGATGTGGCCGCAGGTCACCTCAAGGAAGGGGAGGATGTTTACATTGCCGTCAATCCCCTTTTTCACATCATGGCCCTGGGCCTTTGCATGGCCATCGGGCTTAACAAAGGAAATTCCGTGCTCCTCATGCCGATTCCCCAGGTGGACGCCATCATGGGCACCATCGAGCGGTTCGGGGCCCGATGGTTTCTGGGGGTTCCCGCCCTCTACCGCATGATACTGGAAAACGACCGCCTGGCGTCTTACGATCTCGGCACCCTCAAATATTGTTATAGCGGGGGGGATGTGCTCCCCGCGGAGGTCTTTCATCGTTGGAAGGAACGCTTTAACGTGCCCATCTATCAGGTTTACGGCTCCACCGAGGCGGGGCATGTTACCTACAGCCGCATTGAAAAGAACCCCAAACCCAACACCATCGGCCTGCCCCTCAGGAGCCGCACGTGTATGGTGGTGGATCCCGAGACACTCAAACCGGTACCCGCCGGCGAGACGGGCGAACTGCTGGTGACCTCCCCTTACAGCATGAAAGAATACTGGAAGAAGCCGGACGAAACCCGCCGTTCCTACATCGAAATCGACGGCAAAATTTTCTACCGCATGGGCGATTTTGTAAGCGAAGATGAGGACGGTCAGCTGATCTACATGGAGCGATCCGCCGATGTGATCAAACACAAAGGGTATCGTGTTTCCGCATCGGAGGTGGAGGCGGTGCTGCAGGATCATCCCACGGTCATCGGAGCCTGCGTGGTGGGGATTCCCGATCCCAAGGTGGGGGAGCGCATCAAGGCCATCGTGGTCCTGAAAGAAGATGCCAAGGGGGTGGGTGGCGCGGATCTTCTGAAATGGTGCCGGGAGAGGCTGGCGTCCTACAAACTCCCCGGATATATCGAATTTCGGGATATGCTCCCCAAGAGCAAGGTAGGCAAGCTGTTGCGCCGGGAAGTGCGTGATGAAGAAAGAAGGCGTATGACCAAGTCCGGAAAAAAAACCTGAGAAACCGATAAAGGAGACGGTGGGATGGGGGAGAGCATACTCAACAACAAACGGATACTGGCCGTGGACGATGAACCGGATGTTCTGGAGACACTTGAGGAACACCTGGAAGATTTTGAAGGTCTTATCTTTGACACGGCACAGGATTATGAAACAGGGTATCATCTTCTCAGAAGCTGGACCTACGATGTGGTCATTCTGGACATTATGGGTGTGAGAGGCTTTGATCTGTTGAATGCGGCTCACGCCCTGGGGTATCCCGCCGTCATGCTTACGGCCCATGCCATGACCCGGGAATCCCTCAAAAAATCCATTGAACTGGGGGCCAGAGCATTTATTCCCAAAGAAAAGATGGCGGACATCACCCAATTTCTGGAGGACGTCCTCACCCTCAACCACCACCGCGGATGGTTGAAGGTTTTTGATCGTCTGGGGGGATTTTTCAATAAGGCGTTCGGCTCCGGCTGGCAAAAAAGCGAAGAAGCGTTCTGGGACGGGGTCATCTCGGGAAAAGACATGTCCGAACCCGCTATTTTGAAAAATAGTTGCACAACCAAGAACTTAACGTGAAACCTGAATCCTGCAAGCGTCTCTTTTGCCGAAGCTGAAAGGCCTCAGACACTTCCCCAAAAAAGGAGAACAACATAAATGGAATTCAACCAATTGCTTATGAAAAGAAGAAGCTGTCGAGCATTCGAATCCGCGCCGGTGGCGGAAGAGCAGATCGAAGCAATCCTGCAGGCCGGATGCTGGGCTCCCAGCCCTTTGAACCTTCAGCCGTGGGAATTCATTGTGATTACGGATTCCGACATCAAGAAACGGGTGAAGGAAGCGGGTGAAAAAGCCAAAAATGAGGTGATCGCAGCTGGCGGACCCGGATGGGTGAAAAAATACTCTGCAGATTTTGTGCAGGATGCACCCCTCCTCATTGCGGTGGTTTTTGATCCTGGAAAAGGAGGGCTGGGCACGTTTTTCGGGCAATCCTACGGGGCTTTGCAGGCAACATCGGCGTGCGTCCAGAACATGATGTTGAAGGCTTCCGAACTGGGGCTGGAATCTCTATGGTTTACCTTCTTCAGACCCGATGAATTGGCGCCCGTATTCAACATCCCGGAAAAGTTTGAAATAGCAGGCGTCATTGCCTTGGGTAAACCTGCTGAAGAGATCAAGGCCCCTCCCCGCCGGACTCCGGTTTTCTATCGGGAAAGATACGGCGTTTTAAAAGAGTAAGTCATTTTTCGCCGGGAAATATAAGCAGACATAATTTCAAGGCGTCATGGCGCGAGTTTAACAAAAACACATTAACTTTTGTTTCGCAATTGCCTATGATCAGTGAGACACCTGCCACATGGCGGCGAAAAGCGCCGGGTTTCGGGGAACACACAGACGAAATTCCTTAAAGAAGCCGGGTACCCATCCACTCACCGTATTGCTTCATAGGGTGTGAAGCCTTTGGGTGGCTTGTCGCCAAGGATTTTCCGTGGTTTATAGTACTCTACGCTGTCGTAAATGTGTCTGAGCAACTCATCTCGATATTTCGGGACCGCCAGATGAGCGATCGCCACGGCATGTTCCGCCATATTCAAGCCTCGGGGATCAAAGATCCCCTGTTCGGTGACGATGACGACGGGATCGGCCGAAATGGCCGTTGTGGTGATGCCGGCGGGACTTCGCAGCAGTACTTTTGATTCTCCACCCTTCGTGGTCGATTTCATGGCAATAATTGGAATGCCGCCTTTTGACAAATAAGCCCCGCGAATAAAGTCGGCCTGGCCGCCGATACCGCTGTAGATGCTTGTGGCATTCAGAGAGTCTGCCCAGATATTGCCATGGAGATCCACGCCGATGGCGCTGTTGATGGAAACCATGCGTGGCATTTCTGCGATGATGGGAACGTAATTGGTAATATCGGAACTGAAACTCTGGACCGAACTGTTAAAGTGAAGCCACTGGTAGCCGGCTGCTTCGGCGGAAAGGAAAATGGTGGCCATGGAAAAGGTGTTTTCAAGGTAGTGGTGGGTGACAACCCCCTTTTGCACCAGCACCCGCATGGCGTCGGCAAAGAGTTCCGTGTGAATCCCCAGGTCCTTTGCCCCTTTGTCGATTATTGCGCCGGTTACCGCTTCAGGAACCTCTCCGAGACCGAACTGAAGGGTACAGCCGTCATGTATATAGCGGGCCGTGATCATATGTCCAATATCTTTTGCGCGTTTATCCGGCTTGGCAACGGGGCTGATGGGGATGGGGTAATCCGTGTCCACCAGGAAGTCGATGCTGCTTTCGGGGATGCTGGTTCCCAAGACGAAGGGCATCTGCGCGTTTCTTTCAACGATTACCAGTCCGCCCTGAGCCTTGGCGGCACGTGCAGCCGCTTTGCAGGCTTCGACACTGGTTCCGAAACTGTAATTTCCGCCGTTGTCCGGGCCGGCGACACTTAAAAAGACAATATCGGGTTTCAGATGTTTTCGCACCTGGCGGGGGATGTCCGACAGATGCAATAACTGATAGCTGGCTTTGCCGGTGTTCACGGCATTCCTGGAAGACGGCCCGTTAAAAATGACCCGATGTTCAATGCGCTTGCAGGCTTCTTCCGAAAACAGTTCCTGCAATTCACCCAAAAACAGTACACCCAAAAGGGAAACGCCACGGATGGTTGAATCTTTTGCCAGCTGCTGCAGAAGTCTCACCGGAGTGGCAGCGTTTCCTCCCGCATAAATGACGGAACCGCGAGAAATGTTTTCGGCATTTACGGCATCTTCAACTTTTCTTACGATTTTCATAGCTATCTCTTTAAATCAATTTCGAATTTTTGATCCTTTTCCGCTTCGGTCGCGGTTTATCGATCCTCCGGGAGGTTTCTGAAAAGTAGTAAGTCTAATATTTCTCGCAGGTTCTTGCAATATTTTATGCTACGGGCTATCACGGCAATTGAGATTCTTTGCGTTTTGAGCGGCATATACATGTCCCAGGTCTCCAAAATAAAGCTTTCACCCCATTGGATTCCGGCATTTTTTTCTCTAGGATCATTCTCCTTTGCAGACGCGGTTGGGCCGTGTTTCAAATCTCAAACAGCCGTTCATTCTTGAAGGAGAAGGCCAGAGGAAACCCCTGGACCATCGGCGGTGTCTGGTTGAGAGACCTTCTTAATGAAGCTGGGTTGGGGAAGATTACGGTCTTGGATCATCCCTATGAGGGGCAATGGATAATGTCTATCAGCTTGTCCGCGGCATCGTGGTCCACCAGCCAGAGGGAATGTCCGGCCTTGGTGCGGATCAACTGGGCCGGAAAATCATTGGGCCGAAACGGGCCCTGAATCACCTGTTTCAGTGCGTTCGCTTTCTCCGCACCGCTCACCAGGAAAAGGACCTGCCTTGCCTGGTTGATGATCGGCGCGGTGAGGGTGACCCGGTGCATATCCTGTTCGGGAACGCAGACTTCAGCGACCCATCGGTCCTTTTCATCCAGCACCGGGGTGTGGGGGAAGAGCGAAGCCGTGTGGGCGTTGTCGCCCAGGCCCAGGAGGACCAGGTCGAATGCGGGTGACGCTGTTCCGAAAAAGGCCTTTATTTCAGCCTCGTACTGTGCTGCGGCCTCCTGCGGAGACCGGTCGCAGGGGATGGGATGGACGTTTTCCGCAGGAAGGGGCACATGGTCAAGCAAAGTCAGGCGCGCCATCCGGGCATTGCTGCGCGGGTCGCCTGGCGGGACACAGCGCTCATCACCCCAAAATATATGTACGGCTTTCCACTCGATGTTCTCCCGGATCGGCGACTCGGTCAGCAGGCTGTACAAGCGACGTGGGGTCTCTCCGCCCGAAAGGGCCACGGCAAAACGCCCGCGGGCGGAGAGCGCGTCCACAGCCTCTTCCACGAAAATTTCAGCGGCGGCCCGGCTGACGGCCTCAAGATTTTTGTATGTACGAATCATCCTGTTTCAGGCCTCCGGTTCGAAGTACATACGGACAGCGTCCACGTGCGGAAGTTGTTCCAGCAGACGGGGCGTATCCAGGCCGCCCATGCCGATATCAATCACCTGGGCATTGCGGGCCTGTGCCCCTTCGGAGAAAGCGAGATTGAGCCCGGGAAGAAGCACGCCGTTCGAATGTACTCTAAGGTATTTTCCCTGATGTGTTAATCAGGTTCATCGTGTATTTGTTGAATGAAAATCCGGTATCTTTGCATTTTCCCTGTATCGTCATTAAATACAGTATCCACCCCATTGTGCCCAAATAAAAAAGCCTTTAACGTTACAAGGAAATTGCATGATCAAAGGATCCACGAGGGGCGGGTTGTGCGGAAATGCCATGTGTAAAGCTCAATAAAACCCTCGGATGAATGGTGGGAATGGATAAATGAAGAAAACGAGCCTGTTCATTTTGGTGGGAGCGGGGTTGATCTGTGCCATGACCTTCCTGAGCGGGTGCAGCGACATGGTTCTGTTCCATCCCAAAGGACCCGTGGGGGATGATGAGCGGTTTCTCATGCTCATGTCGATCGGGCTCATGTTGATTGTGGTGCTTCCGGCCATTGTCATGGCCCTCTGGTTTTCCCGAAGATACCGGGCCTCGAACACCAAAGCCGTCTATACCCCGAAATGGGGCGGTTCCGACAAGATCGACCTGGTGATATGGCTGGTTCCCGTTGCCATCGTCATCGCCCTTTCCTATCTGGTCTGGACCGGCACCTTCCGGCTGGATCCGTACAAGCCCATTGATCGTGGAGTCAAACCCATCCATATTGAAGTCGTGTCCATGGACTGGAAATGGCTGTTTATCTATCCTGACCACGATATCGCCGCCGTGAACCAGCTGGTTTTTCCCGCAGGCGTTCCCTTGAGCTTCAAGCTGACCTCGGACACGGTCATGACGTCCTTTTTCATTCCGCAACTGGGGAGTCAGATGTACGCCATGGCGGGCATGCAGACCCGTCTGCATCTCCTGGCCGATGTCCCCGGGGTCTATGTGGGGCAGAACCAGGAATTCAGCGGCCGCGGGTACTCGGGCATGCATTTCAAGGCCATTGCCACGTCTCCGGAAGAATTCCGGGCATGGGTCGCAGCGGCCAAAGGATCACCCGAAAAACTGGACCTTCCCCGGTACGGAAAACTCAGAAAGCCGACGGAGGGTGTTCCGGTGACCTACTTCTCTTCGGTCAGGCCGGGCCTTTTTAAACATATCATGGGCAGGTACATGGGCTGGATGGGGAAAAAGGGCGAAATGGGGAAGACCGGAAAGACTCCTGCCCCGGTGAAGAAGCCACTGGAGCGTATCGGCGCCATGCCCCGGCACTTGGAGGAAGGCTGACATGTTCGGGAAGTTGACCTTATCGGCGATACCCTTCAACAATCCGATCGTCATGGGGGCGGTGGGGGGTGCGTCCCTGCTGGCCCTGGCGATCATGGGCCTGATCACCTACTACGGAAAATGGCCCTACCTTTGGAAAGAGTGGCTGACGAGCCTGGATCATAAGCGGATCGGCATCATGTACATCATCCTGGCACTGGTCATGCTGCTTCGCGGATTTTCCGATGCCGTTATGATGCGGTCTCAGCAGGCCCTTGCCGCCGGGGCTTCACACGGCTATTTGCCGCCCCATCACTTTGACCAGGTATTCAGCGCCCACGGCACCATCATGATCATCTTCATGGCCATGCCCTTTTTCATCGGGCTCATGAATATCGCGGTTCCCCCTCAGATCGGCGCGCGGGACGTGGCCTATCCTTTCCTGAACTCCGTGAGCCTCTGGATGACCACGGCAGGGGCCGTGCTGGTCATGGTATCCCTGGGGGTGGGCGAGTTCAGTCAGACCGGCTGGTTCGGGATCGCACCCCTGTTTGAAACGGAATACAGTCCGGGGACCGGAGTGGACTACTGGCTGTGGGCCTTCCAGATCGCCGGCGCGGGCTCCCTCATGACCGGCATCAATTTTCTCGTCACCATTTTCAAAATGCGGGCCCCGGGCATGAAGCTCATGCGCATGCCCTTGTTTGTCTGGACCTGTTTGACCTCCAACGTGCTCATGGTTCTCTCCTTTCCGGTCCTGACCGTGGCCTTTTTCCTGCTGGCCCTGGATCGCTACCTGGGCATGCATTTTTTTACCAACGGCCTGGGCGGCAACATGATGATGTGGAACAACCTCTTCTGGATGTGGGGTCACCCGGAAGTCTATATCCTCATTCTGCCCGCGTTCGGTATTTTTTCGGAGGTGGTGGCCACCTTTTCCGGGAAGCGGCTTTTCGGATACAATTCCCTGGTCTATGCCACGGCCGCCATCATGGTGTTGTCCTTCGCGGTTTGGCTGCACCATTTTTTCACCATGGGCAACGCCCCCGGGGTCAACACTTTCTTCGGGATCACCACCATGATGATCGCCATCCCCACCGGGGTGAAGGTGTTTGACTGGGTGTTTACCATGTACCGGGGCCGCATACGGTTCACCACCCCCATGTACTGGACCCTCGGGTTCCTCACCACCTTCGTCATCGGCGGCATGACCGGTGTTTTGATGGCGCTGCCGCCCGCCGATTATGTGGTCCACAACAGCCTGTTTTTGATCGCCCATTTTCATAACATGCTCATACCGGGCGCCGTGTTCGGATTTTTTGCCGGCTATGCCTACTGGTTTCCCAAGGCGTTGGGGTTCCGTTTGGACGAAAAGTGGGGTAAACGGGCGTTCTGGTGCTGGTTCATCGGCTTCTACCTGGCCTTTATCCCCCTGTATGCCTTAGGCTTCATGGGCATGCCGCGGCGCATGGACCACTACTGGAACCTGGCATGGCAGCCCTATCTGATCGTTGCCGCGGCCGGCGCCGCCGTGATCCTCGCGGGCATCTTTTTTCAGGGGGTTCAGTTGGCGGTGAGCATCCGGAAACGCCATGACAACCGGGATCTGACCGGGGACCCGTGGAACGGCCGGACCCTCGAATGGGCCACCGCTTCCCCTCCGGCCCCGTACAATTTTGCCGCAATCCCGGTGGTGCACGATATTGATGCCCTCGCGGATATGAAGGAGCGGGGCGTCTCCTGGAAATATTCAGGTCCGTACCACGATATCCATGTGCCCAAAAACGCAGTCCACGGCCCCATCATGGGCGTACTGGCCTTCCTGTTCGGATTCGCCATGGTCTGGTACATCTGGTGGCTGGCCTTGGCCGGTCTGGTGGGGATTGTGTTGGCCGTTGTCATCCGGTCAACGGATGACGACACCGAATATACCATTCCCTCGGACGAGGTAAAAAGAATTGAGGCGGAACGTCCTGCACCGGTTCTCAGAAGGATCGAGGACGAACCTTACGGCGCGGCAACAGCCGCTCACGGAAACCTTGCGGCGCCGGGACAGTTGGCCGCACAACCGGCACCGGAGGCATGAATGATGACAGCCGACGCCAAGGCCATGAACTGGATGCCCGGGGAATCGGAACACGTTGACACCGTGGAAATCCGGACCTTCGGGTTCTGGGTCTATCTCATGAGCGATTTGGCGCTCTTTTCGGCGCTTTTCGCCACCTTTGCGGTGGTCGGCTTCAATTATGCCGGCGGTCCCTCGGGCAAGGACCTGTTCCACCTGCCGTACCTGTTCGGCGAAACCATGCTCCTTTTGGTGAGCAGCGCCGCTTGCGGTTTCACCATGCTGGCCGTGCACGGGGGGCGGAAGGCCCGGGTCCAGCTGGGGCTCGTGGTCACGTTCCTTTTGGGTCTCGGTTTCATCACCATGGAAATCCATGAGTTTTACGGCATGGTCGCCGGCGGCAACGGACCTGAGCGGAGCGCGTTTCTGTCTGCCTTCTTCACCCTGGTGGGGACCCACGGCATCCATGTGAGCTTCGGTTTGATCTGGATGGCGGTCCTCATGGGCCAGGTGACGGCCAAGGGGTTGTCCACGCCCGTCCGATCCCGACTGATGCGGCTGAGCATGTTCTGGCACTTTCTCGATATCGTGTGGGTGGGCGTATTCAGTGTCGTCTACCTGATGGGGGTCATTTAATGATGGCGTCTGCATCTATGGACAGCAGCGGCGCGGGCAGGGGAAGCCTCAGGACCTATATCAGCGGATTTGTCCTTTCGGTGGTTTTGACCGTGATCCCGTTCGCACTGGTAATGGGCGGCGGAGTGCCCCGCAGTGTCGTGATATGGGGCATATGCGGCGCGGGGATCGTGCAGATCTTCATCCACCTGCATTACTTCCTGCACCTGGATACCTCTTCCGCGGCCCGCTGGAACGTGATGGCCCTGGTGTTCACCCTGCTGATCATATTCATTTTCGTCGGCGGCACCGTGTGGGTCATGGTCACCCTGAATTCCCGTATGATGTGGTGATGCAACACACGATCAAAAATTGCCTGCTGGTTACCAAGCCTGGAATCGTCCTGGGGAATCTGATTCCCGCGTCTGCCGGCTTTTTTCTGGCGTCAAAGGGGCATATCAATGTCCCCTTGTTGCTCTCCACCCTCACGGGCATATCCCTGGTGGTGGCCTCGGCGTGCGTGCTCAACAACTGTATTGACAGAAACATGGACCGTAAGATGGCCCGCACGCGCAACCGGGTCATGGCCCGGGGGCTCATTTCATTGAAGGCCGCCGTTTCCTACGCCGTCCTGCTGGGCATGGCCGGCATCTGGCTTCTCTTACGGGCGACCCAGCCGCTGTGCGTTGCGGTGGTGCTGTCCGGGTTCTTGATCTATGTGGGCGTATACAGCCTCCATCTGAAGCGCCGTTCCGTGCATGCCACGCTGGTGGGGAGTCTGGCCGGCGTGGCCCCGCCCCTTGCCGGATATTGCGCGGTCACAGGCCGCTTGGATACAGGGGCGTTGCTCCTGTTTTTGATTTTCAGCCTGTGGCAGATGCCCCATTGCTACGCCATCGCCATTTTCCGACGGCATGATTACGCCGCCGCAAGATTTCCGGTGGTGCCGGTCACCCAAGGGATCCCGGCCGCAAAGCGGCACATTGTGGGTTATGCGGCGGCCTTTGTGGCGGCCACGCTGATGCTGACCTTCGTCGGCTACACGGGCTATGGCTACCTCGCGGTTGCGGTGGTGCTGGGTCTGGTCTGGCTTTACATGGTGTGGTCGGGCTTCAGGACGGGGGACGACAATCGATGGGCCAGGCAGCTGTTTGCCTTTTCCTTCATGAGTATGTTGGTGTTGAGCGTCATGATGTCAATCGATTATACGCTGCCTCTCGACGCGGCATTGAAATAAATCAGTGTCTATCCACAAATAAATCTTGGATACGAACGACCTTTTCATGTTACGATGATCATCTGAAGAAAGGAGCACGGGGTTATGGAGATTGGGCTGATCGGTTCAGGATGCATGGGCGCGAATCACTGGAAACAGGGCATGGAGGCGTCATGACCGCCCCCATGTGGCCTCTGGCGGTCTTCTTCATTTTGGTGGTGGTCCTGGTAACCACCATCCTGGGCCTTTCGTCCCTGTTGGGCGAGCGCCACAAGGATAGGACAACCGGGGAACCCTATGAATCAGGGATCCTGCCCACCGGACCGGCCCAACGGCGGATCCCCGTCAAATACTACCTGGTGGCCGTGGCCTTCGTCCTGTTCGATCTGGAGGCCGTGTACATCTTTGCCTGGGCCGCGGCATTCCGCGACCTGGGATGGACAGGCTACTTTCAGGTGGTGGTCTTTATCGGCATCCTTCTGGCGGCATTGATCTATTTCTGGCGAATCGGGGCATTGAACTGGGGACCCAAAGTCTGGAAGCCGGGAACGCGCCTGGCCGGACAGGCCGGCCCGGAGAGTACCGAACAGGAGGTGCCGGACCCATGATTCACAGGAGCAACCGACCGGATGCTTCACCGCGGCCGGGTGATGGTACGCTGGAACAGGCGGTGAAATCATCCGTCATACTGACCCGGCTCCAGGACATGCTGGCCTGGTCGCGCAAGCACTCCCTGTGGCCCTTTGGCTTCGGTCTTTCCTGCTGTTTTGTGGAGATGATGACCGCCATTACCAGCCGGTACGATATCTCCCGCTTCGGCGCCGAGGTGGTGCGCGCCTCGCCCAGGGAGGCCGACATGATCATCATCGCGGGGACCATGTTCGTCAAGATGGTCCCCGTTGTCAAACGCCTTTACGAACAGATGATGGCCCCCCGCTGGGTCATCTCCATGGGCTCGTGCGCCAACTCCGGCGGCATGTTCGATATCTACAGCGTGGTTCAGGGCGTGGATCAGTTCCTGCCGGTGGACGTCTATGTGCCCGGGTGCCCTCCCAGCCCCATGGCGTTCATGGAGGGACTCACCCTGCTTCAGGAAAAGGTGGCGACGGAGAAGAGACCCCTCAGCTGGGTCGTGGGTTCCCAGGACGTGGTCAGAGCCGAGATGCCCGCCCGCCGCGAACTCAAGCGGGATGAGCGTCAACAGGCCACCACATTGCGTTCTCCTGATGAGGTGTGAACGCCATGGGTATGGGGATCATCCAGGAACTGAAAAAACAGTTTGGACCGGAGATTCTGGCCGAACAGGCAACCATCGACGGTATCCCCACCCTTTGGGTGGCGCGGCAAGCGGCGCCCCGGGTACTGCGTTATCTGAAAACACAAATTTCCGACCCCTACGCCATGCTGTACGACCTGACCGCCATCGACGAGCGGGAGCGGCACCAGCGTGAAGGCCAGCCGGACAGTGCTTTCACGGTGGTCTATCATCTCCTGTCCTTTGAACGAAACAGCGACATCCGCATCAAGGTTCCGCTCATGGATCCCCATCCGTCTCTACCCAGTATCACCGGGCTATGGCCGGCGGCCGACTGGTACGAACGGGAGGCGTGGGATCTTTTCGGCATCACCTTTGACGGTCACCAAAACCTTAAACGCATCCTGCTGCCGTCCACGTGGGAAGGGCACCCCTTGCGCAAGGAATATCCGGCCCGGGCCACCGAAGTGGGACCGGTGCATATCTCGGAGGAGGAGATTATCGAAGACGAAAAAGCCCTCCAATTCAACCCTGGCGCATGGGGCTTGCCGGAGGCGGACCCGGACGGGGACAACGACTATCTGTTTCTCAATTTGGGTCCCCACCACACGGGCACCCACGGCGTCATCCGTTTTGTGCTGCAACTGGACGGCGAAGAGATCCGCCACGTGGTGCCCGACATTGGTTTCCACCATCGGGGCGCCGAAAAGATGGCCGAACGCCAGACCTGGCATACCTATATCCCTTACACCGACCGCATCGACTATCTGGGAGGTGTGATGAATAATTTCGCCTATGTACTGGCCGTGGAAAAGCTGGCCGGCATCGAGGCGCCCCCCCGAGCCCAGGTGATCCGCGTCATGCTGGCCGAACTCTTCCGCCTGGCCAGCCATCTGGTGTGGCTGGGCACCTTTGCCTCGGATATCGGCGCCATGTCGCCCGTTTTTTTCACCTTCAACGACCGGGAACGCATTTTTGATATTGTGGAAGCCATTACCGGCGGCCGCATGCATCCCAGCTTTTTCCGCATGGGCGGTGTGGCCCTGGATCTGCCCCATGGCTGGGACCGACTGGTGCGCGATTTCCTGGACTATCTGCCAAAACGGCTCCGGGAATATGATCGGGTGGTCACCCGCAACCGGATCTTCAAGGCCCGTACCAAAGGGGTCGGCGCCTATACCACCCGGGAGGCCGTGGAATGGGGGGTTACCGGTGCCGGATTGCGTGCCACCGGCCTGGAATGGGATTTTCGAAAAAAGCGACCCTACTCGGGATATGAGCAGTTCGATTTCGACATCCCCACCGGCGTTCACGGTGATTGCTTTGACAGGGCCCTGGTGCGCATGGAGGAAATGCGCCAGAGTCTGCGCATCGTGGAGCAGTGCGTCAAACAGATGCCGGAGGGTTCCTACAAGGCGGAACATCCGCTGACCGTCCCGCCCGTCAAGGATCGTGCACTCCATGATATTGAGACGCTTATTCATCATTTTGTGAATGTGGCCTGGGGGCCGGTGATCCCGGCCGGAGAGGCCCACCAGGGTATCGAAGCGACCAAGGGAAACAACGGCTACTATCTCGTCAGCGACGGCGCGGGTTCCGCCTATCGCTGCCGGATTCGAACGCCGTCATTCCCCCATCTTCAGATGGTGCCGTTGATCAGCACGCGCGGCGCCATGGTGGCGGATTTCATGGCCATTTTGGGGGCCGTGGATTTTGTCTTGGCGGATATTGACCGTTGAAGGAGGAGCGGATGGCCATCAGTCCCCATGAACAACGAGAGATCGAAGCCCTTCTGCGCATCTATCCCACCCGCCGGGCCGTGGCGCTGGAGGCCTTGAAGATCGTTCAAGAGCCCAAGAAATGGGTAACCGATGAGGATCTTAGGGATGTGGCGGCCCTCCTTGAAATGGCGCCCGCGGAGCTGGACAGCCTGGCCACCTTTTACAGTCAGATTTTCCGCCGGCCCGTGGGCGAGCACGTGATCCGCCTTTGCGACGGCGTCAGCTGCTGGATCATGGGCGAGACGGGACTGGAAGAACGTTTGTCCCGTTTGCTGAGCATCGGCCCGGGCGAAACCACGCCGGACCGGCGGTTTACCTGGCTGCCGGTGAGCTGTCTGGGCGTGTGCGAGCAGGCCCCCGCCATCATGATCGACGACGATTTGTACACCCGCATCCAACCCGAGGACCTGGATGCCATTCTTGAACGCTATGCCCATACAGGAGTTGAAAAATGAAGCGGGAACGCCCCCTGACCGGTCATCTGCGGTCCGACGGCCAGCCCTTAGGCCTTGGCGAATACGAGGCGGTGGGCGGGTATCAGGGGTTGCGCGCGGCCCTGACAATGGAACCGCACCAGGTCATCAAGGTTGTTCAGGATTCGACCCTGGGGGGACGGGGCGGCGCCGGTTTTTCCGCCGGAAGGAAATGGAGCTTTGTGCCCGACGAGGATCTTCATGAACGCCATGTCTTTCCCCACGAGATGGTCGCGATGATCGAGGAACCTGACCAGTGGGGCCATGTGTCCGCCGGATTTACCACCGGGATCAAATGGAGTTTCATGCCCAAGGGTGAACATGCCGCATCACAGGCCTACGTGGTGGCCAATGCCGATGAGATGGAACCGGGCGTTTTCAAGGACCGTGTGCTCATGGAAGGGAATCCCCACCAACTGATCGAGGGGATGCTTATCACCGCCCATGCCATCGGCGCGAACACGGGGTATATCTTTTTGCGCTGGGCGTACAAAAAGGCGGCCCGGTGCATTGAAAAGGCCATTAACGAAGCCCATGAGGCGGGCTACCTGGGTGAGCACATTCTGGGAACGGATTTTGGTGTCGATATTTTTCTGCATACCAGCGCCGGCCGGTATATCTGCGGTGAGGCCACGGCCTTGCTCAATTCCCTGGAAGGCCGCCGCGCCAACCCGCGGGCCAAGCCGCCCCATACCGCCGCGGTCGGTCTGTGGGGACGGCCCACCGATGTGAACAATGTCGAGACCCTCTCCAATGTGCCGCACATCCTCAAGAACGGCGCCGACTGGTACAAGGACTTGAGTCTTACCGATGAGGGCGGTACCAAGATTTACGGGGTCAGCGGCCGGGTCAAGGGACCCGGATGGTGGGAACTCCCCATGGGCACCACGGCGCGTGAAATCATCGAAGAGCATGCCGGCGGCATGGCGGATGGATACCGGTTGAGGGGGTTCCTTCCCGGGGGTGCGTCCACTGAATTCCTTCTGGCCGAGCACCTGGATGTGCCCATGGATGTGAAATCCGTGAGCGCCCTCGGCAGTCGCATGGGTTGCGGTACCATGATTATCCTGGATGACAAGACCTGCCCGGTGGGCATGGTGAACAATGTGATGCATTTTTTCGCCCGGGAGTCGTGCGGCTGGTGCACCCCCTGCCGGGAAGGACTGCCATGGACCTCCCGTGTATTGAGTGCCATCGAGGCCGGAGAGGGACATCCCGAAGATATGGAGCGGCTGCGCTCCCATGCGCGCTGGATCGGCGGACCCGACAGCACATTCTGCGCCCTGGCCCCGGGGGCCATGGAGCCCCTTCAAAGCGCACTTACCTATTTTGAAGATGATTTTCGGGAACATATCCGCCTGGGATGCTGCCCGTGGCGTCTTGAGGGAGGCACCCGCTGATGGTGACCATTTACATCGAAGAAGAACCCTATGAGGTCCCGGAAGGCAAGAATCTCCTTGAAACCTGCCTGAGCCTGGGGTTTGACCTCCCCTATTTCTGCTGGCACCCTTCTTTGGGTTCCGCCGGTGCCTGCAGACAGTGTGCCGTCAAGCAGTTCAAGGACGAAAACGACACTAAAGGCCGCATCGTCATGGCCTGCATGACCCCGGTGAAAGACGGGGTGCGTATCTCCATCCAGGATTCCGAGGCCAAGGAATTCCGCTCCAGGAATATCGAATGGCTCATGGCCAACCACCCCCACGATTGTCCGGTATGCGGCGAAGGGGGTGAGTGTCATCTCCAGGATATGACGGTCATGAGCGGGCACGTGCGCCGCGATCACCGTTTTGCCAAGCGGACCCATCACAATCAGGACCTGGGGCCACTGATCGAGCACGAAATGAATCGCTGCATCAGTTGCTATCGTTGCGTCCGTTTCTATACGGATTACGCGGGGGGTCGTGATTTCAATGTGTTCGGGGCCCACGACCATGTCTACTTTGGCCGTTTCGAGGACGGCCCCTTTGAAAGCGAATTCAGCGGCAACCTGGTGGAGATATGCCCCACCGGCGTTTTCACGGACAAGACCCTGCACGGTCATTACACCCGCAAGTGGGATCTGCAGACAGCGCCCTCCATTTGCGTCCTGTGCGGCGCCGGCTGTAACACCATTCCCGGCGAGCGCTACGGCACCCTGCGTCGCATCCGGAACCGCTATCATAGCGGCATCAATGGCTATTTTCTCTGTGACCGGGGGAGGTTCGGTTACGAATTCGTCAACAGCGAACGCCGGGTGCGGCATGCTGCGCGCCGTTTAAACAAAGGGGCTCCTTTAGAAGCCCTCTCCCAGGATCAGGCAGGGGAACACCTGGCCTCGATCCTATCCGCGCCTGGGAAAATGATCGGCATCGGGTCTCCGCGCGCATCCCTTGAAGCCAACTACGCCCTGCGGACCCTGGTGGGCGCGGAGCGGTTTTGCACGGGGATAGGGGCCGGCGAGGCCGGACTTCTAAGGCTGATCCTCGAAATTCTGCAAAAGGGCCCGGCCCGGTCCCCTTCCATATGGGACATGGAGAAATCCGACGCCGTGCTGGTGCTGGGAGAGGACGTGACCCAGGTAATGCCGCGGGCGGCCCTGGCCCTGCGGCAATCGGTCCGTCAGGAGCCCATCCGGGAGCTGGATCCGTTGCATATCCCCCTCTGGCAGGCGGCCGGGGTCCGGACGGCCATTCAGGATGAAAAGGGGCCTTTTTTTGTTGCCACGCCCCATGAGACCCGCCTCGATGACGTGGCCACCCTGACATATCGCGGGGCCCCGGATGACCTGGCGCGACTGGGCTTTGCCGTGGCCCATGTCCTGGACCCCAAGGTCCCTGTGGTAGAGGATCTCGAAAAAGAAATCCGTGTCATGGCTGAAGCCATTGCCGGCGACCTGAAAGCGGCCGAACGCCCGCTCATCGTGAGCGGAATCTCCTTGGGAAACCTTTCCCTGGTGCAGGCCGCGGCCAACATCGCTTTTGCACTGTGTGACGGGGAACAGACCGCCGACTTGGCTTTTCTGATCCCTGAAGCCAATACCATGGGCCTGGCCATGATGGATGGAATGGATTTGGATGTGGCCCTTGAGTTGGTACGAAAGCGGGTACGAAAAGGCGAGGCCGACAATGTGATCATTTTGGAAAACGACCTGTACCAACGCATGGCACCAAAAGAGGCCGACGCCCTGCTGGGAGCCGGTCAGGTGGTTGTGCTCGACTATCTGGAGACTGGGACCACCCGGAGGGCCGATCTGGTGCTGCCCACGGCGACCTTTGCCGAGTGCACCGGGACCCTGGTTAACTACGAGGGGAGGGCACAGCGTTTTTTCCAGGTCTTTGAGCCCGCAGGGGATCTGATCCCCTCCCATCGCCGGCTGGCCCGAATGGTGCACATGACGGGACGCGAAGGCTCGACCGCTTGGGACAATCTGGACGACATCACGAAGGCCCTGGCAGCTGAAATGCCCATCTTTGCGCCATTGCTCTCCGGGGTTCTGGCACCGGGTGCTCAATTGAAGGGCATGAAGGTGCCGCGCCAGTCGACGCGCTATAGCGGACGCACTTCCATGCACGCCGACCGGAACGTTAATGTTCCGACACCGCCCCATGATTCCGATGCGCCGCTTTCCTTCTCCATGGAGGGGTTCCACGGGCCGCCGCCGGCAGCGCTAATTCCACGCTACTGGGCCCCGGGCTGGAACTCGGTCCAGGCACTCAACAAATTTCAAGAGGAGGTCGGCGGCCCCTTACGGGGTGGGGAAACCGGACAACGACTGATCGAGCTCCCGGCCCAA
Source organism: delta proteobacterium NaphS2 (assembly GCA_000179315.1). Taxonomy (GTDB): domain Bacteria; phylum Desulfobacterota; class DSM-4660; order Desulfatiglandales; family Desulfatiglandaceae; genus NaphS2. Next base: position 25,544 of record ADZZ01000140.1, read on the forward strand.
CAGCACAAGTCTTACTTCGAAACCGTGCCACCGGCCTTCCGTCCGGAACCGGAAAAATGGCTTTTTGTGCCCATGTACCACATGTTCGGCTCAGAGCCCCTGAGTATGGAGACGCCGGGGATTGCCCGACTGGCCCCGAGGCCTTCTCTGGCACTGAATCCCGAGGATTTGGAAAGCCTGGGACTTTCGGAAGGCGCGGCGGTCCTGATTGGCCGTGGGCTTTCCCTGCCCGTTACCGCCGTGTCGTCCCTCCCCCGGGGGGTGGCCGGATTTCCCGTGGAAAAGGCCGGGTATCTATCCGGCACCCATGTGACGCTCGGTCCGGTCCCGGGCGCGGATGAGGATAAGAGGGAACCGCATGCCTGAAATACTGATAACCGTTCTGATCATTTTGTGCATGTTGCTTGGACCTCTTTTGGTTGCCGCCGCCAACATTTTTCTGGAACGAAGGCTCCTGGCCCTGTGGCAGGACCGCATCGGGCCCAACCGGGCAGGACCCTTCGGGCTGCTGCAGGTCATGGCGGACATGATCAAGATTTTCACCAAGGAGGACTGGATCCCGCCCTTTGCCGACAAACCGCTGTTTGTCCTGGCGCCGGCCCTTGCCGTGGGGCCGGTGCTGCTCGCTTTTGCGGTGATTTGCGTGGCCCCGGGCGTTGCCGTGGCGGACCTCAACATCGGGCTGTTGTTCTTCCTGGGCATGTCATCCCTGGGCGCCTACAGCATGGTGCTGGCGGGCTGGGCTTCCAACAACAAATACTCGCTCCTGGGCGGTGTACGGGCGGCGGCCCAAACATTGAGCTATGAAGTGTTCATGGGGTTATCGCTCATGGGGGTTGTGCTGTCGGCGGGTTCCTTCAACCTGGGTGAGATCGTGGCGGCACAGCGCAACATGTGGTTTGTGGTCCCTCAATTGGTGGGATTCGTCGTCTTTTTTATCGCCGGGCTGGCGGAAACCCATCGTACCCCTTTCGATCTCACCGAGGCGGACAGTGAACTGATTGCCGGGTATCATACCGAATACTCGGGCATGAAATTCGGCATGTTCTTCCTGGGTGAATATGTGGGGATCACCCTGATCTCGGCCTTGATGGTCACCCTTTTCTTCGGGGGATGGCAGGGCCCTTTCCTGCCGCCGGTGGTCTGGTTTGTTATTAAGACATTTGTGTTCATCGCCATCTTCATCCTGATCCGGGCGAGCCTGCCGCGGCCCCGGTACGATCAGTTGATGGCCCTGGGATGGAAGGTTTTGTTGCCGTTGTCGCTGGTGAACATAGTGGTTACCGCGGGTATTTTGTTGGCCCGCGGCTGATAATGGGAGGGTTAAGGTGTTTTCGATTTTACGTTCCATCGCCTTGATTTTCACACACGCCATCCGTCCACGAGAGACCGTACAATACCCGGAGAAACGGCCGTACACGCCGCCACGCTTTCGCGGGCGCATTGTGCTGACTAGGGACCCGGATGGAGCGGAACGGTGCGTGGCCTGCTATCTCTGCTCGGCGGTCTGCCCCACCGATTGCATTGCCGTTCAAGGCGCCGTGGCGGAAGACGGCAGGCATTATGCCGCTTCCTTTCGCATCAACTTCGCCCGCTGCATCTATTGCGGCTTTTGTGAGGAGGCCTGTCCCACCCTGGCCATACAACTCTCGCCCGATTTCGAGATGGGCGAATACAACCGTCATGATTTGGTCTATGAGAAGGAAGATTTACTGATCAGCGGCCCCGGCAAACACCCCGACTACAACTTTTACGGTGTGTCGGGTCTTTCCATCCGCGGCAAGGACAAGGGCCGGGCCGAAAACGAGTCGGCTCCGGTGGATGTACGCGGCCTGGTGCCGTAAAGGGAGGGTTAACCGTCATGAACCTGGCATTTTATGTGAGCGGCGTCATTGCGGTCCTGGCGACATTCCTGGCCATCACCCGCCGGGAGGCGATTCACGGCCTGGTCTACCTGGTGGTGTCTCTGCTTGCGGCGGCGGTGGCATTCCTGGTTTTGGGCGCACCCTTTGCGGCGGCCCTGGAGGTGATCACCTATGCGGGGGCCATGATGGTCATGCTCCTGTTCGCCGTCATGACCCTGAGCCCGAAAGCACGGAAAGAGGATGACGCAAAGCGCCCCCACCCATGGTTCTGGCTTGGCCCGCTGCTGTTGTCCGTACTTCTGACGGGCGATTTTATTTACGTCCTTTTTGCGGGAAAAGGTTCCCCCGTATCGGGATCGGCGGTGTCTCCACGCCAGGTGGGGCAGGTTCTTTTCGGACCCTATGTGCTGGGGGTGGAACTGGCTTCCATGCTGCTGCTGGCCGGGCTGGTGGGCGCCTATCATCTGGGCCGCAACGGTTCACAGGGAAGGAGCTGAGAGGAGGCATATATGGCGACGATCCCCGTGACACATGGCTTGCTGTTGGCCGCAATCCTGTTTGCCCTGGGGTTGATGGGGTTGCTGGTGCGACGGAATATCATGTTCACCCTCATCTCCCTGGAGATCATGCTCAACGCCGCCGGCCTGGCCTTCATCGTCGGCGGCGCCCGTTGGGATCAGGCGGACGGACAGGTCATGTATATCTTTATGGTGACCACGGCGGCCGCTGAGTTGGCGGTGGGCCTGGCCCTGGCCCTCTGTTTCCGCTCCCGTTTCAGATCCCTGGATCACGGCGCGGCCCGAACCCTGCGAGGTTAGAAAATGTTCGGCCTTCTGGTACTCGTTCCCCTGATACCCCTGGTGGGCGCTCTGTTGCTGACCGCCATGAGCAGCCATCACCCGCCGCGCAAGGCGGTCGCCGCCATCGGGGTGGGGTCCGTGGCTTTATCGGCGGTCATTGCCCTTTTGATCACCGTCAAGTTCGTCATGTCTCCCCCTCCCGGCGACGTATACATCCAGGCCATCTGGTCCTGGATCAGGGTGGCGGATCTGTCGGTGCATGTCGCCTTTCAACTGGATGCGCTCTCCCTCATCTGGATGCTGATCATTACCTTTGTGGGCGCATTGATCCATCTGTATTCCTCGGAATTCATGGCGGATGAAAACGACTGGAACTATGCCCGCTTTTTCTCCTACATGAACTTTTTCGTGGGGATGATGCTGATCCTTGTGCTTGCGGACAACATGGCGCTCCTCTATCTGGGGTGGGAGGGTGTCGGTCTGTGCAGTTACCTGTTGATCGGGTTTTGGTACCAGGACCACAAGAACGACCGGGCCGCACGCAAGGCCTTTATTGTCACCCGCATCGGTGACACCGCTTTTTTGTTGGGCATATTCCTCCTTTTCGACAATTTGGGAACCCTGCACATTCAAACCCTCATGGCCCGCGCCACGGAACAGTGGCCCACGGGTTCATCCCTTGCCGTTCTGGCGGCCGTGTTGTTGTTGGGGGGCGCCGTGGGAAAATCGGCGCAGTTGCCGCTGCAGATCTGGCTGCCCGATGCCATGGCCGGGCCTACGCCCGTCAGCGCCCTGATTCACGCCGCCACAATGGTGACGGCTGGCGTATATCTAATTCTGCGGGCCCACGTCCTCTTTCTCCTGGCGCCCTCCGTCATGCTGATCATCGCCATCGTGGGAACCCTGACCCTGGTGCTGGCCGGTTTCAGCGGTATCACCCAATGGGATATCAAACGGGTTTTGGCGTACTCCACCATCAGCCAGATCGGGTACATGTTCCTGGCTCTGGGCGTGGGTGCCTGGAGTGCGGCGGTCTTTCATTTCATGGTCCACGCCTTTTTTAAAGCGCTGCTCTTTCTGGGCGCGGGCGTCATCATCATTCGTCTGGAACACGAGCACGATATGTTCAAGATGGGGGGGCTGCGCAAGGAACTGCCCCTTACTTTCTGGACCTTCCTTTTGGGGGCGAACGCATTGGCGGCCCTCCCCCTGATCAGTGCGGGCTTTTACAGCAAGGACGCCATCATATGGGATGCCTGGTCTTCGGCCCTGGGCGGACCCTGGCTGTGGGGTGCGGCGTTATTGGGAGCATTTTTGACCGGGATCTATACCTTCCGCATGGTATTCCTGACCTTCTTCGGCCCTCCCCAGCCGCTGGTTTTGAAGCACGCCCCAATCCCCCGGCCGGGGATGCGCATGGGCATCCCTCTTGTCATCCTTGCCGTATTGTCAGTCATTGCCGGCCTCTTGGGTCTCCCCGAGTGGATGGGCGGGTTTCAGCCCCTGGCGGACTTCCTGCACCAGGTGGTGCCAAAGGTTGAGCGGGTGTCCACGAGTATGAACGAAGGGGGCATGGGAATCGTTTCCGCCGCTATCGCCCTTTGTGGCCTGGCGCTGGCATTCCTCATGATCATGCGGTGGCGTGGGGCTTTGAGCCGTTTGGTCCGCGTGCCCGTGGCCGCTTTGTTGCATCGGATCTGGTTCGTGGGGTGGGGGTTTGACTGGCTCGATAACAAACTGATCATCAAACCTTTTTTGTGGCTGACCCGTGCCGACAAAAACGATGTGGTGGATTTGGCGCCAAGACTTACGGGACGCGTCCACATGGGTGCGTCGTCCCTGCTTCAAGCCACCCAGACCGGCCGGCTTGGGTGGTACGCCTTTGCCCTTGCCGCCGGGGTTGTTCTGGTGCTGACGGGGGTGATTGTCCTATGATACTGAATGGATTGCTCCTTCTCCCCCTGTTGGGGGGGCTGATGGCCTGGCTGGCGGGTGCCCGGCATCCGAAAGGGTGCCGCTGGATCTCGCTAATTTCCCTGGGCGTCTATTTCATTGCCGTAATGGCCCTTTGGGCCGATGATGCGGGCCGTTTCACCCTTGCCGCCGATCCGGTGTGGTTGCTGCAATTCGACCATGCCTGGATTCCGCAGATCGGGGCCCGCTACCATCTGGCCCTGGACGGGATCAGTCTCCTCCTCCTGGCGCTGAACGGCCTGCTGGGTTTTCTGGCGGTGGCAACTTCCTGGCAACGGATTCAGGAGCGGGTGGGCTTCTTTCACTTCAATCTGCTCCTGGTGGTGACGGCAATGACCGGTCTGTTCCTGTCCATGGACCTGCTCCTTTTCTATTGCTTCTGGGAGATCATGCTGGTGCCGCTCTGCTTCCTCATCGGCATCTGGGGCCATGAACGCCGGAAATATGCCACGTTCAAATTTTTTCTTTTCACCCAGGCGGGCGGTCTTCTCATGCTTGTCGCCATCCTGGGCCTGTTCTTCGTGCACGGTCGCGCCACCGGGGTATACACCTTCGAATATGAGCGCCTGTTGGGAACGGCTTCGCTGGTCCCCGATTGGGCTCCGTGGCTGATGATGGGTTTTTTCATGGCCTTTGCGGTCAAGCTGCCCGCCTTTCCCCTGCATACCTGGTTGCCGGATGCCTACACCGAGGCCCCCACGGCCGGCAGTGTTCTTCTGGCGGGGATTGTCTCCAAGGCGGGAGCTTATGGTTTCCTGCGTTTCCTGGTGCCCCTGTTTCCCCGGGTGGCCGAGAGCTTTTCACCGGTTGCAATGGCATTGGGCGTTATCGGGATTTTGTACGGAACGGTTCTGGCCTTTGCCCAGTCGGACATGAAACGTCTGGTTGCCTATTCGAGCGTCAGCCACATGGGGTTTGTTTTGCTGGGCGTTTTTGCCTGGAATGACCTGGCGCTTCAGGGTGCCGTGGTCATCATGATCGCACACGGTCTCAGCGCGGGCGGACTGTTCATGCTGGTGGGGGACCTCCACCGGCGACTGGGGACCCGCGATCTCAACCGCATGGGCGGGTTGTGGACCCTGGCCCCGAAGATGAGCCGCGTGGGGCTGATTTTGGCCCTGGCCTCCCTGGGCCTGCCCGGCCTGGTCAATTTTGTGGGTGAGTTTCTGGTGCTGATGGGTGTGTATAAGGTTCATCAGGGGATGGCGATGGTCGCCGTGATCGGGCTGATCCTTGCTCTGGTCTATTCTTTGTGGATGATTCAGCATATTTTCACGGGGGAGAACAGGGAAGGGTGGCGCATCGCGGATTATGGCGGCCGGGAGCTGACCATCATGGCCGTCATTGTTGCCTGCCTGATAGGGCTGGGAATGTATCCCCGGCCCCTGCTGGACGAGGCGCAGCCGTCATTGACGCATCTTCAGAGGGTGACCACGGAGGACGCCGTTTTGCCCCAATCCCCGCGCGTCCGGACGCAGAACCAGCCGTTGGAGGGGCATGAGGACCCGGCGGCGGATTTACTCAAATGGGAGCGGTAATCGTGACCATCGGCGATCTCCATGCACTTCTTCCCCTGCTCGTTGTGGCTGCAACCATTGTGGTGACCATGCTGACCATCGCCGTCCGCCGGGTCCATCTCTTGACTTCGGGACTGACGGTGACCGGCCTGGCCCTGGCCTTTGTGTCGCTGTTCGTGTCCGGGCGTGGTGACGGTGGTCTGGTGACCCCCCTGTTCATGATGGACGGTTTCGGCCTTTCCCTGATGGGATTGGTTATTCTCGCGGGTCTGGTGGTCTCTCTTTTTTCGTTCACCTACCTTGAGCGCGGCAACGAGCAAAAAGACGAACATTACCTGATGCTGCTCATGGCGGTTCTGGGCGCCATGGTGTTGACCATCAGCCATCATCTTGCCGGCTTTTTCCTGGGGCTCGAACTGCTGGGCGTGTCCCTGTACGGCCTGATCGCCTACCAGACCACCCGGGCCCAGGGTGTGGAGGCGGGCATCAAGTATTTTGTCCTGGCGGCCATGGCCACGGCTTTGGTGGCATTTGGCATGGCGCTCATTTATGCGGATACCGGCGTGCTCAGTTTAAGCGATCTGGACGGCCTCGCCTCCCATGCCGGCCTGGCGGCGCTGGCGGGCCCGGTTGTGCTTACTGGTTTGGTGTTGCTCCTGGCGGGTATCGGCTTCAAGCTGGCCATCGTTCCCTTTCATCTGTGGAGCCCGGATGTGTATCAGGGTTCGCCTGCGCCCGTCACTGCGTTTATCGCCACCATCTCCAAGGGCGGGGTGTTCGCCTTTTTCCTGCGCGCCGCCATCATGCTGGACATCCCCCACAGGCCCTGCCTCTTTACGACCATTGCCCTCCTTGCCGTGATTTCCATGTTCGTGGGCAATCTTCTGGCACTGCAGCAGCAAAATCTCAAGCGCCTGCTGGCCTATTCCTCCATATCGCATATGGGGTATCTGCTCATGACCGTATTGGCCTTTCAGCCATGGGCCATGACGGCGGCCATCCTCTACCTGACCGCCTATTTCATCGCCATTCTGGCGGCCTTCGGCGTGGTCATCGCCCTGTCAACACCCGGCCGGGAGGCCGAAACCCTGGACGACTATCAAGGCCTCTATTGGCGACGGCCCTGGCTGGCAGCGGTCCTGACCCTTTCCATGCTGTCCCTGGCCGGGATTCCGTTGACCGCGGGGTTCATGGGAAAGCTCATCCTGGTGGCGGGCGGCATCAGCAGCGCGTTCTGGGGAATGATCTTTTCACTCATTTTCAGCAGCGTCATCGGCCTCTACTATTATCTGCGGGTCATTATTTCCATGTTCTCTCGACTCCCCGAGACGGGACCCGGGCATCGTGCCCCGGGTGGCATGTCATGGCCCGGCTGGATCGCCCTGGGGTGCCTGACGATCCTCCTGGTGTGGATTGGTGTTTATCCCTCCCCGTTTTTGGGACTGTTCAACACCCTGTCGGGCCTTGGTGGGTGACAAGCAGAAGCGATGTCATGCCTAAAACGGGGGCCGTGATACCTATGCATCCGGATTTATTTCTCAATGGCGTGGACAACTCATATTGATATGAAAGTGGAGATCAACAGTCAAACGTAGATTTGACCCCTTTAGGATTTCTTCTGAAACACCACGAAGAGCCGGCGTCCATCAAAGGTGCACCCCAGTAACACACGGCGGTCAGAAATCTTTTTGTGGGGGGAGATCACAAAAGGGGGGTGTCAAAACACTGCTCTATCTCTTCCGCGACAACCCCATGCTTTATTTCATTTTTCCAGAGATTTCCCTCATCCCACTGATTCTACACTGCCCCGGAAAGAATTAAGCTAAAATATGGCCATATTTTGAACAGTTAAACATATTTGGAAGCCGTGTAAACTTGTCAAGTACTTTTTTCGGTATCAACTATTTCGGTACACCCTATAGGTTATTCGATGGGCGCCGGTGTAGACTTTCATCACGGGCTCTTTGATGATGCGCACCGACATGTCCGTGTGAATTTTCATGCCCGTATCTCGAACAAAACCGATAAGGGTCATACCACAGGTGAGGGCGATTTCACGTCCTTTGTCGGTGACCGCCGTTTTGGTCGCCACCACCGGGAAGCCGGCCCGGCACAGTTTGGCCATCATTTCCGAAGACATACGGCCGGTGGATACGAGGAAGTGGTTGCGCAAGGGGATGTTCCGGAGCAGGGCATAGCCGATGGCCTTGTCCAGGCAGTTATGCCGCCCGATGTCTTCGATGATGCAGACAGCTTCCCCGTGGGGTGTAAATATGCCTGCCGCATGGGCCCCTTCCGTTTCCTTGTAAACGGTACCCATATCAAACAGTCGGTTCATGGCCTTGAATACAACCATTTTTTCCAGTGTGAGATCGGATTCTATGGGACTCAGATGACCGCCGGCAAAGGCGGTGCGCCCGCCGCCCGAGACAATGCGGTAGCTGGCGGTCGTGGGTGACGGGACCATGGGATTCGAAAGCGTTACTTCGGCTACCCGACTTTCCACCGTAATCGATGCAATATCCGCCTGTTTTTTGATGAACCCCTGGCCAAAAAGGTATCCGGTAACAAATTCCTTCTCCATCCCGGGCAAAAGGGAAGCCGTTGCAAGCCGTTCGCCGTTGACGATGATGTTCAGTTCGGACTCGATGATGACCGCTGGGTCTGCGTCCATGAACCGGCCGTTTTCAAGTTTCCGGCAGGGCATTTTAATGCATATGGATTCACGACTCATCGGATCCGCTCCGGGTGAGAATAGACAATCATATTTTTCCCCCGCACCAGTCCGGCAATGGTGATACCGCTTTCCTTGGCCAGCGCCACGGCAAGGGACGTGGGCACGCCCTTGGTGGCCATGATGGGGATGCCGGCATTGCGGCATTTATGGATCATTTCGGTGGGTTGACGGCCCGTTGATGCGGCAAGGGTCCGGGAAAAATCAATGCCTGCAAACAGGGCCGCGCCAATGCACTTGTCCAGTGCGTGATGGCGGCCCAGATCCTCGGTGATAGCCACGGGTTCCTCCCCTTCAAGGAAGAGCCCGGCGGAATGAACGGCTTCCGTCTCCGAGAAAATTTTTGATTTAAGGATGGCCTTGACACAGGTGAACACGCTTTCATGGTGGACGACCAGATCGGAATTCACCGGTTCCCGCTTAGTGCTGGATTTAAACCCCTTAGCCAGTGTGATTTCCACCGCTTTCTCCGTCACGGAAAGAGAGGTAATGTCGGTCATCCCGGAAATGATACCTTGTGCGTACAGATGCCCCATGGCGAATTCGCGTTCCATTCCGGCCGTGATCATGGCCGTGGCGTAGATATCACCGTTAAGGTAAAGGGTGAGCGCGGTTTCGCGGATGATGCGTTCGCGAATGACCTTTTGTCCGCCGTTTACGCGAATCAGTTCTATGGGTTGCAGTATCTTGTTATCCGTCATAACGGTTGAGCAGGAGGGAGGCGTTCTGACCTCCGAAGCCGAAGCTGTTGTTGATGGCTTTTCTGATGTCCCTTTGGATGGCTTTTCGAGGGACATAGAAAAGATCACACGCCTCATCGAGATTTTCCAGATTAATGGTGGCGTGAATCATTCTGTTTTCAATCATCAACGCGGTGGCGATGGTTTCAATGCCGCCTGAAGCACCGATCAAATGGCCGGTCATGGATTTGGTGGAACTGATGGCGACATCCTTTGCCGCGTTGCCGAGTGCCTTTTTGATGGCAAGGGTTTCGACAGGATCGTTCAGTGTGGTGGCGGTGCCGTGGGCATTGATATAGTCAATTTCTTCAGGAGCCGCGCCGCCTTTTTTCACGGCATCCGTCATGGCCCTTGCCTGCATTTCCGGTTCAGGATCGGGTGCTGCAATGTGATAAGCATCGGATGAGGCGCCATAGCCCGACAGTTCACAGTAAATGTGTGCGCCTCTGTCAAGTGCATGGTCCAGTTCTTCCAAAATGATGATGCCGGATCCCTCACCCATCACGAAACCGTCCCGGTCTCTGTCAAAGGGTCTTGACGCTTTTTCAGGCGCGTCATTTCTTTTGCTCATGGCGTTCATGCTCACGAAACCGCCGAATACGAAAGGGGTGATGCACGCATCTGCGCCTCCTGTGACCATGATTTTCTCTTCACCCATCAGAATTTGCTTGTAAGCTTCAATAATGGCATGGTTTGCCGATGCGCAGGCGGTGGAAACGCTGCATGCGATCCCCTTGATGCCGAATGTCATGGTGACATTGACCGGTACGGCACAGATCTGAACGTGTGGCAGAGCGAAGGGCGAAACCCTTTTGGGACCGTTATATTTCATAAACTGGCGATACCATTTTTCACAGAGGTCCATGTTCTGGGCGCCAATGCCCAGTATGCATCCGATGTTAACGGGGTCGGTTTCTTTCACTGCGTATGTATGGCGGCCTTTCTCCAACTCAACCATGCCCAGGGTAAAGCCGGCATCTTCCAGCGCCAGACGGGTGGCGGCCATGGCAAATTCGGAGGTTCGGCCGAGATAACGGAAATCCTTGTTTCGGTGCAGGTAATCGGTCAGCGAAAAATCATCAATGGGGCAGGCCACCCGGCACGGGTATTGATCCATTTCCCATCCTTCGAAATGAATGTTTTTGGCTCCTGATTTGCCGGCAAGCAGAGATTCCCAATAAGCCTTTTTGCCGATGCCGATGGGCGTTACCGGTCCCAGACCGGTGATGACCACTCTTTTTTGCATTCACTGTTCCTTTCCCTCTACCTGTAATTCAGAACCCTGTATCGGTTCGGCGTTGGCATCATTCAGGCAGTTCAGGAGATCAGCAGCCAGAGTCCGCCTGTCTCAAGAATGGTGCTCCGGTGTTCAAGACCCGCTTCCAGAACCATTTTTTCCAGATGGTTTCGGGAGAGTCTTATTTTCCCCAATTGATAGTTAAGTTCTTTTGATTCGGCGGCAATGGGTGAAAGAATTTCTTCCGGCGTCAGAGGGCCATAACCGCCTCCCAGAAGGGCATATCCGCCGGGTTTCAATAATCGGGAACTTTCTCTGATGATCTTCGGGGTAAGAAAGAAAAAGGCTCCCCTGCAGACGATCAGGTCGAAGTTCGGCAGCAGAGGCATTTGTTTCAACGGCGAAAGCAGGATGGGGCACGGAGAACCAAATGATGTATCAATGGCGCGTGCCACCGCCGAATCCGAGAGGGCCATAAGGCCCTGCAATGTGGGACGTTGGGTCAACAGGGAATGGATGATGCCTCCTGAGAACGGACCGATTTCCAGAATATGTCCTGTTTCCTCATGTATCCAAGGATCAATCCATCGAGCCAGATGGGGATAAATCGGTTTCCAGAGTTTGTTCAAGCGGGTAATGAGTTCAGGGTCCATTATCAGAAAAAAGAATCCAAGAAATTCAGTATTGGATTGCGTATCAGGGCCACATAGGATATGTTTTTTGGGTATGATTATAGGCCGTTTTACGTTGAAAGGCCAGAACTTGTTGCACATTTTTTCCGTCAGTAGATTCGGGGTGGTAATCAGCCGCTGAAATAATGATGGAAATATTCAAAATACCAATTTTCAAAAGCGTGGATTTTATTCCATTCAAAAAGTTGTAAACCGTCTGTGCGGATGGTTTCGGAAAGGAGCGGCAATGACCCTTCATCAACTGGCTGGAAAGCCGGCACCCCAATCCGTGCTGGAAAATATCCCTGAACTGGTATCCGCATATTACACTTTTGGTGTTAAAGGACCGGTTTCCTTTGGTACGTCCGGACACCGGGGGACATCTCTAGAAGGAACCTTTAATGAAATGCAGGTGGCTGCCATGGCGCAGGCCATCTGTGATTTTCGCTCTATGAAAGGGCGTAAGGGACCCCTTTTCATGGGGTTTGATACCCATGCCCTTTCGGTTCCCGCGTTTCGAACCGCCCTCGAGGTGTTTGCCGCCAATAATGTTGAAACGGTGATTCACGAAAAGGATGCGTACACACCGACCCCGGTTATTTCTTTCCTGATTGTGGACCATAACCGGACGTCCAAGAAACCGCCCGCGGACGGTGTGGTGATCACCCCTTCACACAACCCGCCCCGGGACGGGGGATTCAAGTACAATCCCCCCCACGGCGGCCCGGCGGATGTGACGGAAACACGCTGGATCGAAGATCGCGCCAATGTTTTGATGGGATCGGACGCAGATCATATCAAACGGATTTCATACGAAAAAGCACGCGCCGCATCAACCACCCACCAAAAGGATTTCATAGGGCCGTTTGTGGAAGCGCTCGATCAGGTCATTGACATGAAGGCCATAGGGGAGTCCGGTATTCATATGGGCGTGGATCCTCTGGGCGGGTCAGCGGTTCATTTCTGGCAGGTGATCCGGGAAACGTACCGGTTAAATCTGGAAGTCGTAAATACGCGGGTGGACCCCGCTTTCGGGTTCATGACCCTGGACGGGGACGGAAAAATCCGTATGGACTGCTCGTCTCCCTGGGCAATGGCGAATCTCATTGCCCTTGCGGACCAATATGATGTGGCCTGGGGGAACGACCCGGATTCCGACCGTCACGGCATCGTATGTCCCACGGGGCTCATGAACCCCAATCATTACCTTTCAGTGGCCATCTGGTATCTGCTGCAGCATCGGCCGAAGTGGCGTTCGAACCTCAAAATCGGTAAAACCCTGGTGAGCAGCACCATGATCGATCGGGTGGTCGGGGACATGGGAAAGACCGTTTTTGAGGTGCCCGTGGGATTCAAATGGTTTGTGGCGGGACTGCTGGGGGGGGGATTGGCGTTCGGCGGTGAGGAGAGCGCAGGCGCTTCCTTCCTGCAGAAGGACGGGCTGGCATGGTGCACGGACAAGGACGGATTTTCGGCGGGTCTCTTATCCGCCGAGATCATCGCAAAGACCGGGAAAACGCCGGCGGAGATCTATGAAGATGTGCTGGTTGCAAAACACGGGGCCCCCTATTACAAAAGGGTTGACGGCCCCATTACCGAGGAACAGCGCCGGGTGTTGAAGGATCTTACGCCCCAGTCCCTCCAGGTCAGTTCGGTGGCCGGTATTCCCATTACTTCCGTTGCCACTACCGCGGCCGGAAACGGCGCACCCATCGGCGGTGTCAAGGTCAATTTGAAAGACGGGTCATGGTTCGCCATCAGACCCTCCGGAACCGAGCCCAAAATGAAAGTCTACGTGGAGAGCTTTGGCGGCGAAGCGCTGTGGGATAAAATTTACGAAGCATCCCGGGATTGTATCTTTAATGGTTAAGCGGTTCTAACGGATTTCCGGCTGTGACTGAACGCCTCGGGTTGAGTGAATATCCGGATCAACAGGAAATGTGAATGCTGTATCGAAAAGTGGAAAAAACCGGTGATCGACTGTCCATTCTGGGATTCGGCTGCATGCGGCTACCCCAGAAGCGGGGGGAGCCGGGCAGCGGCAGAATTGACGAGGAGCGCGCCAAAAAACAGCTTCGCCATGCCATTGATCGGGGCGTCAACTACATCGACACGGGCCTGCCCTATCATGCGGGAGGCAGTGAGCCCTTTTTAGGGCGCGTCCTGAGCGATGGGTATCGGGAAAAGGTGAGGGTGGCCACCAAGCTGCCGCCATGGTCCGTGAAATCGCGGCCCGACATGGACCGTCTGCTACGTGCCCAGTTGGACCACCTGAAGACCGATCATATCGATTATTATCTGCTTCACGGCCTGGAACGCAAAAGCTGGGAAAAGATGAAACGGCTGGGTGTGCTGGAATTCCTGGATCGGGCCAAAGCAGACGGACGTATTGACAACGTTGGGTTTTCATTTCACGACGATGTGACGGTGTTCAAAGAGATCGTGGATGCCTATGACTGGATTTTCTGCCAGATTCAATATAATTACCTGGATCAGCAGAACCAGGCCGGCACCGAAGGGCTTCGATACGCATCGGAAAGGGGTCTGGCGGTGATGGTTATGGAGCCGCTTCGCGGCGGCAATCTGGCACGTCCGGCGCCCCCTGAAATCCGGGCGCTCTGGGATCAGGCGAAAACACGCCGGACGTCTGCGGAATGGGCGTTACGCTGGGTATGGAACCATCCTGAGGTGACCGTGGTGCTTTCCGGCATGAACGAAGAGGCCCATGTTGAAGAAAACCTGTCCATTGCCGGTGAGGCTTATCCCGGTTCAATGACGGAAGGGGAATTGGCCCTGGTCGAAAAGGTCGAGAAGAAATTTCGGGCGTTGACCAAAGCCGGTTGTACGGGATGCCGTTACTGCATGCCGTGCCCTTCGGGGGTGGATATTCCCCTGTGTTTTGAACTCTACAACCGAAAACACCTTTTTAACGATGGAAAGTGGGCCGGCATCGTTTATCTGACCCGGTTGGCCGGCGGCGAAAGGGATGTGCCGTCAATGGCCTCCCAGTGCAAGCATTGCGGAAAATGTGAGCGGGCCTGTCCCCAACACCTGCCCGTCCAGGCACTCCTTGAAGAAGTGGCCAAAGATTTCGAGGGACCCCTGCTGAAGCCGATGGTCTGGGCAACGCAAAGATTTTTCAATTTTCAAAGATGGTCGGGCGTCCGCAGGGCCCGTAAACTGGAAAAGCGAAAACCGGTGGGAGACTGACTTGCCTTACATTACCTGTCGCCAGAAAAAAACCCGCCACAAGGTTCATGTGTCCGTATGTGAGAACTGCAGGGGCATCAGTTGCCCCGACTACCGGGACTATTTGCAGCTCTCCCTTTTCCCCGGCATGGGTCCCGATCAAGCGGTTCGCCAAAAATTTCAGGCAGAAAACGTTAAGCCTGAGGATCGGCCTGATTCAAACCCGCCTGAACAGATGTCCTGGCTGAAAAAACCGGCAATCACTTCGCCCGGGCCCTGAAAGCAAGGAGCAAGTGTTTGCGTGTCATGTAACGCCCAAGCCATATTCCCAGGATAACTCCCAGAGAGTTGGCTGCCATGTCCGCCACTGAAAATGATCTGCCCGGCACGTAGGCTTGAACGAATTCCAGACCGATTCCCAGGAAAATCATGGCCAAAGCGGCGGTAAGGGCGCCGCCGGATCTTGAAAAGGCGAAAAAGGGGAGGGCGGAAAGCCACAGGTAAGCCAGCATGTGATAGACCTTATCGGCATTAACGAAATCACAGGGAAGATCGAGCCCGGGAGTGAGGGAGAGCCAGATTACCGTCAAAGTGGACGCAATCCACAGTAACAGCAGGCACCGACGTATCACTGGTTGTGAGAAGCTCATGGGGCGCGCTTTTTCAGGGATGGGGCTGTTTTAAGAATATGGGAAGTCCTGCAACGATGAGGAGCGCCTGATGGGCCGCCGCCGCCAGCTTTTGGTTGAGAGATCCGGCCATGTCCCGATACTGTCTGCCCAGCGGATGCTCCGGGACAATGCCCGACCCCACTTCATTGGATACCATCACCACCGATTGACGACTTTTGACCAGGGCCTCAAGCAGCACATTCCGGTAAGCCGGGACCTTCTCCGCGCCCTTTTTCAGAAGCACGTTGCTCAACCAGATGGTCATGCAATCGATGAGGATGGCTTCGACGTCACCGCCCGTTGACGTGAGTACGTCTGCGATTTCAAGGGACTCTTCCCTTAACCGCCATTTGGGTCCCCGGGCTTTACGGTGAAGGTCAACCCTGTCCGCCATTTCTTTATCCATTACTTCAGCAGTTGCAAGAAACATGTAGGAATTATAGTTTTTTTCGACGTAATCAAGCGCCCATGAACTTTTGCCGCTTCTGGCGCCGCCCAAAACCAGGACGATCTCTTTTTCGGGTTTATGGGACATCAAAGTATCAATTCACTTCCTTCCCTGGCGCCTTCGATCTTGATGTTCCCGCCCTTTTCTGCGGCGAGTGCCCGGCATTTTTTTTCAATGAGGGCCACATCGGCGTCCGTCCTGGCGGGTTCGTAATGGAACAATAGCAGATGTTTCACGCCGGCCTTCAGGGCCAGTTCCAGCGCAGTGCTGTGGTCCGAATGTCCCCAGCCGCGGTGGGCTTCGATTTCCTCCGGTAGAAACTGAGCGTCGTGGACCAGGATGTCGGCATCTTGGCAGAAAGGGACAAAATCATCGACGCATTTTCCCTGCCAGACTTTGCGGGTCAGCTCATTGTCCGTGATAAACACGAAGGATTTACCGTCCTCCTCAAAACGAAATCCGAATCCGTCTTGCGGGTGATGAAGCGGGACCGTTGTGATCGTCGTATTTTGAATGACAAGGGGACCGTAGGGCAGGCGGTCCAGGTGCCTGATGTCGGCGCCAAGGTCTTCAAAACGGATCGGGAAAAAGCCGTCCCCGATTCCGGAATCAAAAATGGCGCGCAATCCCTTGATGCATCGGGGTGCGCCATCCACGATGATCCGGGTTGTGGGTTTGAAGACCGGATCAAAGAACGGGAACCCTTGAATGTGGTCCCAGTGGACGTGCGTCATCAACAGATGGATGTCCACGTTCTTACCTTTGGCCATGAGGTGATCCCCCAGGGGCCGAAGCCCGGAACCCGCGTCGATGACAACCGTTTCACCACAATCGAGGCGTACTTGAACGCAGCACGTGTTCCCGCCGTAAACAACGGTTTCTCTTCCCGGCGCCGCGATGGAACCCCTTGTTCCCCAGAATCTGATTTTCATGTACTGATTTCCGCCCGTAATGTTGTGAGGGAATTTTTAACCTATCTTTTTGCGCTCAGGGTGTCAATTCAAAAAAACCGGTGAAAAAGCGGTTTGGTGCCGCTTCTTAGCCGGAAAGATCGCCCTGATAAATGGTGGCAAATACTTTAGTGTCGGTAATGACCTGGGAGATCAGGCAGTATTCATTGGGCTGGTGGGCCGTATCCGGACAGGTGGACCAGACCGCCGCCGGAAGCCCCTTTTCCCTGAAAAACGCCGCTACCGTGCCGCCGCCGATGCCCATGGGCTTTGCTTCTCTTCCCGTGACGGTCCGAACAGCCGTCTGCAAAGCCGCGACTACGGGCGCGTCAGCCATTGTCGGGGAAGGTGCATCATGCCGATGATCGGTTTCCATTTCAATTTCAAGCCCCGTTTCAGCGGCGACCTTTGAAACAATATTTCCGGCGGTTTCAATGATCTCATTCAAATCGTGCTCGGGCAGGATTCGGCAGTCCGCAAAAAATACTTCCTTCCCCGGAATGGTATTGATGTTGGAGACATTGGCCAGGAATTTGGTCGGTTCAAATGTGGAAACCGGCGGGCTGAAAAGAGGATTGGAAGATGCAAATTTTTCTTTGAGGGCCGCCAAAGCGAGAATCAGTTGGGCTGCGCCCACAAGAGAGTTTTTGCCCTTCTGGGGCGTGCTGGCATGACACTGTCGGCCTTTAACGGTAAACTTGAGCCAGAGCATCGATTTTTCAGCAATTTCAATCATGGTGCCGTCCTCGTTTCCCGCATCGGGAACAATGATCAGATCCTCCGGACGGAAGAGGTCGCCATGATGCTTTAAGATATGGCAAAGTCCGTACCGGCTCCCGGTTTCTTCATCCGCGACGACAATCAATCCCACAGAGCGTTTCAGCGAGGCACCCGAATCTTTTATGGCCTTGAGTGCCAGATAGGCACTGACGAAGCCATGCTGGTTATCTTCAACACCCCTGCCGATGATGCGGTCCCCGTCAACCTTGATCCGGTACGGGTCGGACTGCCACAGCGAGAGGTTCCCCGGCGGTACGATGTCGGCGTGCGCCAGAACCCATACCGCGGAACCCTGTTCAGCGCCTTGCCATTTTGCGACCAGGTTCGGGCGATAACCATCCTGTGCCCTGTCATCGGGTGCGCGGATTTCCTGAATCATATCCGGCTCTAAATCTCGCAAAAGATGGGAAATGAGATCCATCTTTTCATGTTCGCCGGTGCCTCCGTTTAGCGGACCCAGGGCCACTTTTGCGGTCAAATTCCGCTGCAGCTCGATGACCGGTTCCCGGTAGCCGTCAATACGGTCATAAATATCCGTCATATGGTACATGTCTTATCATCCTTGAGTTCTGTTTTGAGGCCGGAGAGCCTTCCAATGTCCTCCATGACACGGTCCAGGGTGTGATCGCTGGATTCGGGTTTTTCGTGATAAATGGGCCGACCGAAAGAAACCGTCACGCGGGTCCTTGATCCTTCCTTTCGGTACCCGATGCCCACAGGGATCAGGGGGAGTGCCAGACGCGAAATAATCAGCTTCAAAATGCCCCCCTTTCCGGGGCCCATGCGGTTGGGAAAATAGGTTCCCTCGGGAAAAACCACCACCCCTTCGCTCTGTTTGAGACATTGGATCATGGCCCTGATGGCGTCCCTGCTTTTGAGGGGCTTCTGCCGGTTCAGTGGAATGCCGCCCTGGGATTTCAGCGTACGGCCGATGAGGGGATTGTTAAAAAGTTCGTGCTTGGCCACATAGTAAAGAGGCCGCGGTGTGGCGACGGCAAGGAGGGGAATATCCTGCCAGCATTGGTGTTTCGGTAGCATGACAAAGGCTTCTTTTGTGGGGAGGTATTGGGTGCCGCCGGTTTGAAGGGTATAAAAGGGCGAAAAGGTGATCCGAATGAGGATTTTTGTAACGTCGCAAATCCACTTTTTCCTCTCGAGCGCCAGGGCGGTGGGCGCCTGTTTTTTGCATTCCAAGCCGTTCAACCTTTCCTCTCGCTTCGAATTTCCGAAAAAGGGTGTTCCCTTTCCCCTGTTTTTTTTTCTTCGTTCCGAACAACCCGGTTCACTTTTCTGAAAATCAGAAGCCCTCGAATGAGAATAACGGCAGCGATGGGCAGAAGCGCCCAGCCCAGCCAAATGACGGCCGGGTGTTGCCAGAATTTGATAAATACCAGCGCGGCAGCGACCAGAGACAGGGTGGTGCGAATGTAGGCCAGCAGGGTCCTGCGGTTGGCCAGTTCCGTGCGATATCCCGCCAGGTGGTCACGAATAAAGCGTTCGGATTTCGGTATGTGAGGGGGAGGGTCGGCCGCCAAGGGTCTTGCTCCTTAATCAGTGTGCCGCCGATTCAAAAAAAGCAGCACCATTTGCCAATTCCGTAAAAGGAAATTATGAAAAAAGGCATGATGTGTCAAGGATATATGGATCTTGACAGAATGTGCGTTGTTCTTTTAGAGTGCCCAAGTGCTTTCAAGGGAAAATGGCAAGCCGCTAACGGCTTTTTCTTGAGGAGATTTTAGCGTGCAAAAAGAAGATCATCATTTAACGGATGAAGTCGCCATCCGGGGGCTTCGGCCCTTCGGAACATCCATATTTACGGAAATGAGCGTTCTGGCCAATAAACATGGCGCCGTCAACCTTTCCCAGGGATTTCCGGATTTTGACGGACCCGGATCCATTCGTGAAAAGGCAGCCGAGGCACTTGTGCGAGGCCCCAACCAGTATGTCCTTTCATACGGAATTCCGGTTTTTCGTGAAGCGGTGGCCCGAAAAATGAAGCGATTTTATGGGCTGAACGTGGACCCGGATACGGAAATTACGGTCACCAGCGGTGCGACGGAAGCCCTTGCGGCAACCCTTCTGGGCATCGTAGAGACCGGTGATGAAGTGCTCCTTCTGGAACCCAGCTATGACGCATATGCCCCCGTGGCCGTGATGGCGGGCGCCAAGATCCGCTACGTTTCCCTTACGCCCCCGGATTTTTCACTTCCAAGGGAGAAACTGGCCGAGGCGTTTAACCGGAACACAAAGGCCATTGTGATCAACAACCCCCAGAATCCCTGCTGCAAAACCTACAACCGTGAAGAACTTTCCTTTATCGGGGAGTTGTGCAAAAAATACGACGCTTACGCCATTGGCGATGAGGTATATGAGCATCTGGTCTATGACGGCCGCAAACACCTTTCCCTGCTTCAAGTGCCCGAACTCGAAAATCGATGTTTCGTGGTTTCATCAACCGCCAAAACTTTTTCCATGACGGGCTGGAAAATCGGCTATGTGATCGCGGCCCCCAATCTCACCAATGCCGTTCGTATGAGCCATCAATTCATTACCTTTTGCGGGCAGGGTCCCTTGCAGGAGGCCATGGCGTTCGCCATTGATTTTCCCGATAGTTACTACCATGATCTTCTGGCCGACTATACGAAAAAGCGGGACAGGCTCTTCGATGCGCTAATGCAATTGGGATTAAGCGTGTTTCCCACCGCCGGCACCTATTATCTCCTTGTGGATATTCGGAGTTGGGGGTATGATGACGATGTTTCCTTCTGCCGCATGCTGACGGAAAAGGGGGGCGTGGCAGCCATTCCCTGCTCCTGTTTCTGGAACAACCGCAGCCGGGGAAAAGAGTTGGTACGGTTCTGTTTCTGCAAAAAGGATGAAACCCTGGAGGAAGCTATCAACCGTCTTAGCGCTTTTTTTGGGAGACGTTAGAATGGCAAACTCCAGACGTTTAAGGAAAAATCATGGCAAATAAGGACAAAGACAGGACACCTGTGGCCCAGATTCTGGTGACCCAGTGTACAAAATGCAAGCTTCCACTGACCCATACGGTGGTTTTGCACAACAGTGAGGGCATCGTGGAGCGGGTTCAATGCCGCACTTGCGGAAGTGAGCACAAATACTATCCGGACAAGAAGAAGACCGCCCGTAAACCCGCCAGAAAGACCCGGGCTGCTTCAAAGAGCCGAAAATCCGATCCCGCAGCCGTTTTTGAAAAGCTGGCCGGGAAGTTGGAGGACAAGAAAGCCGTTTCTTACACCATGCAGGGATCCTATCAACCGGACGACGTGATTAACCACAAGACCTTCGGAAAGGGCTTTGTAATTGAGGTTTCCTATCAGAAGATGCAGGTGGCGTTTGCCGACGCATCGCGCATGCTGGTCTGCGATCGGTGAATTCGGTACGCCGCTCGATAACCGCCACGCCTTCCATGGTGAACTCATCACCCGGCCGAGAGCAGGGTTTCATCTTTGAGGGTGGTGCCGAATTTAGCCACCACCTCGCGCACCGTGAGTTTTTGTTTCTCCTCGCCTGAGACATCCATCCGAACCTGACCCTGATGCAGCATGATCATGCGGTTGCCGTGTTTGAGGGCCTGGTTCATGTTGTGGGTGACCATTAGGGTGGTGAGCCGGTTTTCTTCCACTACGTGGTCGGTGAGTGTCATCACCTTGTCGGCAGTCCTAGGGTCCAGGGCCGCGGTGTGCTCGTCCAGAAGCAGAAGCCGGGGCAGGCTGAGGGTGGTCATGAGCAGGGCCAGGGACTGGCGCTGACCCCCGGACAAGAGCCCCACCCTGTCCCGCAGACGGTCCTCCAGACCCAGCTCCAGCACCTTGAGCACTTCCCGGTAGCGGGCACGCCGCTTTTTTGTTACCCCCGGGCCCAATCCCCTTTTTCGCCCTCTCAACTCGGCCAGGCTCAGATTCTCTTCGATGGTCATGGCGGCGGCGGTGCCAAGGGTGGGGTCCTGAAAAACTCTGGCCAGATAGCGGGCCCGGCGATGCTCCGGGCTTTTGGTTATATCCCGGCCGTCAATGATCACGCTCCCGCCGTCCGGGCGGTAGGTGCCGGCCACGCAGTTGAGCAGGGTGGACTTGCCCGCACCATTGGATCCGATGATGGTGACGAAATCACCGTCTTTTACGCTGAGATTCAATGAATTGAGCGCCACCTTCTCGTCCTGGGTACAGGGATTGAATACCTTGGACACGTCTTTCAAGACCAACATTTCCAAGGGCACACTCAGACCCCCCTCATGTGAATCTTGCCGGACGACTTGCCTCTCTTAAGCGAGGGGATGCCCAGGGCCAAAACCACCATCAGCCCGGTGGCCAGCTTGAGATCCGTGGGGGCCAGGCCCATGCGCAGCCCCAGCACGATGATAAGCCGGTAGACCACCGAGCCCAAGACCGCGGCCAAGGTGAGGCGAAACACGCTTTTGGGCTTCAACAGCCCCTCTCCGATGATGATGGAGGCCAGACCGGCCACGATCATGCCGATGCCCATGCCCGCGTCCGCAAAACCCTGGTCCTGGGCGATGAGGGTCCCTGACAGCGCCACCAGGGCGTTGGAAATGCCCAGTCCCAAGATGGTGGCCTTGTCGGTGTCAACCCCCAGAGAGCGTATCATCTGCTCGTTGTCGCCGGTGGCCCTGAGCGCCATACCGTATTCGGTGTGAAGAAAATAGTCGCAGGCCAATTTGACAACTGCCACCACCGCCAGAAAGAAGATGATGACCGGGATGGCTCGGTCCACGGACATCTGCTCCATGGGGGTGAAAATGGTGGGTTCGGTTAAGAGGGGAATATTGGAGCGGCCCATGATGCGCAGGTTCACCGAATAGAGGATGGTCATCATGAGAATGCCGGCCAACAGGCTGTTTATTTTCAGCTTGGTGTTCAGCACCCCGGTGAGGCAGCCGGCCACGAAGCCGGCCCCCATGCCGCAGGCCGAAGCCAGTCCGGGGTCCACGCCTTCCACAATGAGCCGGGCGCAGACCGCCCCGCCCAGGGGAAAGCTGCCGTCCACGGTAAGATCGGGGAAGGCGAGCACCCTGAAGGTGAGCGCGATGCCCAGGGCCACCAGGGCGTACCCCAGGCCCTGTTCAAGGGTTATGGGCAGGACTCCTTCAAAAAACATGCGCTTTGTGATCCGTCTGGGGGAAATTCCGGGGACCGTAGGGTCTCCCGGGTGATCAATGGGCCGAGCAAAAGGCCTGGGCGGCTACTTGACGATTTTCTCGGCCATTTTAATGTATTTGGCGGGGATTTCAAGCCCCTGTGCCTTTGCGTTGTCGGGGCTGACCCAAAGGCTCAGTTTCTCGGCGTATCCGGAGGGGATCTGGCCGGCCTTCTTCCGGCCGTTCAGGATCATGGCTGCTTTTTTGCCGGCCGAGTAGCCCACCTGAAAGTAATTGAAGCCCAACGCCGCGCAGGCACCCCCCTTGACCGACGAGGTGTCTGCGGCAAAGACCGGTATCTTCTTCTGGTTGGCCACCTTTACCAGAGCGGCCAAACCGGAAACCACCGTATTGTCGGTGGAGATGTAAATGGCGTCCACCCTTCCGGCCAGGGATTGGGCCGCGGTATAGATCTCGCTGGAGTTGGCCACCGTGACCTCCACCCACTCAAGCCCCAGCTTTCGGGCCGCAGCCTTGGCCAGATTGTTGAGCACCACCGCGTTGGCCTCGCCGGCGTTGTAGATGGTGCCCCATTTCTTGGCATTGGGCATCATTTCCTTATAAAGCTCGATCTGGTGGAAAACCGGGGTCATGTCGGAGACGCCGGTGACGTTGGTACCGGAGGGGCCCATGCTTTTCACCAGACCGGCGGTGACCGGATCGGTGACCGAAGAATAGACCACCGGAATGTTCTTGATGGCCTTTACCGCGGCCTGGGCCGTGGGGGTGGCGATGGCGTGCACCAAATCGATCTTTTCATGTTTGAACTTCTGAGCAATGGTCTGGGCGTTGGCCATCTCTCCCTGAGCGTTTTGAATGTCGTACTTGACCTTCAGCCCCGCGTCGGCGAGCGCCTGTTCAAAGCCCTTTTGGTCGGCTTCCAGAGCGGGATGGGAAACGATGACCGTGATACCCACTTTGAATTCCTTGCTCCCCGAGGCAAGAACCATTCGTGCTACACCGAACAACAAGAGAGCAACCAGAGCCGCCGTCCATACCCGTTTCATTGAGACTCCTCCCGATTTGTTGGATTAGATGCGCTGATAAGAGTTTATAAAAACTCACTTTTTTGAAGATGAAACATAGCGGAGAGGCGTACGGGTGTCAAGAAAATTGGAACCCTAATCATGCCCTCCCTGCAGTTGAGCCGCTTCTTCTTTGGTCGTTTCATGCAAGGCAATTCGGATTGCTATTGAATTTTCATTGACACTCAAACCATTTTTCGATATTTTTCGTGCTCAAAAGAAATGAGCTCCTGTCCCCTTATGGATTCTTATTATTTTTCATCATCCTTACCTTCCCGTCAGACAACAAACGTGAAGACAAAATTTTTCCTTGCCATAGCCTTTAAGGGTACACTGGGAGAACCGATATGAATGGCCGGTTTATGACCGAAACCGCGAGAACCATAAGGGAGGATTATCTCACTCCTTCGCCATTGGCGAGCGATCCACTCACCTGGCAGGCACTGGTCGAATGGTCCCGGCCTCTCCGCTATTCGCAATATGAGGTGATCATGGCCGAAGGGACAGAGGCCTTTAACCTCTATTATGTCGAGTCCGGAATCGTAGAAGTCACCTACGGCGGCGTAGAAAAGGCCATCATCGTGGCTTTTATCAAAACCGGCGAACTTTTCGGGGAAATCGGCTTTTTCGACCACAACTCCCGGGTCCGCACCTTGAGGGCCACGGAAGACTCGGTCATTCGGACTTGGGATCAGGAATCCATGAAAAGGATGGAAAACCGAGAGCCGGTCCTCTACGGCGCCTTTGTCACCCTTCTGGCCCGATCAATCTGCGCAAAATTCCGACGGGTCCTCGATGAGCGGGAACCCCTGGTGGCGTACTCAGCAGCCCTTTCCACCGGCCGTCGGTCTTTTCAGGAATCCGAGCCCTTGACGGCTCGTTCCTTTCAAAGCCCCTTCTGGCCGAAGGTTAACCAGTTGGTGGAAACATTTAAAGCCGACATGTTTGACCTGTCCATTGAGCTTCAAAAAGTTCCGGAGGGACCACTCTCTGTGCCTTTCCGGGAACGCTCTCATATAATCCTTGATCAATTCAACAGGGAATTGGAGGATTTTCGTCGTTCCATTGAGGGCCACGACCTGGGTGCCCTTTTTTGGGGATATGTCTTTAAGGAGATTTTTCCCTACTTTATGCGCAGTCGCTTCGCGGAGCGGGCCTATTATAAACCGAAGGGCTATGCCGGCGATTTTCGGATGATGGAAATGATCTACGCCAACGCGCCCCAAGGAGACGGAAAACTTGGGGGACTGGTGGACCAATGGTGCCTGAACACCTCGGCCGCCCGCGCGGTGCGCGGCCGGCGGACCCTGCTCAAGAAACTCTTGGAACAGGAAGCTTTCCGCATTGCCTCCAGGCGGGAGGCCATGCGCATCCTCAATCTGGCCTGCGGGTCCTGCCGGGAGCTATTTGACTTTCTGGCAGAAAGAACGGACACCGCCCCCATCGAGGCCATCTGCCTGGATGCGGATTCCGAGGCCCTGGAATTTACCCATCAAGAGGTCAATGTCTTTGAGCACCGGGCCCATATCCGTCTTATGCAGGCCGATGTGCTCCGCTGGATCATCGGCCGGGAAAAATATCCCTTCGGCCTCCTGGACGTTATCTACACAGCCGGCCTGACCGATTACCTGGAGGATCGCCTCTTCCAGACCCTGGCCCGCCGTGCCTATGAATACCTCAAGCCGGGTGGGATTTTTGTGGCCGGAAATTTTGGACCCGGCAATCCCAATCGGGCCTTTATGGATTATCTGTTGCAGTGGAAGCTGATTCACCGCGATCCGGAAGAACTCCGCAGCCTTCTGGCCGACACGCCTTTCGGTGCCGAAGTGGAAGTCTATTGCGAACCGGAAGGGGTCAATCTTTTCCTGTTCGCCCGTAAAATGGCCGCGCCACTTTAACCAGAGGAGGAACCCATCATTCTCAACGGATTTTTTTTCGAACATTGGGACACCGTCGAAACGAATCCGGACCAGGTTTCGCGTTTTTATAAAGACCTGGCTCCCGTCCTCCGTCATCGGGTGGATGTCATCCTCTTGCTGGGAGCCTTTCTTGTGCCTCTCTTCGGCCTGCTGGATTATTTCCTCTACCCGGCGCAATGGAGGACTTTCCTGATCTACCGGATGATTGCCTCCGGCGGCTGCCTGATTCTGTGGGCCGTTAACCGCTCCCGGGACTGGGGGGACCAGAATTTTTACCTGGGATTGACGGCCTTCTACCTGGTCGGAGGGATTATCATCAAAATGATCCTCGACCTGGACAGCAACAGCTTATCCACCCCCTATTATGCCGGGTTGAACCTGGTGTTCATTGGTTTTTGCCTTCTCCTCCCGGTCCGGCCCAGTCGCACTTTTCTGCATACCCTGGTGCTCTATGCAATCTATCTGACGTTGACGCTGACGCTGAACTGGCCCTCTTATGCCTTGATTTTCCTGGCAAACAACCTTTTCGTCGTTGCGACCCTTGTCATCGCCTATGTGGGCGCACATACCAACATGCGTCTCCGTTGGAAAGAGTATCTGCTCCGGGTGGACATGGAAGGGATGCAGGCCATGTTGCGGGAGCACTCCAATTCTCTGGAAGTTCTAGTGGACAAGAAACATCAAGCCCTAATCCGAAAGGTTAGAGAGTTGGAAGAACAACAGGAGGTTCAGTCGAAGACCCAGAAGGCGACGATATTCGGATTGGCCAAACTGGCCGACTCGAGGGACAAATACACCGGTGAGCATCTGGATCGGGTCCGCATCCTCTGCCGGGAAATTGCACTGGAACTGGGGCGGGACGATAGATACCGGGATCGGATTGATGCCAGCTTTGTGGACAACCTGACCGACTCATGCAGCTTGCACGACTTAGGCAAAGTGGCTATTCCGGACGACATCCTCCTCAAACCGGGTCCGCTCACCGCCGAAGAATACGATGTCATCAAACTCCACACCTCCATCGGGGGGGAGGCGTTGCGCGATATGGATGAAAAGTTGGGACAGGCCAGCTTCATCTCCATGGGCCGGGAAATCGCCCTCTTTCATCATGAACGCTACGACGGCGGTGGCTATCCCAACGGTTTAAAAGGGGAAGAAATTCCCCTATCGGCCCTCATCGTGGCAATAGCCGACACCTACGACGCCCTGACCTCGGCCCGCTGCTATCAGCCCGAACGTCCCCATGCCGAAGCGGTGGAAATCATCGCCCGGGAACGAGGCGCCCATTTTCATCCGGATGTGGTGGACGCCTTCCTGCGTATCCAGAACCGGTTGAAAGAGCGGATCCAACGCACAACGAAAAACTGAACCGGCCATCCGGAAAAGATTTTCATCGATCTTTTTGGGTTTGGATTTCTCCTGCCAAGAAATGTCTTATAGCAGAGGACATCGCCTTGAGGAAATTATAACGGCCCGGAAGGCGTGAAACAATGAAAAGGGTCACCCATTTGCACAAAGCGTATTCTTACGCCGATGGTGATCACTTCCCTTCGATGGCCTTGCGTATGAAATCAGGGATGGAACAGGATTTGAAGTCCATGCCCTGTGCGGAGGCGGTTTCAAAACGTTCGTCGTAACCGGACCAGAATTTAGGGTTCTGTTCAGCGCTGCTCATTTTTGGAAATCGCTCATCCTTGCTTCAATGGAATTTGATTTTTAGCATGACGAAAAACTCGCATATATGTGAAGCTGATCTGCCGCTCTTTCATATCCAGCACAAGGCCGTTCAACCGTGCACTACGTTTTTCCTGTCGGACACGCCCGGCGTGGAGATTCACGAAAGCGTCCGGCCTTCTTCCAGGCGAAACGGTTTTCATAAAACATTTCCCGAACAGCTTTCGGGAAACCTGTTTGTTTGACCACTTGAAGGGGGCGGAGAAGGATTCGCACCCGCCAGAAGAATCTGTTCTTAGAGCGGCTTGAATATATCGCAACGGTCTKGCAAGAAAAGGCGAACCAAATCTCATCCCAAAATCATCGAAACGATCGGCAGGCTCCGTGAAAAGTATCTCTGCGCATCCAAGCTTTAAAAAGTGGAGGTCATCCTGGAAGAAAAATTCCGCAAAAAGAGCCTGTTGACCAAAGACATCATTCGGAATAAAAAATCGCAATATTTGGTGGGCGTGACGCCTTGACGGGTTTGTGAAAAGTTGTGCTTCATGATCGCCTTCTTTATTTCATTCTACCACCCTCCTATAAAAGCTTAGCGTGAATTGGAAAATCATAAACCCATTGATGTGCTTTGTATAACCTATAGAATTTCCAAGGATAAAATGGCGGATCCTTTGTGGCTTCATATAGGTATCTTCAAGGGGCTTTTTGTCATCATTTCTCCTAACCATTCGTAATTATATGGATATTGCACTTAATTCTTTAGAATAGCTACAGGAATTAAGAGTACGATGTCCCCGGAATTGTGCGGAATTGTGTCTGGAATTGCCGCCAGATAAAAAGGCAGGGCCATATTCACCCTGCCTGGAATAGGTGACCGGTGGTTCCGCGAGAATGCCCGCGCCTCACTTCTTGATAAAATATTCGCCTTCTAAATCATACGAATAGATCCCCGGTCCAATAAACTTTCCTTTGTAAGTACCATTTCCTTGAACATTCTTCCATTTACCTGTGCCTTTGGTAAAAGACCAAGTTCCTTCGAACATGACAAGAGGTGTTCCTTTGGGAGACATGGTGGTTGAGACTTCTCCCTGCCATTTACCGAAAGTGGCATCCCCGTCCTTATCTATGGTCTTCGTGTAGCCCTGATGGGTTCCATTTCCGTTGACCAAGTCGGCGGTTGACCAAGTAAAAAAGATTGAACCCTGAATAACATCTACCCCTTTTGCCATACCTGTTCCAAGAATATGGTTTTCCATATCTTCAACCTTGATGGAATCGGATGTGTAAGTGCCAAACCGTTTCCCTTGCAATTTAATCTTTTCCTGTGCAAGGGACGTGGTTACCCCAAAGACAAAGATCGCAACTAGACCAATGAGCAACAGCATTACTTTTTTCGATTTGAGTGTTTGCATGGCTTTACCCTCCTTTTTTTGAAACAAGCTATCAAGCAAAACAGCGAGCAATTCCATCTGAACGATATTGCTCGCGCCGACCTGGCTGTATTACTGAAACTTGGCAAGTGCTTTAAAGATGGCCAGGGGAAGCACCAAAACCCGTGGCTTTCCGATCCCAGCGACAATGGGTTCGGCGTTTTTACTTGGGATTCTGAAGCTCCTGACATCATAGGCGACAATGTGTCAGGAGCAAAATTGGCAGATCTTTAGGGGCGTCTCCATTGTACAACTTCCTGCGAAGAGGCTGGAGGGGCGCGCGTCTTTTTAGCGTATCCCTCTGTGCCAGAGGTTGGCGGATCTCATAAAGACAGTTTTTCACCTTTGAACAATAGAGTTTTCGGCGGCGGAATAAATTTTAGTTTGGGAAGGGTTACCAAAAGGTAACCACGGGTCGAAAATG
Source organism: delta proteobacterium NaphS2 (assembly GCA_000179315.1). Taxonomy (GTDB): domain Bacteria; phylum Desulfobacterota; class DSM-4660; order Desulfatiglandales; family Desulfatiglandaceae; genus NaphS2. Next base: position 54,771 of record ADZZ01000140.1, read on the forward strand.
GCTAGGGAGGCGATGGATCGGGGCTATTTGTTGCGCAGATTTTCCATGATTTTTTTGTAGATTTCTTCCGTTTTTTTGGCGGGGGGAACTTGTAATTCCTGCATCAATTGTATATATTGATGGCTTTATTAAAGCACTGTTTCGCCAGTCGCAGCCGGCCTTGCTTATCATGGTTTTTTCCCTCCGCAATCAAGGAAGCAAAGGCCTCCGCGTCAATCTCGCATAATTCTGCGTCAAGAGAAATACGCTTATCGTCCAGGTGAATATAAGCAGAGCCGAAGGATTTATGCAGGTCCGGTTCCAACGACTTTCTGAGCCGATGAAGGGTGACCTTGAAGTTCTTTTCTCCGGTTTCAACGCTACTGTCCGGCCAAAGATCTTCGATCACCACATCCTTGGGGACCTTTTTGCCGCCGTGCGCAACGATTACCTTGAGCAATGTTTTAGCCTTGTTGCGCTGCCAATCCGCCTCCGTCATGGCGGTTCCACCCCGCAATGCCTCGAAGCCGTTCAGAGTTTGTATCCAAAGTTTGGGAACCCCTGATCGATGAATACCCAATAATATTGCTTGCGCTCTTTCGCTGACCCACGGGTCGAAATGCGTGGCCAATTTTTCGAGTTCGGGACAGGCCATATCGCGAAACCAGTGTGTCAAAAGATAAGCGGCATAGGGTGCAGCCTCGGCCACCTGGAGTTCAACGGTGAGCAGGCATCCTTTTGCTACATCCCTCTGGTCCATCCACATCAAGAACTCAAGCTTGTTTTGCTCTAGAAAGGAGGGACCGCTCAGCCATCAGCTAATGGCCATTCTCAGCTGTTTGTCTTTTTATTTTTGCGGATCTTAACATATGCCGCTTCTGGCCGTTCAAAATGCTCTTTCGCATCCGTATGGAAAGGGGCGTCACCTCCACCAGTTCGTCTTCCCGAATGAAACTGATGGTTTGCTCCAGGGTCATGGGTTTGATGGGGGAGAGGAGTACGTTGTCGTCCTTTCCGGCGGCCCGCATGTTGGTAAGCTTTTTTTCCTTGGTGGCGTTAACGTCGATGTCCTGACTTCGGTTGTGTTCACCGATGATCATTCCCTCGTAAACCGGCTCCCCGGGCGTGACGAAGAGTCGCCCCCTGGGCTCCAGATTAAAGAGGGCATAGGGCACGGCGGTCCCTGACCGGTCCGCAACGATGGATCCGGTAAAACGGCTGGGGCATTCTCCTCTGAAAGGCTCGTATCCGTCGAACAGCGAATTCATGATGCCGGTCCCCCGCGTGTCGGTGAGAAATTCATCCCGATAGCCGATGAGGGAGCGGGTAGGCACGGAAAACTCGATACGTACGCGCCCCATGCCGTTGTTGACCAGGTTGGTCATGCGGCCTTTGCGCAGGGACAGCTTTTCCGTCACCAGACCCATGAACTGTTCTTCGCAATCGACCATGAGCCGCTCGACGGGTTCCGTTTTACGGCCGTTTTCATGGCGGAAAATTACCTCGGGTCGGCCTACGCTGAATTCATACCCTTCGCGGCGCATGGTTTCCACCAGGATGGCCAGTTGAAACTCTCCCCGTCCTTTAACAATGATGCGGTCCTGTTTTTCATCGGTTTCCACTTCAATGGCCACATTGAGAAGCGTTTCTTTCAAGAGACGTTCCCGAATGCGGCTCAGTTGTACATATTTTCCTTCACGACCCCCCAGAGGTGAATCGTTGATGACGAATTTCATGCTTACGGTGGGTTTGTCCACGCTGATCCGGGGAAGGGCGGAAGGGGTTTCCCGGTTGCAGATGGTGTCGCCGATCTTCACATTGTCAATACCGGCCAGCACCACGATATCTCCGGCGCTTACGCTGTCCGTATCCGTGAGGGTCATGCCGTCATAGGTTTGAAGTTTGCTGACCTTGAGATCGATGGCGTTTCCCATTTCATCCAGACAGACCAGGCTGTCCCTGGATCGGGCCGAACCGTTAAAAATCTTTCCGATGGCCAGCCGTCCCATGTAATCGGAATAGCCGAGATCCGAGACCAGCATCTGAAATGGAGCGTTTGCCGTATGGGAAGGCCCGGGAATTTCGTGAAGGATGGTATCCAGCAGGATGTGCAGGTTTTCGCCTTTTTCCTTAAGAGTTTTTTGGGCAATGCCGTCACGGCCCACGGCGTAAAGGAGGGGGAATTCAAGCTGATCGTCATTGGCGTCCAGATCGATTAAAAGATCGTATATTTCGTCGAGCACCTGGGCGGGTCTGGCGTCCTTCCGATCGATTTTGTTAATGATCACGAAGATTTTAAGCTGTGCATCCAGGGCTTTTTTCAGCACAAAACGGGTTTGCGGCAAAGGGCCTTCGGAAGCGTCCACCAGAAGGATGGCCCCGTCGGCCATGCTGAGGGCACGTTCCACTTCCCCGCCGAAATCGGCATGCCCCGGGGTGTCGATGATGTTGATCCGAACACCCTTCCACTTCACCGAACAGTTTTTGGCGGCAATGGTAATGCCACGTTCCCTTTCGAGTTCCAAGTTGTCCATGAGCCGTTCTTCCACCTTCTGGCCCGATCGAAAAAGGCCGCTCTGGCGGAACAGACCGTCCACCAGGGTGGTTTTGCCGTGATCAACATGGGCAATGATTGCAACGTTTCTGAGTTTTTCATTTCTTAACATCTGTGTCATGATGAATAGAAGCTCCACTTTCGAAATTTTGGACAAGCCGGTATTGTAAGCATTTTGATTTTATTTACAAGCCGGGAAGCATATTTCCAAACAAGCCCGTCGCTTGACCTTCAGGGCTTGGGTGGATATCTTATAACTCTGGTGTAACACTTGGCTGTTCACTCTTAGAATAAGGAATTCGTTATGTTTGAAAGTACCATTGAATTTCCGTTTAAAAGCGTACTCAGCTTTTCCGGTCTGATCGATCTCTGGCGCCAGCTGCTTTCAAGTGGCGGCAGCGTGGAAACAGGGATCATGAAGGCTGTGGAAGAAGAGTTGCAGAATAAACCTGAGTTCACCGAACCCATTACGGATTTGACGGTTCTGGAAAAGAGCCGGGGCCTGGTGGATATGCTCTTGAATATTGTATTCCCCCCCGCTTTTAACGACCGGGACTATGGCGCGGCCTTCGTACCTTTTCAAAATGAGACCATTTTTGTGACGCCCAGGTTCAAACGGCTCTGGCCTTCCGAAAACTGTATGGATTTTGGAAACGTGACATCTCTGGATAAAAAGCGCTGGGCCATGGGGCGGATCGTGACGGCCTGTCACCTGGTTCTCAAGACCTTCTACCATGTGGATTTCTCCATCGATTTTCCGTTGATCGTCCGATTGCTTGATCCCCATACGCACCTGGACCGGTTTTTAAAAATTACTTTTGACACGCGTTTTGTGGAAGTCCGACAAACGAAAAAATTGAAACCCCTCTCCGATGTCGACAGAGAATGGGTGCTCGGCCAAGGGGATGATGCGAAACGGTGGCTGGAGATCGTACCGCCCGACCGCTTCATGTTTGAGGGTTTCGGCGTCTGCCGTGCCGTGGATGTGACCGATCAGGAGGTGCTGAGTTCCCTCAAGCGGGACCTCATCGAAAAGGAATCCCTTTTTTCATCGGAAGGGTTTTCCAGATTGCACGAAAAACTTTGCATTTATCTGGGACAGCCGGATCTGAAAATGGATATATCCGCTTTCAGGGGTGACGAAATTATGATTTTGAACCCCGAACATAAAATGGAAAAAGGGTGTATCTTTTGCGATTCGGAGCATTGCATGCAGGCCGATTTCAACGGTTCTGTTTTTGCCGATGTGGTGGAAAAAGGCGAACAAAGGGTGATTCGGGATCTGCAACGCCTTGAGAACAAATCGAGAGTGGAGCAGCACATGCTGGAAATGGGATTCAGAAGCCTGTTTGTGGCGCCCCTCTACTATCAGGACAAATTCCAGGGCACTTTTTCGGTCAAATCCCCTCAGCCGGGCGCTTTCAGCATGCTGGACACCCTGAAGCTTCATGAGATCACGCCGCTTTTCTCCATGGCACTCAATCGCGGCATGGAGGAACTGAACGCCAGGGTTCAGGCCATTATTAAAGAGAAGTGCACGGCCATCCATCCGTCGGTGGAATGGCGTTTCAACCGGGCGGCGCTCAATTTCATAGAACAGGAAGATCCGTCCGTAACGGAGTTGGAGCCGATTCTGTTTCCCGAAGTGTACCCCCTTTACGGTGCCTCCGATATCAGGGATTCCAGCGATTATCGCAACGCGGCCCTTCAGTCGGACCTGGTGGAGCAGTTTGAGATGCTGCAAAACATCATTGAACTGGCACGAAAGCAGAAGCCGCTGCCCATTCTGGATGCCATAAACCACCGTATCCGTAAGAATATGGATGAGATCCGGGACAACCTCAAATCCGGAGACGAGGTGGATAAGGCGGACTTCATCCGCAAGGAGGTGGAACCGGTGCTGGACCACCTTCTGGAGACGGTACCCGGGATGCGAACGCCGATCCGATCCTATCGGGCGGCACTGGAGCCCACAATCGGCGTCATATACCATAAGCGGAAGGATTTTGAGAACAGCGTTTCCCGAATCAATGAGGCCGTCAGCGCCTACCTGGACGAGGAAGAGGAGACGGCCCAGTCCTTTTTCCCCCATTATTTTGAGAAGATGAAAACCGACGGGGTGGATCATACCATCTATATCGGTGCTTCCATGGTGGAAGACCTGAAGTTTGATATGCTTTATCTCAAAAACCTGCGGCTGTGGCAGCTGATGGTCATGTGCGGTGTGGCATGGCGCACGGAGGATCTGAAAGCGTCCGCCGCCATGCCCCTTGAAGCGGCCCATTTGATTCTGGTTCAGGATACACCCCTTTCCATCCGTTTTCGACCCGATGAGCGGCGGTTTGATGTGGACGGTGCCTATGACATGCGCCATGAAATCATCAAAAAACGCATCGACAAGGCCAAAATCAAAGGAAACAAAGAGCGTCTGACACAGCCCGGAAAAATCGCCATCGTCTATTCCCACGGACGCGAAATGCGCGAATACATGAAATATATCGAATACCTGCAGGATGAAGACTATTTAGAAAAGGGAGTTGAAAGACTCGATCTGGAGAACCTTCAAGGGGTCTACGGCCTGCAGGCGCTTCGCGTGGCGGTAAATATGGAAGCGGTAAGAAGACAACCTTTTGTGGCACCTGAATCCGTCATAAAGGGCGTTAACACTTGTAGTGTCGCCGCGGCTTAATGAATATTGACGGAAAGGGGTTCCCCATAAAGCCCCGATTTATTCCCACCACCCGAAAAGAGGTAAGGGCCCTCGGCTGGGAAGGTCTTGATGTGATCCTGGTGACCGGTGACGCCTACGTGGATGCGTCCCACATGGGCGTGGCGGTGATCGCGCGGGTGTTGATGGAAGAAGGATATCGTGTGGGCATCATTGCCCAACCGGACGTTCAAAGTCGTGAGGATATCTCAAGACTGGGGGCCCCGGAACTTTTCTGGGGGGTGACCGCGGGTGCCGTGGACTCCATGGTGGCCAATTACACGGCGTCCGGCAAGCGGCGAAGACAGGACGATTTGACGGCAGGCGGCATCAACAACCGGCGACCCGATCGCGCGGTTATCGTGTATTGCAACCTGATTCGAAAGTATTTCAAGGACAACCCTTTTATTGTCATCGGTGGTATTGAAGCCAGTCTCAGGCGCATTTCCCACTATGATGTGTGGGACAATGCGGTCAGACGATCCATTTTGTTTGACGCAAGAGCCGATGTGCTGGTTTACGGAATGGGGGAAGAGACGGTTCCGGCACTGGCTCATAAGCGCCGTGGCGGGAAGTCCATGGAAGGTGTGCGGGGCATCTGTTATATCAGCCGGGATATTCCGGTACCCCTTGCACCATTTTCGGATGTGGCGCTGCCGTCCCATGAAGAGGTCAAGAAAGACAAAAGGCAGTTCGCCCATATGTTCAGGTCCTTTTATGAAAATGCGGATCCTGTAACCGGCAAGCGCCTTTACCAGAAACAGGATACGCGATACCTGGTTCAGAACCCGCCCGCTTTGCCGCTTTCAACAGATGCCCTTGACCGAATCCATGAACTGCCCTATGCGAGGGATGTGCACCCGTTTTACAGAAATGCGGGAAAAGTGACGGCCCTGGACACCATTCGGTTTTCCCTGACCACACACCGGGGTTGCTACGGGGAATGCCGGTTCTGTGCCATTACCGTTCACCAGGGTCGGCATGTGACGTCTCGAAGCGAGGCATCCATCTTGCGGGAAGCACGAGGGTTTTCAAAGGATGCCCGTTTCAAGGGAATTATTTCAAATGTCGGCGGACCCACGGCCAACATGTACGGCATTGAGTGTGAACGGAAAAAAAAGCAGGGGGCCTGCAAAGACAAGGGATGCCTTTTTCCACGGGTCTGCAAACATCTGCCGGTTCAACACGGCCGCCAGTTGTTACTTCTAAGGGCGCTTTCCGGGATTCCGGGTGTCAGAAAGGTCTTCGTGGGGTCGGGGGTTCGGTACGATCTGATTCTTGGAGACCATAAGACGGGGAGGGCTTATCTGGAAAATATGTTGCGGCATCATGTGTCCGGGCAGCTTAAAATTGCCCCTGAACATGTCTCCGGACCGGTCCTGGACCTCATGGGAAAACCGGGCGGTGCCGAGCAGTTGACGGCATTTGTAGGGCTTTTTGCTCAGTTAAAGCAAAAAATCGACCACAACATCTTCTTAACCTACTATTTAATGGCCGCCCATCCCGGATGCAACGGACACCACATGAAGGCGTTGCGGCTTTTTGCCGAGAAAACCCTGCACCATCTCCCCGAGCAGGTTCAGATTTTCACCCCCACGCCGGGTACTTTTTCGACGCTCATGTATTATACCGGCCGGAATCCCTTTACGGGAAAAAGGATTTTTGTGGAAAAGAACCCGAAAGGCAAAGAAGCGCAGAAACAGGTCATCACCGGCAGGCGAAAACAGAAGCGAAGTTTCTCCACAAGATGACATTCTCGTTCCCACGCTCCGCGTGGGAACGTACAGCGGACGCTCAGCGTCCAATTCATTGCCCACAGCACCCGGATTCCTGCGACGCTAAGCCTGCGACCTGAAAAAGCCATTCCAAAATGACAACGGCTGCTTTGCGCCAGGTTCTTTTTGACAGAAAGTACAAAAGAGGGATATATTATCATCTTCGGGAAGAAGGCTATATATAGTCCGTGAACCGGAGAAACCCATGAACCAATCCGCAAAAGCGCACGCTTTTTTCTATACCCTGTGGACAATTATTTATTTCTTACCGCTCGCCAATGCCCATTCAGGCGATTTTGAAGCGCAAATTGAAAAAATCACCGAACGCATGCGTAAAGGCGAATCCGCGGCCGTTTCTCCCATTTATGAAGAAAAATCCGGTGACATCACGGCGCTTGGCGACCGGTGGCGAACCCGGGTGGAAGCTTGCCTTTCGGATCACGGCGTGGTCGTTAAAACCCGGAAAGACCTGGGGCTCCTTCAAGATGAGATGGAAATGTTCGGTTCCGGCGCCCGCAGTATTCTGGACCACGCCGAAGCTGACGTGGTGGCGACCGGGACATACGTGGTTGAATACCGAACCGTCGGTTCCGGCAAAAAACCCGAGATTCACCTGGTGATCAAGGCCCTTCGGGTGAGGGACGGAACAGTGGTGGGGACGATTATTTACCGGGAGGGCCTTTCCGCCGGGTGGGAACATCAGGCATCTCTCAAGAAGGGAAATGTTTATCATCGGGGCATTGAGGCCATAGCCCCGGATGCGCGGTCCCAAAACCGACCCGAAATAAAGGCCCGCATGGATCGAAAGCCTCCCTGTTATCCGCCCGGCGTTCCGGCGGTCATTTCCGTTGAAACCGAACCGGGCGTTCATCTCTACATCCTGGGCGTTGCGGCGGATTACACCGTTTCCCTGTTTTATCCCAACAGGAGGACGCGCGATCAACCCCTTCCCTCGGGAACTTTCCGGTTTCCGCCCCCCGCATTGGCCGGGGATGTGCAACTGGTCTTCTATCCCCTGAAACAAGACGAATTGTGCCACGAATCCATCAAGATCATTGTCAGTCGAAAACCCATGGATTTTTCCTTTTTGCCCATCCCCGAGGACCATGTCTACGCGGGCGCAAGGGGCGGGGACATGAAAAAGGTTTTGGAGGTGCTTCGTACGGCACACGACTGGAATGAAGTGGTGTTGAGCTACTGGGTGGGGGCGGGATGTGAATGAGGGGCTTTTATCATTTTACAACCCTTCTCGTTCCCACGCTGCATTTTCTCTCGTTCCCACGCTCCGCGTGGGAACGTACGTTGGACGCTCCGCGTCCATTAAGACAAAATCATGGCAAAAGATCGCTATAGGATAAAACTGAATAATCAACCTCATTTTGCAACCTGCACCGTGGTAAACTGGCTCCCAATATTCACCCGGCCCCGAAGCGTTGACATTCTCCTTGAATCCCTGCGCTATCTCCAATTAAGCAATGACTTGGTCCTGTATGGCTTCGTCATTATGGAAAACCACATGCACTTTATTATTTCAAGCGTGACTCTGCCCCATACCATCGGCCGGTTCAAGTCGTTTACGGCACGGAAGATCATTGATTTGTTGATAGAGAAGGGCGAGAAGGGTATTTTACAGCAATTGAAGCGTGCAAAATTGGTCCATAAGGTGGACAGGGAATATCAGGTTTGGCAGGAGGGGAGCCATCCCGTGCTTATTCAAGACAGGGATATGATGCGGCAGCGGTTGGGGTATATGCACAATAATCCGGTGCGGCGCGGATATGTTGATGTGCCCGAACACTGGCGTTATTCCAGTGCGCGGAATTACGCGGGGGAGGCGGGGTTATTGGAAATTTGTGAAAGCTGGTAAGAAAAGGCCAGAAAAGAAGAAAATGAAATGACCAAAAGCCTGAAAACAAGATTCATTCTTATTCTTACCGTCATATTGACGGTTTTCTTGCTTCAAGCACCCCGGGTGAGCGTGGCGGGGGTCGTTGAAAAATTCGAGCCCGTGTGGGAGCAAAAGCCATCGGAACCGGAGCCCGCGCGACTTTTTGTTGTGACGACCCCCGGTGACGCACGTGTGCGGATATTGAACATCCGCCCGCCCTTTTCCCAGGGGATGGCCCTGGCGCCGGGCCGGTATCATGTGGAGGTGTCGGCGCAGGGGTTTAAGACGGAAACGCGGTGGGTCACCCTGTCAGCCGGCGAGGAGGGGAAGATGACCTTCCATCTCACGGCCGTGCCCATCGTGGTGCCTGAGCGGCCCAAACCCGAGCCCGCTGTCCGCGGAGCATTTACCAACAATCTGGGCATGAAGTTTGTTTACATTAAACCGGGAAGTTTTATGATGGGGAGTCCTTCGAGTGAGGCCGGACGGGATAAAGACGAAAGACAGCACCGGGTGACCCTGACAAATGGGTATTACCTTCAGACCACGGAGGTGACTCAGGGGCAGTGGGAACGGGTCATGGGGAGTAATCCGTCCCACTTTGAGAACTGCGGGTCCGGTTGTCCCGTGGAAAGTGTTTCGTGGGAGGACTGTCAGAAATTTATTCAAAAACTCAATGGGATGGAAGGCACCGGCAAATACCGCCTTCCCACGGAGGCGGAGTGGGAGTATGCGGCCAAGGCCGGGACCAAGACACCTTTCTATACGGGTGATTGTCTTTCCACCGGGCAGGCGAATTACGACGGGAACCATCCTGGCAATGCTTGCAGCAAAGGGGAATATAGGAAAAAACCGGTTGTTGTTGGAAGTTTCGCTCCTAATGGCTGGGGTTTGTACGACATGCACGGCAATGTCTGGGAATGGTGCCAGGACTGGTATGGCGATTACCCTTCGGGCTCGGTGACGGATCCTAAAGGTCCCTCTGGGGGCTCGATCCGGGTGTTTCGGGGCGGCGGTTGGCGCCTCATCGCCGGGAGCTGCCGGTCGGCGAATCGCAACTGGAATTCGCCCGGCATCCGGTTCAACAACGTCGGTTTCCGGCTTGCCTTTTCAGCAGATCGGTGAGCAGCGGAGCTTAGCCCCTGGTTCCCACGCTCTGCGTGGGAACGAGAGAAATTATGGGGAGAATCAAGATGGCACTGAGATTATTTGTTTTCATGAGCGTGGGGCTTGTTTTTCTGTTTTCCGGGATGGCTGATGCGGCTGACAATTGCGATGTGGCCCGGGATGTGGCGGAAAGGGCGGCCTCGGCTTACAAGAAAAACAAGAAACGGGGGATCGACCTGTTCCTGAAAGCGTACCGTCTCTGCCCTGATGATGGGGCCTTTGCCTACAACGCGGGAATGGCCTGTTACGGCGATGGGGATCTGGCGCGTGCTCGGAAGTATCTGGAGATGGCGGTTCAAAAGGACGGCACCAGGGCCCTCTGGCACAACAACCTGGCATCCGTGCTGCTTGAGCGTGGCGACAACATGAAGAGCGCCCTTTCCCACGCGCAAAAGGCCGCGGGTCTCGACCCGGATTCCCCCGAGATACTGGAGACCCTGGCCAATGCCCATGCGGCCGTCGGAGATTATCCCGGTGGGATTGCGGTTATGAAGAAAGCCGCCAAAAGATGGCCGCAAAATTCCCGTGTGGCGGCGTGCTACGAGAAACTCCTGAACGATTACCTCAAGAAAAGCCCGGTTTCCGATACCGTGGATGTGGATATGGATATTCCCCTGGGAAACATCAAAAGACCCTACGGCGTGGCCGTGGTGATAGGGAACCAGCGGTATGAAGCGGAGAAGAAAGGCCTTTCGGATGTGAAATACGCGGAGCGGGATGCCATGGCGGTCAAAGAATATCTGGTGCGTACCATGGGCTATGATCCGGAAAACATTATCTATCGCACCAATGTTTCTTTCGCGGATATGCGGAACATTTTCGGCACCCAGGAAAACCCCGAGGGGATGCTACACCGCTATGTCAGAAAGGGATGCTCACAGGTATTTATATACTATGCGGGGCACGGTGCACCGGGACCCCATGGAAGTGCCAATTACCTGGTGCCCGTGGACGCGGCGGTAGACTATATCGCCAACAACGGCTATTCCCTGGATGCTTTTTACTACATTCTGTCCAAACTACCGGCCAAGGAGGTGACCGTGGTTCTGGATGCCTGCTTTTCAGGGTATTCGGCCGCGGGACCGCTCTTTAAGAAGATCAGCCCGGGGATGCTGAAAAGTAGACAACCGGTCCGAAAAATGGCGGGAGGTTCGGTTTTCTGCGGCGCGGATAAGGATCAGGTGTGCGCCTGGTACCCGGCCAAACGTCACAGCCTCTTTACCTACTTTTTCCTGAAAGGCTTGGGCGGCAAGGCGGATAAGAACGGGGATAAGGCGATCACAACAGGGGAAATGAAGACCTACCTGGAGGATGAAGTGCCCTATTGGGCCGGACGGGAAGCCAACCGAAAACAGAATCCCCTGGTGACGGGGGATGAAAATGCGGTATTGACACGGCTGAAATAATGCCGCATACGGGAAATGAAATCCAAAATACAAAGAGAATCGAAGTTTGCGGCAAAATGCAAGGTGTTTGGGCTGGCCCTTTCAATCATGATACTGTTTGCGAGTTGTTCCCATGCGGAAACGTCGCGGGAGAGCCCTGACGCGGAAGCCAATCAAATGACCCTGGAACAGATCGCCCGAGAAAAACGGCACCACGGACCCGACCGCTTCACCAACCCCTTTGCCCCTCCCAGAACACACGGTCTTAAGGAATTTCTGAAATGGAAGCTCTTTTCGGAAAACCCTTTTGAGGAGCAATATGCGGATGAACCGGTAAACCCTGTCAACATCGACTGGAAACCGATTATCGCGTACGATGGGCTTTCCGTCACCTTCATCAATCATGCGTCCGTGCTCATACGGGATGCGGGGGTATCCATTCTGGTGGATCCGATCTTTTTCGGTCTGTCTTTCTTTTACACAAATTTCACGCCCCTCGATTTTGACGTCGATACCATGCCCAAGCCCGACCACATTCTCATCACCCACGGACATTACGACCATCTGGACAAAGATAGTCTGTCCGTTTTTGCGCCGGACACCCCGGACACCCATGTCATTACGCCGCTGGGGTATGATCAAATTTTTTCATCCCTGGAAATGAAAAACCGGACCCAGTTGGATTGGTTTGACGCCTTTAACGATGGGGAACGCGAGATCATTCTGCTGCCATGCAACCACTGGACCATGCGCAATCCATTGACGGGCCCCAATCAGAATCTGTGGGGGAGCTATCTCATCCGTACCAAAACCGGACCCACCATTTTCATCAGTGGGGATACCGCCTACTTTGACGGTTTTAAGGAGATCGGTGCGCGTTACGATATTGACCTGGCCATATTAAGCGTGGGGGCCTATGAACCGCGATGGTTCATGAAACAGAGCCACATGAACCCGGCCGAAGCAGTACAGGCGGCAAAAGACCTGCGTGCAAAAAAGATATTGATCGTGCATTGGGGAACCTTCCGTTTGGGAAATGAACCGGTGCATGTGCCGCCTGGGGATGTTCTCCGCGAGCTTCAAAAGGCCCGCATGGCGGACCGGTTATTGGACATTCATCATGGTGAGACCGTCTATTATTGAAACTCGGGAAAAAGGAGTAAAGGAATGAATAATCGACTGCATGGAATGATATTTTCCGCGGCTAACACTTTTCTAATACTGGTTCTTTTCCTTTCTTATTTTTCAGTAGATAGTGATGCAGCTGAAAAAGCGTCCTTGGCAAATAACGCCATTAATCCCGCCTTTGCATCCCCCTGCAGCGCAAACGGAACCTGCCGGCAGCTGGATCCCTGTGCCGATGTGGACTTTGCCCAATGCAGGGAATTCAAAGGGGTTCCCGGTCTGCGTCGCGACATTTCGGGGTCTTTGGGAACGTTGGCGTTTCGAGCGCAAATTGTGAACACCCAAAGCGGAAAACCGGTTTCCCTGTGGCACGATGTGCCTCTGGTGGTTTCGGATGATGAAAAAGGGTTTGTGGTCAATGCCTTTTTTGAAGTAAGCCGAGGGACCCAAGCCAAGGTTGAACTAAACAAATGGGAGCCCCACAACCCCATATGGCAGGACCGGAAAAAGGTGAAAAACCAGAATTTCAACCGGCCGCGATATTATGCCTGGTCCCCCGCCCCCGGAAATTACGGAGCCCTTCCCCGCACCTGGGAAAACGTTCTGGAGGACGATCCCTTAACCGGCTTTCCGGGAGATACGGATCCCATCGATGTGGTCGATGTGGGTTCGGCGCCATGCCCTCTGGGAATGGCCTACCGGGTGAAGGTGATCGGAGCCCTGGGGATGATTGACGGTACGGATCTTGAGACCGATTGGAAAATCTATGTGGTCAACATCAAGGATCCCCGGGCGGCAAAGATCAATGATATTTTTGATGTTCCGGAGGAAACCAGGAACCAATGGGGAACTTTCTGGCGATTTTACAAAACGGCGAAAGGCTTAAGTGAAAATTTCTTTTACGATCCGAAATCTGTGAAAAAAGTTAATACCCATCCTGTGTGGCTGGGGGCAAAAGATGCCCGAAAGATTGTATTATCCGCAGCTGCCGCTTATGAAAAACTTGTCGGTGAGTGTCTAAACCATAAGGTTAAGAAACCCTACTGGATGCCCGGCTGTTCTCCATAGCGCAATTCCCCATTCGAATGGATTTCTTGGTCGGTATGAAATTGAAAGGGTTCACCCGTTAATGGGTTGCCGTCTTTTTGCATTTTGGCGGCTTCTTTTTTCTTGCCCCGTACCCCCTGTTTTTTTATAGTCGTTTACATCTTTGAATAACAGGGAAATTGATCATGATCGAAGCATCCACGGAAATTGTCTTCAATAAAAGGGTTGCTAAAAATACTTTTTTTATGGGGTTTCGTTCGGAACCGATGGTGAATGTGGCAAAACCGGGCCAGTTTGTCATGATGCGGGTTCGGTCGAGCATCGATCCTCTTTTGAGACGACCTTTTTCCATTTGCGGGGTCAACGGGGACGTTCTATTGATCCTTTATCGGGTGGTGGGCCAGGGCACGGCTATTTTGAGCGAGAAGAGACCGGGAGACCTGATCCGGGTTCTGGGTCCCCTTGGTAGAGGATTCGCGTTCCCAGGAAAAGCGGTTCAGCCTATTATGGTGGCCGGCGGCATGGGTATTGCGCCGCTTATTTTCCTGTCACTGACCTTGGCCCGAAAGGATCAGCATTTCCTGGCAGGTTACGGCATTTCAGCCGAAGTGGTCCCCCCTGACCAATTGGGTATTGTGGGCCTTTCTCCCGCCATTGCCACTGAAGACGGTTCGCAAGGGCATCACGGACGGGTGACGGATCTCCTGGAATCGGTGCTTTCAAATGCAAAAAAAATCCCCTCTGCCATCTTCACCTGCGGTCCCCTCCCCATGTTACAGGCTGTTCGCCGAATCGCTCTTGGCAAAAGCATTCCATGCCAGGTTTCTCTTGAAAGCACCATGGCCTGCGGTGTGGGTGCCTGCCAGGGTTGTGCAGTTAGAAAAGCCCCCCGGTTCGACGGCGCCTATGCCCATGTGTGTCAGGACGGACCGGTGTTTGATGCCGAAATTCTGGATTGGGAGGTGATGTAGGCATGGACAAGCCGGATCTTTCGGTCCAATTGGGCGCCCTCAATCTCAAAAATCCCGTTCTCACGGCATCCGGGACCTTTGGCTATGGGCGGGAATTCGCGTCGGTTATGGATCCGGGCCTTCTGGGGGGCATTGTAGTGAAGGGAATATCCCTGAAACCCATGGTTGGCAACCCCCCTCCGCGCATCGTTGAAACCCCCGGCGGCATGCTCAATGCGATAGGCTTGGCCAACGTGGGACTTGAAGCGTTCCTGTCGGAAAAACTGCCCTGGCTCCAGAAGCTGAAAGTGCTTGTTATCGTAAACATCTACGGCCATTCCCTTGATGAGTACGGCGCTGTGGCGGCGGGTCTCAAAGGCGTTCCCGGCGTTGCCGCCCTTGAGGTCAACATCAGCTGCCCCAACGTGGAGCAGGGGGGGATGGCCTTCGGAACGGACCCGGATATGGCGGCGCGGGTGACGGAGCGGGTTCTTCGGGAAACGGATAAGCCGGTTATCGTGAAGCTCTCCCCCAACGTTACGGATATTCGAGTGATCGCCAGAGCTGTGGAAAAGGCGGGCGCTCATGCCATTAGCCTGATCAATACACTTACCGGCATGACCATTGATATCGAAAAGCGAACCTCAAAACTGGCAAACGGCTCGGGAGGGTTGTCAGGCCCGGCCATTCGACCGGTGGCGCTTCACATGGTGCGTCAGGTGGTGCAAACGGTGCGCCTCCCGGTGATCGGTATCGGAGGAATTCGGGAAGCGCGGGATGCATTGGAGTTTCTTATTGCCGGTGCGGACGCCGTTCAGGTTGGAACAGCCAATTTTGTGAATCCCGGAGCTTCCCTCGATATCATATCAGGTATTGAAAAATTTCTGATGGAGCACCATATTGAATCCGTCAAGGAGATTATCGGCACTCTCAAAAATTAAACATCGGGGAGAAACAAAGGTGAGCTTTTCAACAAGCGGACCAAGACCCCCAAGGTTTTGATCCGAAAGTGAGGTCTAGAGCATATACGGTTTTAGCTGAAGAAGTTTTTTGTCCTGGGTGACGACCACGTGATAAAATCGATCTTGGGGCACGTAGATGTAGGGGACATCTTCTTCTCTTCGGTAAAGGAAGTGGCTCAGGATCATTCGATTGACGGCCCGGTGTCCCACAATGATGATACTCTGGGAATCACTGCTTAAATAGAGGGCTTTTTTGAGCCCCATATCGACGCGGTGTTTCATGGAAACGTACCCTTCTCCACTGGGATATACATAATTGTATTTATCTTTTTTCCTTGCCTGAAAAACATGGGGCATTTGGTCCCGAATTTCTTCATAGCTCATGCACTCACAGATGCCGCTGTTTATCTCATTAAACTCCTTGAGTGGAATAATGGTACATTTTCCCTGCAACGCTTTGATCGGCACAGCCGTTTGTATGGTTCTTCTTTTTTCGCTGGTAAAAATAACGGGTATTTTTTTTCGTTGAAAATAGCGTGCAAGCCCTTTGGCCTGGGCCAAGCCGTTTTCCGTGAGTTCGCTGTCGCCTCCGATGCGGTTTTCCAGGTTGAAGTAGGTCTCGCCGTGACGAACCAGGAAGAGATTTTTCACTGTGTCAGTGACCAGAAAATCGCGAATGCGGTCCCAGTAAGGAATTTTATCCGTAATCTCTTCCGCCAGAATTTTGTTGTTCAGGGAATCGAGCTTGATGTAATTCCGCTCCGTTTTAAGGGGTGTGTACAATTTTTCGTAATAGGCAATCCGTTGACGAAAGCTCTTGGTGGCGTTTTCTCTCGTCAGGTGGCTGAATTCGGGATTGGATATCTTTCGCTGTATGCTTGCCTTGAGTATTTTTTCATCGTCATTGATGCATTCGATAAAAAGTATGGGATGGTCCGTAATGGATCTGAGGATTTTTTCTCTGCGTTTGGCGCTCACATTGGTGGCATCCAGAATCGCCACATAACCTGTACGGGTCAGGTAGTCCGTAGCGCGCCCCATGTTGGTGATGGCGATTTTCTCCCGAAGTTCAACCCCATGCAGATTGTCCGGGCTGTAGAACTCGGGTCTTGAGGTTTCTACGCCGGTGAGTCTTCTTCTGAGATCGCCATTGTTGAAAATGCCGGTGCGGATGCCGTATTTTGTCAGATTATCCTTCAGCTTGTAGGCAATGGTCGATTTTCCCCTTGCAGGAAGACCCACCATGACGATGTAAAGCTTGTTGTTCAGCATGTCCCATTGACTCCCGAATATCGCGCCGTTTACCCTGAA